>NZ_JARJDD010000002.1:0-435279 GCF_029269935.1 Gordonia sp. N1V
GGGAAGGGCCCGTCCATCGGGTAGGGCGGCCACCGGGTGGGAAGGGCGTCAGCATTTGATCGTCAGGTGGGGGAAGACGCGAGCATTCTTCGATGGCGAGTCGTCTTCCCCCGGATGGTCGAGGTGCGAGCCGCGTGCGGCGAGCCTCGAGACTGCCTGCACCGGAGCTGGATTCGAATCACCGTGGACCGGAAGCCCTTCGGCACAGAAGGTCTCGTCGCTGGCGCTCCTCGACACCTCGACCAACCTCAACCATCGGGGTGGGCGCCATCTGATGGAAAGGGCGCGGAAGTGTGCTCCTGGTTGGAGATGTCTCGATCAGGGTGCGGGCAGGGCGAGCGGTCGCGGCTCCCGCAGTCGGCTGCGGAGCGCGGTCAGCAGGCCGGCGATGACGTGCTCGGCGACCGGGCGAGCCGGGTGGCGCACGCGCAATTCGAGACCGCTGTCGGAGCGGGTGAACCAGAACTGTGCCGTGTCGGTCGACGTCATTGCCGAGATGTGTTGTGCGCCGGGAAGCGCAGGCCCGAACTTGCGATAGTCCAGGTACGACACCATGAAGATGTCCTCGGTGGGCAGATGCGGACGACACTGCGTCAGCACGTGATCGAGAGGTAGGCCGGCCAACTCCGAGGCGTGACGTAACCACGTGGTGGCACTGTTCGGGTCGCCGGCATTCACGACGACCGGGGCGTTGGACACCAGCCACCCGGCCGTGGAATGCCACCCGGATGTCCGAGGTCCCCGGGTGTGTATCGGTATCAGCGTCGCCAGGCGCTCCGGACCACCCACGTCGGCGACCGCGGCGGCCAGTGCCGACAGGATCGTCGCAAACGACGAATCCGGCAGCAAATCAGTGCATTCGGAGTCATCGAGCAACGGAACGACGACAGTTCGTTGTGGTGCGCGGCCGGCACCGAGGCGCAGAGGAAACGCCGGAACGGCACCCTCGGTGAGAGCGAAGAAGTCGTGCCACACCTGCATGAGCCGCGTTGAGTCCGCGTCGTCGCAGCGGTTCGGTGACGACGCTGCGGCAGCGTCGGTCAGACAGCGATCGGCATAGCTGAGTGTCGGACGCCGCGGCGTCGTCGGGTCGATGTAGTACTCGCACAAGCGGCGGAGGACCAGGTCGATGGTGATCGCGTCGGCGTGCGCATGGTCGAACGCGCAGATCACCGTGTCGTCGAGGATTCCGAAGAAGACGCCGGGAACATTGCCGGCACGGCAACGCTGCGTGAGCAAGGACTCCACGAAACCGTGCCACACCCGCCCGACCACCCTGGGGCGGACCTGCAACTGCGTTGCGTCGAAAACGTCTTGCGTCGGGACCACCGACACGGTGAAAGACGCTCGGAGGGCATCATGTTCGCCGAGCAGGCGGGCCACTGCACCCGCGACCCTCGACGGATCGGGATGCGCGTCGGGTAGGGTGACCGTCCCGGCCAGCCATGCCCCGCGACCACTGCGCTGCGCCCGCAGATGATTGCCTTGATTGAAGCCGACGGGAAGCCCGCGGCGAGCGGGCGCGCCGACCCAGGTCACCGACAACTCGGTGAGGGTGCCGGTCAACTCGACCTGATCGATGGCGGTGACCCGCATCAGCCGACCTCCACGGTATCGGCCGCCACGGCGGCGGCGAGAATGTCTCGGAGCGTGCGAAACCAGCGGCTCACCGAGTCGGCGGCCACCGGGTTGTCGGGGCGCTGGGTGGTGATCCGGAGCCCGTCGTCATCGCGGGTGACCCACAACGACGCATTGCCGGTCCGGCCCTCGCCGGTGAAGACGAGGAGATCGGAGGTGGCCGGCGGTGCCGGAAACCACCGGAGATCCAGATAGGTCACCATCTGCGGGCTCGCCACGACGGCAGGGTCGATGGCACCTTCGGCGAGGAGAACACCCAACGCGGCATGGACCGGATCGTCGGCGGCCGTACGAGATCGGGCAAGTGCAGCGGCCGCGTCGTCGAGAACGTCCGCAAGCGTGTCGCCGGTCACCTCGAAGCCGAACGGTGCGAAATTGCAGAACCATCCCTGGGAGCCGGCGTACTCGTCGGCCCGCCTGGTGCTGACAACGGTTGCGGTTGCATACCATTCGGCGCCGGTCACTGCGCGCTGCGCGAGTCCGAGTGCCGCGTAGATCACCGCTGTCATCGAGGTGTGGTGCGCGGTCGCCAGCGCGGCGAGCCGGGCCGTCGTCTCACCGTCGGCGAGGTCATCGCCGTGGATGTACACGGGTTGCGGAATCACACCACCGGCGTCCGAGTCGAGGCCCAGAGGTAGTGGGAAGGCGGGGATGGTTCCGCCCGACCGTCCAAGAACCCGCCGCCATTCGGTCACACCCGGTGATAGCGGCGAGATCTGTGCTGCGCGAGCCGCTTCGGCGGCGACGTGGTCGAGAAAGCTGTCATGGGCATCGGTGACCAGCGGATTGTCGAGCGAACCACGGTAACGGGCGAGGATTTCGGCGATACCGAGAATCTGCGACGCACCATCACCGTAGGCGTGATCGATGCCGTAGTACAGATCGAACGATCCCGGACGCGCCACCGCACCGAACGCGCAGCCCGGCCACGAATCGAACACAGCCGCGTACGGAAGATGTTGTGCCAGAGGCTGATGCGGATCGATCTCGCCGAGTACTGACGCCGTGAACTCCACGTCCGCGACGTCGACGACGTAACGCGTGACCGCTGAATCGTCGAGACGGAACGATGATCGCAGACCCTCGTGGGCACGGACGAACTCCGTGAGCGCCGTGGTCATCCGTTCGGTGTCGAGATCGTCGTGCACGGTGACGACGCTGCAGGTGAAACCGCGGTGCTCGCGACCGGCCTCGCGGTGCCGGAGCGTCGCGGAGATGTGGTCCTGCTGAAGGAAAGACGGACCCACCGGATGTGGCGGGGCGGCGGCCGCTGCAGCGAGCGACCGCTCCGACGGCGCCCAGCACACGACGTGACCGGCGGCGGGTGTCCACTCCCGCGCCGCGCCCAGTCTCATCGCCGCTCCGCTGAGCGCGTCGTCGACACGGTGCGCTCCGTCGGCGCGCCGGCGTCCAGCGCCAGTTCTCCGCGATCGGCGACCTCGAGCAGAACCGCCCGGAACTCGGCGAGCAAGGCATGGATCGATGTCGTGGCGATCTCGTTGTTGGGGAAGCGAAGGGAAATGTTGATTCCCTCATGTGTGCGATTGATCCAGAGGTAGACCTCGTCGAGGTTGTGAATTCGGCTGCGCAGCGCTCGATCCCGATCACCCCAGGAGTCGGCACCCGGCACATGTCGGCCGTCGACGTAGGAAACTGCGAAGCGCGGCGCCTCGGTGATGCCGAGCAGTGACGCGATACGCGGGTGCGGCGCGTGCGCGAGAGCTGCATGCCTGCGCACTCCGTTACTTACCGAAGTCAGCGCAGCACTGAAGGTTTCGGCCCCTTCGAGTGACAAATCGACTGGGACCAGACCGACGTACCAGCCGGCCGCGGCCAACGATTGCGGGTCGGTGCGCGTATGCATCGGCATGACGAACCGAACCGACGAGTCGCCGGTGAGCCGTTGAATCGCCACCGCAAGTGCGGTGAACGCGCCGCCCGACATCGACGCACCGTGATTCTTACAGGCCGCAGCGAAGCCGTTGGTCTCCTGCGCGGTCAGCAGCCACCGGGAAATGCTCGACTGCCATCCCGCGCCGTCGGCCACCGCCCCGGTGGGTTGCGTCGGCAATGGCAGGCGGGGCATCTGTAGCCGGCCGTCATCAGTGGTGAGGAAGGATCGCCACGCCTGCACGGCAGGATGATCGGCGGTCATGGTTTCCGCGGCTTGGAATTCGCGCGCACAGTGGTCGACGTACGAACCGCACGACGGCAGCGCCGGCGCCCGACCCTCGACGAGCGCACGATGGATTTCACGGAACTCCGCGATGAGCAGCAGCTGGGTGTAGGCGTCCATCACCGAGTGATCGGCGGCGACGATGACGGTGACTCCTTTCGCCGCCTCGATCGGGCTGTCGGGCTCGATGGTGACAGCCACGACGTGCGGCCACCGCACGGCGCTCACCTCACGGGCGAAGAAGCGCTCGAGATGCCGGTCGACACCGACACCGGGCGGCGGGGCCTGCTGTACCCGCGCGGAGATCGTCACCGATTCGGCCACCGCAACCACCCGGGCGTGGGTGTCGCCGCGCCGGGTGACGGTGGTTCGGAAGGCGTCGTGCCGAACGATCCATGCGCGCAGCACCGCGGCGAACACCGAGTGGTCGAAGTCGCCGGGTAACCGGAATGCGGTGCCGATCCACGATCCCAGACCGAGGTCGCCGGAGTCCGGCGCCGACTCCGAATTATAGAGATGCGCAGTGTGATTGGGCGACAGCGGTCGATCGTCGGATTGCCAGCGGTCGGGTTCGACCGTCGGGATCCACTCGGTGATCCGGCCCGCAGGGACCGGATAGTCGGCGAGCTCTGTGTACTCCATGACATCCCCCGGGGTGACTAGACGGACGGACGGAAACGGCGTGCGCGCGGTCCCCGTTCCGTGCGTCAACGCCGTTGGGGAGAAAGGCTTCACATCTTCTGCAGCGGTGAACACGCGTCGACAGCACCCGACATCGGGCCGTCGGTGGCATGTGCCGACCGCCATCCCCAACCGCTGACGGTGACACAGGTATGACAGTAGGGCCGCCGCCGCGGGGTGACCAGTGGGGAGAGTGAGACATAGGTGACGTTTCGCCGGGCTTGCCGAATCCGTGGTTAGTGATGCAAAATAGCGGGCTTTCTCGTGATTCCTCACGGCGTACGGAATCCGGTGTGCCGTTGCTCCCCGATATCGACGCGACGGTCAACCGTGGTCGTTTCCATGCGAATTCGCTGATGTGACCCAGAACCCTCTGTATTGCCAGGCTTCCGAACCTGACCTAAGCTCCGCTGGGAAGGACATCACGGGGGTCATGTTCGACGACGGTGGTGATGCTTGTGCTCGCCGATCAACGCTTTCCGGTGTGTTCTCCCGACGTTCATGCGATCCGGCACCGATGCCGGTGGTTCTGCCTCGCCGGCCGGCCATGACGCCGATCGGCTACAACACAAGGGATTACGGTGATCTCAGAGACGACCACCCGCGCGGTTCACGACGGCGCGCACGCCGACCATGCCCTGCCGACGCCGCGCGGTGACGGGCGGATTCTCTTGTCGGTGGTGATCCCGGTGTTCAACGAGGCGGACACCATCGGGACGTGTCTGGACCTGCTCATCGAGCAGATCGACGACATCGCCGAAATCGTTGTGGTCGACAACAATTCGACGGACGCCACGCGTGGGATCGTCGAGGAGCGAATGCTGCGGAGCCGTCGGATCCGGATTGTCGAGGAATCCACACAAGGTCTTGTGCACGCACGGAATGCCGGCATGGACAGCGCGACCGGTGACGTCATCGCCCGCATCGACGCCGACACCCGGATTCCGTCGGGGTGGGCTCAGACCATCGTGGAGTTCTTCGAAGCGGATTCGCAGGGCCACTGGTCGGCGCTGTGCGGCCGGGGCGCCGCCTACGGGTTGCCGTTCGAGGGTTCGATGAGCCGGATCGCCCGGCTGCTCGGGCCCGCGGTACGGCGCCTGCGTCGCGACCGGACGACCGTGCCGGAATCATCCGAACCCCGGGAGATACCCGTCCTCTACGGATCGAACATGGTGGTCCGGCGCGAGGTGTGGCAGGTGATCCGTACCCGCGTGAGCATGCGCCGCGACATCTTCGAAGACGTCGACATGGGTCTGTGTGTGCAGGACATCAATGGGCGCAACGCATTTCTGGCATCGCTGACGGTGGGGGTGTCACCGCGGCGGATGGAAACCGGTGTGTCGGCCTTCGCCGAGTACATGAGTTTCCTGCCGCGGACGCTGCTCCTGCATCGCCGCTACGGGCTGGCTGCGGGTGCCGCGTTGGGCTATCTGCCGCCGGTCATCGTCGTCCATGCCGCGCGTCTGGTTCTGATCCGCGCCTATGACGCCGACGCCGGCACGTTCTCGGTACGCAACCTCCTGCGCCCGACGACCGAGCGCGGCCTGCCATGACGGCGCCGGCCGCGACAACTCCCATTGCGACGGCGCCCACCATGTCGGGTCCTGCGATCACACCGGTTCCGCGGGTGAGCGGGCCGGACGAGGCGTTCCTGCTCGCCGAGGAGAAACTCGGCTATGGCACATCCATCCAATACTGCTGGGTCCTCGACGATGACCCCGGAATCGGTGCCGTCGAACGGTTCGCCGAGCAGCTGAGTCATGGACTGCTCCATCGCAGTGTGGGGCCTCGGCGGGTGCCGGGCGCGCAACGGCGGTGGCTGCGGTCACCTTTTGCGCCGCAAGTGATCTCCGGCGCCCGAATCGATGACGCCGCCATCGGGGTGTGGGCCGACGAGGTCCTGCGGGCTGCCGATCTCCGACCGTCTCGCGGACCGGCGTGGCGACTGCACACCACCACCACGACACGGGATCGCCGCGTCGTGGTGCTCCTGGCCTCGCACCTCGTCGCCGACGGCGAGGCGATCATGCGCGCGATCATCTCGGCCGCCGACGGTGCGGCCGTCGACTTGCCGGACACGCACAGCGCCCTGGGGGCTCGGGCATTTCGTGCCGATCTACGCGACAGCGCGCGCCAGGTTCGGGCAGCGGGACGCTCGGCCCGCGCGGCGGTGCGTTCGGCGCGGCAGAAACGTCGGTCGGCGGTCCCCGCGCCGAAAGCCGGAAACAACTCGGCTGCACCGACCTACGATCCCTACCGCGCGAGCCTGGTCACCGTCGACATCGATCGTGACCGATGGCATAGGTGCGCGAAGGCTCACGGCGGGACCGGCAACACCTTGTACACCGCGGTCACCTGCGGCGTGGTGCACAGGTCGGGAGTCCCTGTCGGAGAACAGCTCCGCGTGAGCGTCGCGGTGAGCAAGCGTGGCGGGCCCGAGGACCAGCGCGCGAATGCCTCGGGCGGGGTGTGGCTCCGGATCGACCCTCGGCACCGTTGGCCCGGCGACCTGGGATACCTTCGGGCACTGAGTCGAGAAGCGTTCGCCGCCTATGCGACGTCGGGTACCGACGTTCCCGACGACCTGCAGGCGCTGGTCCGGGTGATGCCACGCCGTGTTCTGGGTGCCGCGCTGCGCAGTGTTCCGGCACCTGACGTCAGTGTGTCCAACCTCGGGGTGCTCGACGAGAAGGTCCGCGCGATCGGCGGTGTGCCGGCATCGTCGTTCCTGCTGCGGATGCTCGTGCGCGGCCGCGCGGGCCGTGATCTGGTGGTACCGGGCCCGGGTCTGTCGACGTGGATCGTCGAGTACGGCGACCGCATCACCATGACGGTCGCCGGTTTCGTGCCCGAATACCACGGCGACAGTGCACAACTCGCGGCAGTGGTCGGCGACGAGTTGTCCGCCTGGGGTCTCCCGCACAGGTTCTGGTGACATCAGCGGTGATCCACACAACGATGCGTACCGGCGCGCCCGACGCCGCGCACCTGGTCTTTCTGCTCTACGGCAGCCGAGGCGACGTCCAGCCGGGCCTGTGTCTCGCTCTGGAATCGGCACGCCGCGGACACCGTGTCACCGTGGCGGTTCCGCCCAATCTGGTGCCGTTGGCCACCGCGGCCGGGGTCGGGGAGGTGGTGCCGATCGGCGCCGACACCGATCGGCAATGGACCTCGGACGAGGCACTCGACGCCCAACGATCGGCACATCCGTTGCGTCAGGCGAAGTTCGCGATCGACACCGCACGCGCGGGCATCGCGGCGTTCGACGACGCGATGATGACGACATTTCTGGGCGACGATCCCACGATCACCGGCGTCGACGCCCTCATCGCCGCACCGCTGTGTCAGGCCCGAGGGCTGGCCGTGGCCGAGCGACTCGGTGTGCCGCTGACGGTGCTGCGGTATGCACCGATGTCGGAGAACGCCCTGATCGGGCCGGTTCCCGGGGTCACCGACGGGTGGACTTCGCAGTGGACGCGCCGGGCGTGGCGAATTCACGATGGCGCGGTGTGGTCGGTGATGAGGCACGGCGAGAACCGCTTTCGACAACGAGCAGGACTACGCCCCGTTCGCACGTCGTGTGCGCAGCGCCTGAATCTCGCGCAGATCCCCCAGATCCAGGCCTACGATCCGGGCATCGTGCCCGGCCTCGCCGAGCAATGGCGGGCGGGACCGTCGATCAAACCGGTGGTCGGGTTCCTCGATCTGCCCTCCCATGCGCGTGCGACGCTCGACGAAACCTCCGGAGCCGATGCCGATCTGGTGCGGTGGCTCGACGCCGGGGAGCCGCCGTTGTTCGTGGGCTTCGGGTCGATGCCGATCGCCAATCCGGCGGCGACGCGCGCGATGATCGCCACGGCCGCCCGGCGCCACGGCATGAGATGCGTATTCGCCTTCGGTGGTCGGTCGGGGGCGCAGGGTGTTTCCTCGGATTCCGGGGTGTCATCCGACGCCGACGAATCGTCCGATAGCTACGACGTGGCCGCGGTGAATCATTCATGGCTGCTGCCGCGGTGTTCTGCAGTGGTGCATCACGGGGGCGCCGGAACCACCGCAGCCGGTCTGCGTGCCGGCATCCCGGCGATCGTGTACTCGTTCACCGCCGAACAGCCGTTCTGGGCCGGCCGGATCGCCGACCTCGGGCTGGGCACCGGGCGGCGCTTCACCCGGCTCACCGCCGAGACGATGTTCGACGACCTGACGGTTGCGCGCAGCGAGTCCGTCCGCACCGCCGCAGCCACATTCGCGGCGACGATGATCAGTTCGGATCGTGCGGTGCGCACCGCCGCCGACATCGTCGACGCGCGCCTGCTGCAGGGAGTTGCCGGATAACCGCGGTCTGCGGGCGGTCAGGCACCCCAGAGGGTGGCAGGCAACCGCCACCGCTCGAGTTCCTCGGCGACGAGACCGCTCAGTGTCGGCTCGTCGGGTACCCGTATGGGATCGAGAGCGGTCAGACACAGGGTGACCACACCGGCACTGCGCGACGACCAACCACTGATACCACCGTCCATGCGGCGCAACGCTTCCGTGGTGGCGCCCAGCGTCATCGACCGCATGGCGACGGGTCCGGGTCGGCCGAAGCCGAGGCCGGCGAAGGCGCCGCCCAGTGTTCCGAGGTTCGACGCGAGGCACAGCGGCGCCCGGGCATCGGTGGCCAGACGCCGAACTATGGTGTCGCCGAGCGGTTGCGCGATCCGCCCGAGGAGTTCGAGCGCCCCCGGCTCGTCGGAGACCGCGGCGAACGCGGCCTTGCTCGCCGCACGTAGCGGGCGCAGATCGCGGCGTCGTGCGGCGCTCAACCGATAGAGTGCGGTGGCGCCGGTGGTGGCGTTCGCCCGACGATCACCGGGCGTTCGCGTCGAGACCGGTAGCCCGATCGGGATCTCGTCGCCGTCGGCAACCCGGCCGGTGGCTTCGAGGACGCCGATCACCAGCGCGGTGAACAGCGTGTTGGCGGTCCCGCCGACAGCGGTTGCAGCAGAGTCGAACTCGGACTCGTCGACGGTGACCACCACCGAAGGGCTCGGCGACGGAACACCCGGCTGTCCGATCGCGGGCACCGGCTCGACCGGCGGTGCCGGCGGACGGGTGAGGGTCGCGGGCCGCGACATCAAAAGCCTTCGGGCGGCGTCGGCGGCACACAGCAGGGTCCGGGCGCCCTCCCGAACCGTGTCACCGACGCCGGCCCGGGCGTCGGTCACGTCGAAGGTCTCACCGGCCACGGCCTCCTCGACGCCGGTGATCACCGCACCGCCGTCGGCGATGACGTGTGAATTCACCCACGACACCGCGGTTTCGCCGGTGTCGTCGACGTACACGGCGGTCAGCCGCCATGCCGGGCCCACCACGGCATCCACACCGACCTCGGCCTGCCGCCGGGCCCACGCCGGTATCTCGTGCGCCGCGATCGCCTTCTCGCAGAACCTGTGGGCACCGGCGGCTCGGGTGTGAATCCACCTGTCGCGCTGCGGAAACGGTGTCCGATCCACCAGTCGGGCCAGGCGCCCGCAGCTCAGCGTCCGGCCGAGCGCCGCGAACTCACCGGGGTCGATGCGGCCCGGCAGGCGCCAGATGGCCTGGTTGACAACGGGTACGCCGAGGGCATGTTCCATGCGGAGGAACAGGTCGTCGTCGACGGTGAGGCGTTCGGGTCGGTCCGGTGACACATCACGCCTGACGGAGATAGGCGCGCACGGTGATCGGTGCGACGACGACGATGATGGCGACCGCACCGATGAGTGTCCAGCCCACGTGCGCGGTGACCTGCCCGTCGTTGATCAGCGAGCGGAGCGAGGACACGAGATGTGAGATCGGATTGACGTCGGCGAGCGTGCGCATCCAGCTGGGCATCGTGGTCACCGGCACGAAGATGTTGGAGGTGAACGTGAGCGGCATGAGTACCAGCATCGACACCCCCTGTACTGCAGAGGCTTTCGACATGAGCACTCCCATCAGCGCGAAGATCCAGCTGATCGCGAAGGCCGCGAAGAGGGTCAGGATGATGCCGGCGATGGTGCCGAGCACACTCGACGGCCGGTACCCGAGGATCATGCCGACGCCGATCGACATGACCGCGGCGATGAGGTAGCGCACGACGTCGGCGATCAATGAGCCGGCGAGCGGGGCGATACGCGCGATGGGCAGGGAGATGAAGCGGTCGAAGACCCCGCGGTCCATGTCCTCGCGCAGTTGCACGCCGGTGACCACCGACGCGGTGATCGCCACCGAGACCAGCACGCCCGGCACCAGCTGGGGCAGATAGGCATCCACGCTGCCGGCGATGGCGCCCCCGAAGATGTTGGCGAACATCACGGTGAACACGATCGGGATGACGATCACGTCGAACAGTTGTTGCGGAGTGTGCTTGAGCCGCAACAGGCCTCGGCGCGCCATGGTGATGGTGTCCCGAATGGCCTTGCCGATACCGATGTGGTCGACGGGGGTGCCCAGGTGCAGTCCTGGGGTGGGGATTTCGGTGGCGGCGCTCAATTGGCCACCTCCGGTGGCGGCGCTCAATTGGCCACCTCCGGTGGCGGCGCTCATGCGGCCACCTCCCTGGACGGTCCGGCGGTGAGGGAGAAGAACACGTCGTCGAGGCTGGGTCGTCGCACCGAGACCTCCCCGACACCGATGCCCGCGCCGTCGAGCGCAACGACCGCACGAGCCGCGGCAGACGGATCGGTGATCGCGGCGATGAGCTGTCCGTTCTCGGGGGTGGTGGTCACCGCCGTGTCGAGAGCGATGCGCAGCACCTCGCGCGCCTCGGAGAGGTGTACCGGGTCGACGGTGACCTCCAACGAGCGGTCGCCGACCCGATCCTTGAGGGTGTCGGCGTCTCCGGAGGCGATGACGCGGCCCTTGTCGATGACGACCAGGGAATCCGAGAGCTGGTCGGCCTCATCGAGATACTGCGTGGTGAGCAGGACGGTACTACCCTGCGCGACCAGGTCGCGGACACTGGACCAGACCTGGGTGCGGGTGGTCGGGTCGAGTCCGGTGGTCGGCTCGTCGAGGAACAGCAGTGCCGGGGTACGGATCATCGATGCCGCGAGATCGATCCGGCGCCGCATACCGCCGGAGAATCCGCTGACGGGACGCCGCGCGGCGGCACTGAGCCCGAACCGGTCGATGAGATCGGTGGCGCGCGTGCGTGCGGCCCGGCCGCTGTATCCCAGCAACCGCGCGAACAACTCGAGGTTCTCCGTGGCGGTGAGATCCTCGTCGACCGAGGCGTATTGGCCGGTGAGTGAGATGAGCGACCGCACCGCGGTGGCGTCGGCGGCCACATCCCGGCCGAAGATCGTCGCGCGTCCGGCGTCGGGGCGGATCAGGGTCGCGAGCATGCGCACGGTGGTCGTCTTGCCTGCGCCGTTGGGGCCCAGGACGCCCAGGATGGTTCCGCGCGGCACGGTGAACGACACGTCGTCGACCGCGACGACGCCACCGAAGGTCTTGCGCAGGTGGTCGGCGTGGATCGCGGTGTCGGGAAGCGTGTCGGCGTGGTGGGTGCTGTCGGCGAGCATGGTGTCGACCCTGCCCGACGCCGCTTTCATTTCGCTTTCACGCACCCCTCAGCGCAGGACGGTGAGCAGCGCGGTGCGCCGTGAGCGTGGGCCGTCGCCGAGATCGATGACGGAGAAGTCGCGCCGGTAGCGGGCGCCCCGAGCGGCAGCGGCGAGGGCATCGGAGGACACCCGGTCGGTGACGAGGGCCACCGCGGCCGCCGCGGCGCCCAAGGCCGGCAGATTGGTGGCCGGCGCTGCGGCCAAGTGCGACAACGAGACCCGCAGCGACTCGGCGGCCAGGCGTGCGGCGACGACCTCGCCGGTCCGCTGCAGGATCACCGCGCGCACACCGTGCAGATAGGCACAGTGGGCATCGGTGGGCGGCCCGACGATCTCGATGGCGCGTTCGGCGGATCGGCGGGCTCCCGACGGGTCGTCGGCGACCAGCAGATCGGCGAGCGCGGCGTGGGCGGTCGCGACGAACGCTTTCGGCGAGTCACCGGAATCGCGCAGACAGGTCTCGAGCAACTCGACCGCGACATCCGGTGCGGAGACCGACAAGGCGACCGCCTGATGAACCCGGGTGCGGGAACTCTCCTCCTGAAAGCCCAGGGCGGCATGGTCATCCGCGGCGCGAGCGAACAGCGTTGCGGCACCCGCACGGTCGCCGAGGAGCAGGTGGCCGCGGCCGAGACGGTGCCGTGCCGCGGCGGTCAACCACGGATGCCCGGCGCGTTCGGCGGCGACGACCGCCCGCAGCGCCGACCGCCGGGACATCGACGGCGCAGCAGCGAACTCGGCGACGTCGGAACGCGCGATCTCCGCGACGGCGGCCACCACCGGGTTCGGAGACCGCGATGCCCGCGCGAGGACGTGCGCGAGCCGTCGGGGCGAGCCGCTGACGGCCTCGACCAGCGGGGCGAGGTGCTCGGGGGGCGCGTGCCGCCGAGCCGTCCGGCGCAATGCGGCACGGGCCCGGCCGGCTGCCCGATACCTGCCGAGAGCAATGAGATAGCCGGTGGCGCAGAGGAGTCCGGGAATCTCGGCCGAGTTGCCGCAGTCGGGGTTGCCGCAGTCGGGGTCGCCGCAGTCGGGGTCGCCGCAGCCCGCGACGGCTGCCTCGGCGAGGTCGCCGAGGTTCGGGTGTCCGCCGGTGCGCACCACCCGCCACAGGGTGATCGGCAGCAGCCGGGCGGGCGCCCCGGGGTCCGCCGGGTCGGGGTCGCCGACGGCGGAGTCGAGGATCGCGAGCACCGCGTCGGTGGTCTCGTCGAGCCGCGCGAAGGCCTTGATGATGTCGGTGCCCAACAGTGCTCCCGCGACGTCGGTCACGAGTCTGCTCGCCCAGTCGACCTTCTCGCGACGCAGTGCGGCCTCGCGCGCCGGATCGGCAGCGGTGCGGGCTCGCGCGAATTCCCGGACCGTCTCGGTGAGTCGATACCGGGTCGCCCCGTCGGGATGGTCGACCACGACGGCGAGCGAATGATTGCAGACCTCGGCCAGTGATCGCTCGGTCACCTCGGTGAACATCAGGGCGTCGTCGAGGCGGACATCACCGGGAAGCGAGGCGAGTACCTCCAGCGTGCGCTGTGCACTGTCGGGCAACAATTCCCAACTCGTCGAGACGATCTCGGACAAGGAGCGTCGGTGTCCGCCGCCGGTCGGGGTGAGGAGTTCGAAACGGGAATCGACACGATCGAGGAGGTCGCGCGGCGACAGGTGCCGCAACTGTGCGGCCGCGAGTTCGATGGCCAGCGGTGAACCGTCCAGGCGTGTGCACAGCTCGCCGAACACCGCGACGTCGGTCGGTATCCCCGGTCGTAGTGCGCGAATCCGCCGCTCGAACAGTGTGGCGCCACGCTCGGGTGTCAACGGCGATACCGTGAGGACCCTCTCATCGACCAGGCCGAGTCCGATGCGGCTGGTGGCCACGATGGTGAGATCGCTACGTCGGGAACGGATGTCGTTGATCAGATCGACAACGAAGTCGATTAGATGCTCGCAGCCGTCGAGCACGATCACCGCGCCGGCGGCGGCCAGGTGTGCCAGGGCGGCGCCGGCAATGCCGGCGGCGGACGCCGAAGAAGCGGTTGGTGCAGCAGCGGTGCCCTGCTCGGGCAGCGCACCGCGGCCGAGCGCCGCCGCCACCGCCGCACGCACGTCATCGGGGGCACGCGCGGCGGACAGATCCACGAAGACATTCATCGGGGCATGGACGGCGATGTACTCGGTGATCAAACGCGTCTTGCCGATCCCGCCGGGACCCAGCACCGTCACCACCGACGACTCACGCAGCGCCACAGCCAACTGCGTCATCATCTCGGCATCGGCGAGGTACTCGTCGGAGGGGGGTGGGGGAGTCCGTGGCAGCGGTGCGTAGGTGAGCGCGGCGCTGTGGGCCGCCGCCAGTTCGGGTCCGGGGTCGGCGCCGAGTGATTCGGTGAGCCCGGCGACGATCCGGGCGTGGATCTGCAAGGCGGCGTTGGGGTCTCCGGCGGCAAGGAGGGCCCGCATGTGTACCGCGGCGAGATGCTCGTCGAGTGGTCGGCGCTCGCGCGCAGTCGCCAACTCGGTGGCCACGATCTGCGGTTCGGTGCGCAACCGGTGGCGCCAGTCAGCCTCCTGCAGTGCACGATATGCGCGTTCGGTGCGCGCGGCGAGCCGTTCGCGCAGTTCGCCGTCCGGGAGGTCGGTGCCCGGCTCGCCACGCCAATTCTGCAGCTCGGCAGCGTATCCGGTGTCGGATGACTGTGTTGACCGTGAGAGAGCCTCGGCGAGGGTGAGATCCGACACCGGTCCGTCGACGACGAGGCGATATCCCGCCGCCGACCCGGCAATCGTCCCGGCGCCGAGAATCCTTCGGAGACGCGAAATCTGGGTCTGGACCGCCCCGTTCGGGTTCTGGGGAGGCCGGTCCGGCCAGGCGTCGGCGACGAGCGCGTCGATGCCGACGGGTCGCGGGTGAGACAGGACGAGTGACACCAGCAGGCTGCGCGCCCGCCCCGAGGTGACCGGCGTCGGCTCGCCCGCGGTGGTGAACACGCAGACCGGCCCCAGGACACCGATCCGCGGGTGGGTCCGGGGTGCCTCGGTCACGATGTCAGGCCGGGATCACTGTGCGGCGGCGAACGGCTCGCCCCACCTGCGGGCGAACGCGATCTCGCTCAGCGGCAACCGTTCCCGGGGTTGGCTGTCGCGGTCGGCGACGTCCGGGTCGAGAAGCGTGGGGTCGTCGGCGAGGCGGCCGAGCGCGAGTATCACCATCGGCCGCTTGTCGGCCGGGACGTCGAATGCCGCGCGTGCGGCGCTCGCGTCGAAGCCGGCCATGGGATGGGGGTTGATCCCCATCGAGACCGCCTGGATGCTCATCTGGGCCACCGCGAGACCCAGGTCGACGGCGCCGTAGTCGTGCAGCTTGGCGTCGTCGGCGGCGTCGCTGGTGCACACCAGGATCAGGGCGCCGGCCGATGGCGCCCACCCCTTGTTGCCGCGATTGAGGGCGGCGGCCAACTGCTCGAACGTGGCGTCGCCGCGGAGACCGACGACGAAGCGCACCGGCTGGATTCGCCCCCACGTCGGCGCCCACCGCCCGGCCTCGAGGATGTCGGTGATCTCTTCGGCGCTGATCGTGGCGTCGGGGTCGTATCCCCGCGCGCTCCAGCGTTCTTCGATGAGTTCGTGCACGCCGTCGAGACTACGTCGTCGTCTCGTGGCCGGCCGGCGAGCGCAGCGTGGCTGTCCTGCGCGGCGCACGAACTGGGCACTGTGGCCGAGGCCATCTCGGGCGAGCGCTGTGACCCGACCCGCCGGGGCTTTGGTCCGCGACACCGCTCAGCGCGGTTCGGTATCGGCGACCTGGTCCTCGCGGAGGTTCTCGCGCATGGCCGCGAGCCATGCGCGGTATTCGGCGTACACCGTGGTCAGCGCCTCGGCGGGCCAGCCTTCCGGGAGCAGCTCGTCGGGCAGCAGTGGGTCGGTCTGCAGGTGATGTACGGCGGCGACCATGATCCGGAACCGCCTCGGCTCGTCGGCCGCACCCCGGTCGGCGACATCGTCGAGAGCGTCGAGGAACGCGTGGCCCCGGCGCGACCAGGCGTCGAGATCCCACAACCGGTGGGTGAGTTCGGCGGAGCCCGACAGTGGGTGGGCCTCGAAGCAGGTCGACACCTCGAGGAGACGGGCCGAGAACGGTCGGTCCAGATTGGCGGGCCGGGTCCAGACGCCCTCGCGCAGTTGCGCAACCCGTTGGCGTGCCATTTCCGAGCGCAGGGCGACCCGGTCGGCGGCGTCGCGTCCGGTGGTGGTGACGACCGCCATCTCCCACAACCCGGTCCACGGCCGGCGATCGGGGGGCTCGACGTCTCGCTGGCGCTGCACGAGGCGCTCGGACAAGGTGTGGCCCGCGTCGTCGCGGATGAGGTCACCGCCGGCCACCATGCGCGTCAGCGCTACCCGCGTCGTGGACTCCGCAATGCCGAAAAGCCGCATGGCGCCAACGATCTCGCGCACCGTCAGCGTCGGTGGGTGAGCACCGAGGAGCAGGCTCAGGATCGCCGAGCGCGCCGGGACGGGAGGCGCGAGCGGATCGGTCATCGCATCCGGACGTTACACCGCGCATCGCCTGCGCCGATGAATCGGCGGCATTACATCATTACATCAGATGATCGCCATGTGTAATGCTCGGTGGATGGCCACCCACGAAGTGACGAATCAGGTTCCTCCGCTGCGCGATGCGAATCCCGCCCGGTTCACCCGGGCCTGCGGCCTCCGCTCGACAAGCGTGGACTCATCGCGGGGATGTCGATGACCGAGAAGCAGGGCGGCTCCGACGTTCGGGCGAACACCACGACCGCGGTGCGCCACCGCGACGGTACCTATCGGATCACCGGGCACAAGTGGTTCACTTCCGCGCCGATGTCGGATCTGTTCCTCGCGCTCGCGCAGGCCCCGGACGGGCTGACCTGTTTTCTCGTCCCGCGGGTACTGCCCGACGGCACCCGCAATCCCTTTCTGCTGCAACGACTCAAGGACAAGCTCGGCAATCACTCCAATGCCAGCAGCGAGGTGGAATACGACGACACCGTGGGCTGGCGGGTCGGGGACGAGGGCGCCGGGGTCAAGGTCATCGTCGAGATGGTCAACCTCACCCGCCTCGATTGTGTGCTGGGGACCGCGACGGCAATGCGCACGGGCGTCACCCAGGCGGCCCACCATGCCGCATACCGCCGCGCATTCGGCACGACACTCGCCGATGCGCCCCTGATGCGCAACGTGCTGAGCGACCTCGCCGTCGAGGCCGAGGCGGCGACGACGGTGGCGTTGTGGCTGGCCGATCTGACCGATGTCGCGACCCGTGGTGATGCGCGTGCCGGCCTGCTCCGGCGAATCGCGTTGGCGGTCAGCAAGTATCACGTGTGCAAGCGCGGGCCCGTCCATGCCGCGGAGTCGCTGGAATGTCTGGGTGGCAACGGATATGTAGAGGACTCGCGCATGCCCAGGTTGTTCCGGGAGTCGCCACTCCTGTCGATCTGGGAGGGCTCGGGCAACGTCGCCGCACTGGACGTGTTGCGGGCCATCGCCAGACAGCCGGAGACGCTCGGGGTGTTCCTCGACGAGGTGAAGCGGGCGGGTGGGGCCGACCGGCATCTGGACCGGGCCGTCGCCGATCTCGAATCGACCTTCGGCGCCCTCGATCCCGCCGACACCGATGCCCTGCAGTACCGTGCCCGTCGCATCGTCGGCGACATGGCGATGGTGCTGCAGGGTTCGCTGCTGGTGCGCTTCGGTCACCCGGCCGTCGCCGACGCCTTCACCGCGAGCCGACTCGGCGGTGAGCAGGGAGACGTCTTCGGCACACTGGCCGCAGGCGTCGACACCCGGTCGATCATCGAGCGGGCCACACCGAAGATCAGCTCCCGCTGATCGCGTCCTTCGGGTTCCGCATCACGACAGCGAGGACGACCGCGAGCACGGTGAGTGTGATCACCGCGGCAAGCGAGGCGGCGTGGACCCCGTCGACGAAGGCTGCGCGGGCGGCGTCGGCGAGGGCGGTGCCGTCGGCACCCATGCCGGTCGCCCGATGCAGGGTCTCGCCGAGGGTGTCGCCGAACCCGGCTCCCGAGCTGTGCTCGCGGAACACCAGCGTCGCCAGCGAGCCGAGCAGCGCAAGACCGAGCGCGGTGCCCAGCTCGAAGCTCGTCTCGGAGATGCCGGAGGCCGCACCCGACCGTTCGGGCGGAACCGAACCGACGACGACGTCGGAGACCAGGCTGAACTGCACGCCGTAACCGATACCGGCGATCGACGTCGACACCAGATAGATCCACAGCGGGCTGTCGGTGGACAGCCACAGCAACCCGAGGTTGCCCAGCGCGGCGAGCACCACCGACCCGATGAACGCGGTGCGGGTACCCACCCACGCCGAGACCCGGCTGGCACCGATCGAGAAGACGGCGACGGCGATCGCCATCGGCAGACCGGCCAGTGCCGCGGCCAGGACGTCATGACCCATCACCGATTGCAGGTACACGCCCGTCAGATACGACATGCCGCCCAACGCCATCATGCCCACGAGCGCGCAGGCGACCGCGGCACTGAAGGCGACGTTGCCGAACAGCTTGAGGTCGAGCAACGGGGCACGGGTACGACGTTGCTGCAGGAGGAACACCGCGAACATGATCACGCCAAAGACACCGATCACCGCGACGACCGGGGTGACACCGTCGGCGGCCATGGTCTTGATCGAGTACACGATCGGCAGGATCGCCAGCAGTGACAACGCCACGCCGAGGAAGTCGAAGGGGTCGGTCGACGGCGCGCGGTACTCGGGAACCAGGCGCGGGGCGAGCACGAACAGCACGGCCAGTACCGGCACGTTGATGAGGAATACGACGCCCCACCAGAAGTGGTGCAGCAGAACGCCGCCCACCACCGGACCGATGGCTGAACCGCCCGCGAAGGCGGCCGTCCAGACGCCGATCGCGCGAGCGCGATCGCGGGCATTCGGGAACATGTTGGCGATCAACGAGAGACTCGACGGCATCAGGGTCGCACCGCCGATGCCCATCAGTGAGCGGGCGGCGATGAGGACACCGGCGCTCGGCGCGAAGGCGGCGATGACCGAGGCGATGCCGAACATCGCGGCACCGGCGAGCAGGATCCGTCGCCGACCGAGCCGGTCGCCGACATTGCCCATCGTGATCAGCAGACCGGCGATGAGGAAGCCGTAGATGTCGAGAATCCAGAGTTGCTGGGCGGCGCTGGGGTCGAGCGCATCGGTGATCGACGGGATCGCCAGATAGAGCACCGAGAAGTCCATCGACACCAGCAGCACGGGCAGCGTCAACACGGCCAGCCCGAGCCAGGTACGGCGATCGGCGACCGAGGTGTCCCGGTGGCGCTGATCGGTCGTGCGGCATTCGGTGGTCATGAGGAGGGCTCCGTATCTGATGTCTGGGTGTTGGTGTCTGGGTATCTGGTGTCCGGATTCTGCATCCGGGGGTTCGCGTCGTCGCGGGTCGGCGCCCGCGTACGACGTACGCTCATAGACGGTACGGATATGGGTACGCTGTACGCAAGTGGAAAATTCCCGGTGCGGGGTGAGGGGAGCGTGGTGGTGGCCCAGTCGGTCCAGAAGCTGACGTCGTCGGCGATCGTCGAGGCAGCCATCGTCGTCGCCGACCGTGACGGGCTCGACGCGCTGTCGATGCGCCGGATCGCCGACGAACTCGGCGTCGGCGCGATGTCGCTGTACCGGCACATCGCCGACAAGGACGCGTTGCTCCACGCCATGGCCGAGGAGATCGGCACCCGGTTTCCCTATCCGGTGCAAGATTGCTCACCCACGTGGCGCGAGCGCATCGAGATCGCCGTCGACGTCGACTGGGCGCTCTACCAACGCCATCCATGGGTGGTGCTCGCGTATGCGACGCCGCGCTACGCCTTCGGGACCGAGTCGCTGGCCGGACTCGATTGGCTGATCGCCGGATTCGTCGACGTCGGTGTCGGGCACGTGCGGGCCGCGGAGATGGCCCTGGCGTTCTGGTCGTTCGTGAACGGCGTCGCGCTGGCCGCCGTCGGCGAACAGCTTCTCAGTGAGCAACTCCGGCGCCCGGGTGCCGAGGCGTCGCCGTCGCCGGCCGGCGGTCTGGCCGACCTGATCGCCGGGCGGCTCGCCGTCGACCCGACGACCCTGCCGCAGCTGGCCGCCCTCGCCGGCAACCCGGACGCGACCCGACTCTCGGACCCACGAGCGGTGCTCGACGCCGGGCTTCGCGTGCTGTGTGCGGGTTTCGCCGCCGAAGTGTCGGGTGGCTGAGAGTCCCGGACCTACATGGCGTGCGGGTACACCGTCAGCATGTGGGCCCCGAACCATGAACTGGCCAACACGATCGGCACCATCACGGCCACCCCGATCGCCGGGCGGGCCCGGGCGAGGACGATGGCCAGCGGCAGGAGCAGCACGAACGCGGGCAACAGCAGCCGGGGCCGACTCATCATGAGACCACTCGACGCCACGATCGACGCGGTGACCAGAACGCCGTAGGTCAGGACCGGCCACGGCAGCCGAGCCCACAGCGCCACCACCACCATCACCAGCGTCGCGACGATGATCCACGACGTCGCGACCGGTGCCACCTCGCCGGAGTTCACCAGTTGATCGTTGACGAAGGTGAATGCCGCCACGCCCCAATCGAAGCGGGTGTCCCAGCCCTGGGTCTGGATCGTGAACCACCCTGTCGGCGAGCCGGTCTGGGCCCACACCACGGCCAGGTAACCGAGGTAGCCGAGCGGGCTGAGGACCACCGCGAACCAGGCGCGGGCGGCCGTCCACATCGACCACGGTGACTCAGACCGGCCAAACACGTCGATCAGCGCGGCCAGCATCACCACCCCGATGACGACCACTGCGGTCGGACGCACCGTCCCGACCAGGCACGCGCAGATCCCGGCGAGCACCCACCGCCGCTGCAGCACACCGACCAGAGCCCAGATGCTCAGCGCACAGAACAGCGTCTCGGTGTAGGCCATGTTGAGGACCACCGACATCGGGGTCGCGGCGAAGATCGCGACGAGATAGAGCCCGACGCGCCGGGCATACGAGTCACCCGCGTCGGTGTGGTCGAGAGCGGCGAGCATCGGTGTCCGCCCGGCCATCCGCTCCACGCACAGCACACCCAACCGCGCTGCCCCCACCGCGGCCACACATCCGAGCACCAGATTCAGTAGTACTGCCGCACCGAACGGGCTCAGGAACGGAAGGTGGGCGAGTGCGCCCACGGCATACGGATAGCCGGGAAAGAAGGCGAAGGCGGTGTCGGCGGTGTGGTAGCCGCGGGCGTCGGTGAGCTCGACGGGCACACCGTCGTATCCGTGTTCGGCGATCGCGAGCATCCATTTGCCGTCCCACGCCGACAACGACTCCCGCAGCGACGAGCCGCGCAGCGCGTCGAACCGGGCCAGCACGAGAATCCCGACGGCACGAATCAGCA
The DNA here is from genome assembly GCF_029269935.1 of Gordonia sp. N1V. Classification (NCBI taxonomy): domain Bacteria; kingdom Bacillati; phylum Actinomycetota; class Actinomycetes; order Mycobacteriales; family Gordoniaceae; genus Gordonia; species Gordonia sp. N1V. Next base: position 21,495 of record NZ_JARJDD010000002.1, read on the forward strand.
GGAAGATGCCGATCGGCGCGAGCCATGACCGCCACTCGGGGGTGGGCAGCGCGCTCGCCGCCGACGCGTGCGTTGGTTCGCCGGGGTCGGGTGTGCGCGCGTCGCGGCCGACGGCACTCGTGGTGGACACGCAGAGATGGTAGGTCAGCGACCTGTGGAAAGCGCGACCTGTGGAAAGTGCGATCTGGGCGGGGCGCCGAGCGGCGGCTGCGAGGTGCACGAGGGCCGCCGGTAAGGTTGTCCCGGCAAACAACGCATCGACACACCTTGCAGGAGGGCAGCCGACGTGGCACTCGTGGTGCAGAAATATGGCGGATCCTCGGTCGCCTCGGCCGAGCGGATTCGTCGTGTCGCCGAGCGCATCGTCGAAACCAAGAAGCAGGGCAACGACGTCGTCGTGGTCGTCTCCGCGATGGGTGACACGACCGATGAGCTGCTCGATCTGGCCCAGCAGGTCAATCCGGCGCCTCCGGCCCGCGAGATGGACATGTTGCTGACCTCCGGTGAGCGCATCTCCAACGCGCTGGTGGCAATGGCGATCAGTTCGCTCGGCGCGCAGGCGCAGTCGTTCACCGGCTCGCAGGCCGGGGTGATCACCACCAGCAGCCACGGATCGGCCAAGATCATCGACGTCACGCCGGGGCGCGTCCGCGCGGCGCTCGACGAGGGCAAGATCGTGCTGGTCGCCGGCTTCCAGGGCGTCTCGCAGGACACCAAGGACATCACCACGCTGGGCCGCGGCGGCTCGGACACCACCGCCGTCGCGCTCGCCGCGGCGTTGGAGGCCGACGTCTGTGAGATCTACACCGACGTCGACGGCGTCTACACCGCCGATCCGCGCATCGTGCCCGACGCCCGGCGGCTCGAGACCGTCTCCTTCGAGGAGATGCTGGAGATGGCCGCGTGCGGCGCCAAGGTCCTGATGCTGCGGTGCGTGGAATACGCCCGCCGATACAACGTTCCCGTTCACGTGCGCTCGTCGTACTCGACCAAACCCGGCACGATGGTGGCCGGATCGATGGAGGACATCCCCGTGGAAGAAGCGATTCTCACCGGCGTCGCGCACGATCGCAGCGAGGCCAAGATCACCGTCGTCGGACTCGAGGACCGGCCGGGCTACGCCGCCAAGGTGTTCCGCGCGGTCGCCGACGCCGAGATCAACATCGACATGGTGTTGCAGAACATCTCCAAGGTCGACACCGGCAAGACCGACATCACCTTCACCCTGCCGCGTGAGCTCGGGCCGCTCGGCGTGGAGAAGTTGACCAAGCTGCAGCAGGAGATCGGGTTCACCGAGGTCCTCTACGACGATCACATCGGCAAGGTGTCGCTGGTCGGCGCGGGCATGAAGAGCCATCCCGGCGTCACCGCCACCTTCTGTGAGGCGTTGAGCGAGGCCGGCATCAACATCGAACTCATCTCCACCTCCGAGATCCGGATCTCGGTGCTGTGCCGCGACACCGAACTCGACGACGCGGTGCGCGCGCTGCACGCCGCGTTCGATCTCGGTGGCGACGAGGAAGCCGTCGTCTACGCGGGAACGGGGCGGTAAGGGACATGGGACTTTCCATCGGAGTCGTCGGGGCCACCGGTCAGGTCGGCGGCGTCATGCGAACCCTGTTGGCGGAGCGCAAGTTCCCCGCCGATTCGGTGCGGTTCTTCGCGTCGTCGCGCTCGGCGGGCAAGAAGCTGCCGTGGGGTGACGGCGAGATCGTCGTGGAGGACGCCGCGACCGCGGATCCGTCGGGACTCGACATCGCGCTCTTCTCCGCGGGGGCGACGATGTCGCGCGAGCAAGCGCCGCGCTTTGCCGCCGCCGGGGTGACCGTCATCGACAACAGCTCCGCCTGGCGCAAGGATCCCGATGTGCCGCTGGTGGTTTCGGAGGTCAACGGCGAACTCGCCAAGAACCCGCTCAAGGGCATCATCGCCAACCCCAACTGCACCACCATGGCTGCGATGCCGGTGCTCAAACCGCTGCACGATGCTGCGGGTCTGCAACGGCTGATCGTCTCGTCGTATCAGGCGGTGTCGGGTAGCGGCCTGGCCGGCGTCGAGGAACTGGCGTCGCAGTCGCGCGCGGTGATCGACGACGTCGAAAAGCTGGTCTACGACGGATCGTCCGTCGAGTTCCCGGCGCCCGACAAGTACGTCGCGCCGATCGCCTTCGACGTGATCGCACTGGCCGGGGCGTTGGTGGACGACGGGTCGGGGGAGACCGACGAGGATCAGAAGCTGCGCAACGAATCCCGCAAGATCCTCGGACTGCCCGAATTACTGGTGAGTGGTACGTGCGTGCGAGTGCCGGTGTTCACCGGGCACTCGCTGTCGATCAATGCCGAGTTCGCCGAGCCGCTCTCGCCGCAGCGCGCGAGGGAGATCCTCGCCGGTGCAGCGGGAGTCGAGGTCGTCGACGTTCCGACGCCGCTGGCCGCCGCCGGCCGCGACAACTCGCTGGTCGGTCGCATCCGTGCGGATCCGGGTGCCCCGGACGGGCGGGGTCTGGCATTGTTCGTCTCGGGCGACAACCTCCGTAAGGGCGCGGCGCTCAACACGATCCAGATCGCCGAACTTCTCGTCCCGTAGCGGGCGCACGATCATTCCCTCACCCCTTCGACCGTAAGGCGTTGCGCCATGTCCGCACCCGACTCCCCGTCCCTCGACTCGCGGCTGGGGCATTACTACGTGATCGACGAGCCGTACCTGGTCGGTCGCGAGAAGGTGCGCGAGTACGCGCGTGCGGTGCAGGATTATCACCCCGCGCACCGTGACGAGAAAGCCGCTGCGCAACTGGGATATTCGGGTGTGGTGACGCCGCTGACCTTCACCTCGATCCCGGCGATGGCCGCCAACCGCGACCTGTTCGAGTCGGTCGTCGTCGGCTACGAGACCTATGTGCAGACCGAGCAGGTCTTCGAGCAGCACCGGCCGATCGTCGCCGGTGACGAACTGACCACCGACGTCGAGTTGTCCTCGGTCCGGCGGGTGGCCGGCCGTGACCTTATCACCGTCACCAACACCTTCACCGACGCCCACGGCGCGGTGGTGCACACCATGCACACCACCGTGGTCGGGGTGACCGCCGACGAGGTCGACCCGGGGATCTCCGACGCGGTGCGCAGCATCATGGTGCACGACGTCAACATGCTCTCCGCCGAACAGTCGGATGCGGAGTATCGCAAGACGGTGCGACCCGAAGGGGAACAACGCATTTCCACCGGCGGTGCCGATCGCGATCCGGGATCGTTACGGTTCGAGGACCTCTCCGTCGGCGACGAACTGCCGACGCGTCACGCCCGGCTGTCACGCGGCGATCTGGTGAATTACGCGGGGGTGTCCGGTGACGGCAACCCGATTCACTGGGACGAGTCGATCGCGAAGCTGGCCGGGCTGCCCGACGTCATCGCGCACGGCATGCTGACCATGGGTCTCGGCGCGGGTTTTGTCTCCGCCTGGTCGGGCGATCCCGGTGCGGTGACCCGCTATTCGGTGCGCCTGTCGCAGGTGGCGGTGGTCTCGGCCGCCGAGGGTGGCGACATCGAATTCAGTGGGCGGATCAAGTCTCTCGACGCCGAGACCCGCAGCGGCGTGGTCATCATCGTCGCGAAGTCCGGCGGCCGCAAGATCTTCGGGCTGGCGACGATGAACGTGCGCTTCGCCTGACGCCTGGAATTCCTGACGGCCGGAATTCCTGACGCCCGAAAGGGCGACGCGCCCAAGATATGTGGCGGGCTGATCAGCTGCGCTCGTCGGCGACCGCTTGTGCTGCCTCGTCGATGATCGCGCGCATGGCGTTCTCGGCGGTGTCGGGTTCGCCGAGCCGGATTGCGCGGGCGACGTCGTCGTGCAGCGCGATGGCCGCGGGATTGGGCCGCGCCGGCATCATGCCGTGATGGGTACGGCCGGCGAGGACCTCGCCGACCACCCCGGTCAGTGCCCGGAACATCTCGTTGCCGCTGGCCTCGAGGAGGCCGCGGTGAAAGATCTTGTCGGCCAACAGGTAGGCGTCGAGGTCTCCGGTCCGCCCGTGCACGGCCATGTCGGAGGCCGCGGCGGCGAGTACGCGGCACTGGTGTTCGTCGGCGCGCTGGGCGGCCAGCGCGGCCGCGGCGGGCTCGATACCCCGGCGTAGTTCGGACAGCGTCAGCAGGAAGGCGGCGCGATCGGCGCCGTCGAGGCGCCACCGGATCAGTCGCGGGTCGAACACGCTCCAGCGGGTTCGGGGCTGCACGGTGATCCCCACGCGTCGCCGGGACGCGACGAGTCCCATCGACTCGAGCACGCGGATCACCTCGCGGGCCAGGGTGCGGGAGACCGCGAACTCGGTTCCGATCCCGTCGAGGGTCACCACCGCACCCTCGGGCAGATCGCCGGAGGCGATGCGCACCCCGAGTTCGGTGAGCACCTGTTCGTGCCGATCGGTGGGGGCAGTGGTCTCGGTCACCCAATCATCTTCTCATTTGCGTGGAGGAGTCGCTCAGCTCCGCTGTTCATCGCGCTGAGGCCGGTAAAGGCCGATGATTCCCGGCATTCACTTGCAATAGTCATACCTTTGAGGCAGTCTATGTGACCAGTAGCACAGCAGCAGAGGAGCGGGCATGGGGTCACCGGTGGTGGTCATGGGAGTATCCGGATCGGGGAAGTCGACGGTCGGCGCCGCGTTGGCGCAGCGCCTGCGGGTGCCGTTCGCGGACGCCGACGACTTTCATCCGCAGTCGAACATCGACAAGATGACGGCCGGTCACGCCCTGACCGACGTCGACCGGCAGCCGTGGCTCGACCTCATCGGGGACTGGCTCGGTGAGCACGGCGACGGCGGGGTGATGAGCTGTTCGGCGCTCAAGCGTGCCTACCGCGACCGCTTGCGCAGCCACCGCCCGGACACGGTCTTCGTCCACCTCGACGGGCCGCTCGAGGTGATCGCGCGGCGGCAGGCGTCTCGACCCGGGCACTTCATGCCGGCATCGCTGCTGCACTCCCAGTTCGACATCCTGGAGCCGCTCGGATCCGACGAGCGTGGAGTGATCGTCGATGTCGACCAGCCCATCGACGTCATCATCGACCGCATCGTCGCCGCGCCACTGATCACCGATGCCACCGGAGGCACCCGATGAACACGCTCACCGCCCTCGCCGCCGACACGAAACTGCCCGACCCGGTCGGCTCCGGCTGGCATCTCGTCGTCGCCGCACTCGCGGGCATCGCCGTCATCGTCGCCCTCATCACGTGGGCCAAGGTTCATCCCTTCCTCGCGCTGATCGCCGGTGCTGCCACCGTGGGAATCGTTGCCGGCGAATCGGTTCCGAAGGTCATCGACTCGTTCACCTCGGGCTTCGGATCCACCGCGGCCGGGGTGGGCATCCTCATCGTGCTCGGAGCGATGTTCGCCAAACTGCTCGCCGACTCCGGTGGTGCCGACGAGATCGTCGACACCATCGTCGGCCACGCCGGGCCGCGGATGCTGCCATGGGCGATGGCCCTCGTGGGTGCGGTCATCGGTCTGCCGATGTTCTTCGAGATCGGCCTGGTGTTGTTGATGCCGGTCATCTACCTCGTCGCCCGGCGCTCGGGCCTCGGCCTGATCCCGATCGGTATCCCGGCGCTCGCCGGACTTTCGGCCATGCACGGCTTCGTCCCGCCGCATCCCGGGCCGCTCGTCGCCATCGACGCGCTGCACGCCGACCTCGGTCTGACCTTGGCTCTCGGTGTGGCCGTGGCGATCCCGACCATCATCGTCGCCGGTCCGCTGTTCGGCACGCTGGCCGGGCGGTGGGTCGTCCTCGACGCACCCCGTACCTTCGACGCCGACCCGGGAACCGTCGGCGCCCACTCCGAGAGCTCCCCGGCAGAGGGCGAATCAGACTCCGGCGCAATACCTTCGGCGCGGTCGCCGAAGGGCCCGGGATTCGGCATCACCCTGGCGACGGTCCTGTTGCCGGTGGTGCTGATGCTCGGCAAGGCCATCGCCGAGATCATCGTCGACGATGACGGTCAATGGCTCCGCAAGATTCTCGACGTGCTCGGTACGCCATTGGTCGCACTGCTGATCGCCGTCGTCGTCGCGATGTTCACCCTCGGGCGGCGCTCGGGCATGACCCGCGACACCCTGTCGTCCTGTGTGGGATCGTCGCTGCCGCCGATCGCGGGCATCCTGTTGATCGTCTCGGCCGGTGGCGGATTCAAACAGGTCCTTGTCGACACCGGCATCGGCACCCTGCTCGCCGACTGGGCGTCGGCCGCGAACATCTCGGTCATCCTGCTCGGCTGGGTGCTCGCCGCGCTCATCCGCGTCGCCACCGGATCGGCCACCGTCGCCACCATCACCGCGTCGTCGTTGATGCTCGGACTCGTCGACGGGCTGAGTTCGGGTCAGGTGTCGCTGGTGGTTCTGGCGATCGGCGCCGGCTCGGTCTTTCTCTCACACGTCAACGACGCGGGATTCTGGCTGGTCAAGGAGTATTTCGGGATGAGCGTCGGGCAGACCTTCAAGACCTGGTCGGCAATGGAGACGATCCTGTCGGTGACCGGACTGATCGTGGTGTCGGTGCTCGGCCTCGTGATCTGAGGGTGACCGGGCTCTACCCCGCGAGGTTACTGTGCGGTAGCTTACCTAGCCATGAGACGAATTCGGGGATTGAACTCATCACGACGAACCTGGGGGATTCGGGGTGCGGCGGTGCTCACCGCCGGCGCGCTGGCCGCCACCGGAGCGAGCCTGGCAGCACCGTCGGCCCAGGCCGCCGACTTCTACACACCGCCCGCGCACTTCGCGAGCGCACCGGGATCGATCATCCGCAGCGAGCCGTCACCGCTGCTGCTGCAGATCCCCGGCATCCCGAACCAGTGGCCGGGTACCGCCAAGCGCGTCATGTACACCTCGGAATACCAGGACGGCTCGCCGGCCGCGGTGACCGGAACGGTAGTCGAACCGACCGCACCGTGGCGCGGCAAGGGGCCACGACCGACCGTCGTGCTCGGCCCCGGCACCGTCGGGCAGGGTGATCAGTGCGCCGGGTCGAAGCTCATGTCGTTCCCGTTGGCGATCGATCCGAGCAAGCCGTCGATCGCGATGAACTACTCGGGTCTGGAGATGAACCTGCTGCTCATCAACGGTGTGCGCGTGGCGATCACCGACTACATCGGGATGGGCACACCCGGTATCCACACCTACGTCAATCGACTCGAATCCGGCCACGCCATGCTCGACGCCGCGCGCGCAGCGCTGAAGATCGCCGGGGCACCGGCGAATTCACCGGTCGCGTTCTCCGGCTACTCGCAAGGTGGTGGTGCGGCGGCATCGGCGGCCGAGCTCGCCTCGACCTACGCGCCCGACCTCAACGTCAAGGCCACCTATGCCGGCGCCCCGCCCGCGGATCTGTCGAAGGTGATCGACCGCATCGACGGCACCGCGATCTCCGGTGCCATCGGCTACGCGATCAACGGCCTCGAAGCCCGGTACCCGGCGCTCAAGACCGTCGTCGACCGGCAGACCAATGCAGCCGGACACACTGCGCTGCAACGGTTGTCGACGCAATGCATCGGTGACACGATCCTGTCCTACGGATTCCAGCGAACCAACTCCTGGACCCGCAGCGGGCAACCGCTGTCGGCAATCGTCAACGCCGATCCGCAGGTCCGCAAGATCGTCGGTGACCAGCTGATCGGGAAGCTCAAGCCCAACGCCCCGGTGTTGCTCGAGGGCGGTATCAATGACGACGTCATCCCGTATGACCAGGTCGCCCAGCTGTATCGGGACTGGAAAGCGCAGGGCGCCACCGTGTCCATGGTCACCAACACCCTCCCGCCGATCTTCCCGGGACTGGTGGTGAACCACGCGCTGCCGATGCTCACCACACTGTTGCCGGCGACGAATTTCCTCCTCACCGAACTCACCAGGTGACATGACGGGCCGACGGATTCGGGCGGCGGCGGTCGTCGCGCTGATCACCGGCATGGTGGTCGCCGGCGCCGGTCGCGCGGCGGCGGACCCGCCGCCCGATCCGGGGCCGCCGATCCTCGGTCCCGTCGGCACATCGTTGATGCACGGGGACCTCGAGTCCACCGACTCCACTCCCCACCGCGGACCCGGCCGCGGCGCCCGACTGCTCGCGTCGTCGGTACCGGGAGCCGCGTGCGCGGCGACCTTCATCGGCAGTGACGGCATGCCGGTCTCGTTGTGCACCAGATACATCGGGGTGCCTGGAGGCGGGTCTGCCGGCGGGTTCGCCGTGCCGTCGGTGACGCTGTTCGATCCGGCGACCGCCGCACCGCTGGCGTCGGTGCAACTGGCCAAGGGCGGATTGCTCGGCGGTGTGTACGGCTACCTCGACGGCCATGACCGGGTGGTCGTCGCCGACGGCTCGAACGCGATCCTCTTCGTCGCCCACCGGCGCACCGCGCGCGGGTGGCAGGTGTACGTCGACGACCGGATCGACGTGTCCGGGCACATCCCCGCCGGTGACTCGATCACCGGCCTGGCGCCGGATGGGCTGGGCCGCATCTGGTTTGCGACCACCCACGGCGTGATCGGGACCGTCGACACCGACCGTCGGGTGCACTCGGTGCACCTGCCGCCCGGCGAGGACCTCGGCAACGGACTCAGCGTCCGCCCCGGTGGGGTCTCGGTGCTCACCACCCACGCGCTGTACGAGATGTGGGCGACCCCGGGTGCTGCGCCGCACACGATCTGGCGGCAGGCCTACGACCGCGGCCCGGCACGCAAACCCGGCCAGCTCACGTGGGGATCAGGCACGACGCCAACGTATTTCGGTCCCGGCGGCGACGGCTGGGTGGCGATCGTGGACAACGCAGCGCACCGCCCGTCGCTGATCGTGCGAGACAGCGACACCGGGCGGCTCGTGTGCACGATGCCTGCCTTCGGCGCGTCCGGTCAGGGCACCGAGAACTCGCCGATGGCGTGGGGTGACTCACTGGTCATCCCCAGCACCTATGGCTACCAGTACCCGCCGATGGCGGTGTCGGGGCCGTCGATCCCGGCGACCGCGGGCTTCGTCGGCGGGTCGACCCGCATCGACGTGACGGCGCACGGGTGTCACCGCGTCTGGGAGAACAACGACCGCCTCGCGTCGTTGCCGAAGCTCTCCCGCCCCGACGGCCTCATCCACGGCCTCGGATACGGACCGTATGTGCCGGGGGCCATCCAACAGAGCGGGCCGGTCGACTACATCGCGAGCGACTTCGCCACCGGCCGGCGGGTGGTCACACGGCAGGTCGGCACCGCGCCGATCGACGAGCCGCTGGAACTGACGGGCACCATCGCCGCCGACGGCACGTTGTGGCAGGCGACGGTCGGTCACATGCTCAAGATCGGCCGGTGAGTCCGGTGTTCGTCGGCCGGCCGCGCGGTATCCCTCTCGCCGTGCTCCCTGAACAGGTGCGCCGTCGCGTCGACGCGACGAGTGTCACAATGCGACCATGATCGATCCCACGTCGGAGGACCCCGACCGCAGGCCGTCGCAGGCCGAGCTCGACGCGCAGGACCTCGCCGAACTGCAGCGGACCTCGGCCGACCGGGACCGGGCCAACCTGTACCCGAAGCCGCCCAACGCGCCCGGGCCCGCCCCGGCCGCGTTGGCACTCCACGCCCGGGTGGCCTTCTGGGGAGCGGCCGCGGCCGGGCTGGTGTGCGTCGTGTACGGGGCGATCAACCTCGGAGCGATCAGAGATCTTCTCCGTGATCGGATGCTCGCCGACGCCGTGGCCACGCCCAAGGGGCAACCCAACGCCGGTCAGATCGACACCTTCGCGTCGGTGCTGCCGGTCGCCGGGTTGATCATCACGGTGCTGTTCCTTCTCGGCGCATATCTGTTCCTCCGGGCCGCGGTCACCCATCACAGCCGCAACTGCCGCAACTTCTTCCTCACGATCGTCGTCCTGAACCTGATGTGTATCCCGGTGGGACTCGATCTGTTCTTCCGCTATCCGAGCCTGTGGTCGGGGACCGTGGTCCTCGGATGGATTCAGTTCGCGTTGCTGCTGGTGTCGGCGGTCATGACCCTGCGCCGTGTCGTCGACCGCTGGCTGCCCGAGTCGACCCGGATGCGCCCGACGCGAATGCTGCGGGCCCGGTAGGGAACTCACCGCGCCCGCAGCCACCGGTCACCCGGCGGTCGCGGCGATCAGCTCTTTGGTGAACTCAGCCTCGTCGATGCGCGTGCTGCGACCGTCGGCGACGACTACCTCGCCGTCGACCATCACCGTGTCCACCAGACGCGGGGAGCCGGTGGTCAGCAGCGAGGCGCCCGGATCGCGGACGGGGAGTGTGGCGTAGTCCCGGTCGAAGCGCAGGAGCGTCAGGTCGGCGGGGGCACCGACGGCGACGCCGCCGATCGATTCGGGGAGTCCGAGCGCGACGTTGGCGCCGCCGCAGGCGATGTCGAGCATCGTGGCGTTGTCCATCAGATCCGCGCGCCGATGCACCGCCCGCTGTACATAGGCGCCGATGCGCAGCGTCTCGAGCATGTCCTGGGTGTCGTTGCTTGCCGCGCCGTCGACACCGAGCCCCACAGCGAGGCCGCGATCGAGCATCGCAGGCACCGGCGCGACGCCACTGCCGAGTCGCATGTTGGACAACGGGTTGTGCGAGATCGCCACACCGCGGTCGGCGAGCAACGCCTGCCCGTACTCGTCGAGTTCGACACAGTGCACCGCGAGCACCCGATCCCAGAGGAAACCCCCGCGATCGAGGTAGTCGACGGCACCGACACCGGCGTGCTCACGGCACATCACATCGTCGGTCGGAGTTTCCAGCAGATGGATGGAGACCGACAGGTCACGTTCCTGGGCGAACTCGCGCAGTGTCGTCATGCCGGGCTCGGTGAGCGATCGCGGATTCGGGACCGCGAGGGCGATCGAGATCGTCGATCCGTCGACCTGTGCCCGTAGGTGATCGATGTGGTCGAGGACCTCGTCGAGGGGTTGCATGAGCCGCGGCTCGAAGCCCCACTTGCGGGTCGCGTCCCCCCGATCGGCGACGCCCCGCCCGAGTAGGGCACGAATCCCGGTGTCGCGCAACGCCTGGATCACCGCACCGTGGACCTCATCCGACGGATGGGGCCACATGTGCTCGACGACGGTCGTCGTGCCCGACCGGAGACTCTCCAGACAGGCGGCCACGGCCGCGAGATACGCGCGCTGCGGTGTGATGGCCACCGACTGCTCGCCGATGGCCAAGAGCCACTCCAGAAGTGGTGTGCACTCGGCGATTCCGCGCATCAGCGACTGCTGCAGATGGGTGTGGGTGTTGACGAAGCCGGGGATGAGTACCGCGGGCGGTCCGGTGTCGGGGGACGCGGTGGTGTCGGTGATCGCGCTGACCGCCCCGGCGGCCACGTACACATCCTGGTGGGCGACCCACGTGCCGCCTACACGGACGGTGACGTCGGTGAACGCCCGGTCGCCGTCAGGTGATCCGTTCGGGGTGGTCATCGACGACCCTTCGTGGCGTCGAAGTTGGCCGAAAGACGTTGGGCGATATAGTCGGCGGCAGTGATCGGCGGGTACTTGCCCGCGGCACTCTCGATCAGCACGTCGGTGTTGGCCTGCGCGAAGTAGGCGATGGTGTAGCGCGGGCCCCGGTACTCCCCGCGTCGCGGTGCGCGCACGCGATGAAAGTTCGACGGCAGGGCGTCGTCGGACCAGCGCATCAGCATGTCACCGATATTGCAGGTGATGGCCTCGTCCGAGGGCTCGACGGGAGTCCATGCCTGGCTGTCGGTTTCGGCTCCCGGCAGCACCTGCAGGCCGCCCTGTCCCGATCGCTGGAACAGCAGGGTCAGCACGTCGAAATCGGTGTGCGCGCCGGCCCGCCAGATGTTGGGCTCGTCGAGCAACTCGTCGGGGAAGGGATAATAGTGCAACAGCCGCAGGGTGCTCTGATAGGTCTCGACGGCCGGATCGTGTGCGCGGGTGAAGAACTCGCGATCGAAGCCGAGCTTGTCGGCGAAGCAGCCGAGCAGGTCCATGGCGATCTGCCGGCACCGCGACTCGAAATCGTCGAGGGTACTGCGGAATCCGGTGAGCTCGTCCTCGGTGGGCCACAAACCGTCCATACGCGGGCGGGTGAACTGGTAGGACTCCTTCTGATCCGGGGTACCCACCGACGGCCGGACCTGGGTCATGAACTCCCAGCCCGCGTTCTGCCCCTTCTTGAGTGGATAGCGCTCCTTGATCTCCCGCGGCAGTGCGAAGAACTGTTCGGACATGGCGAACGCATGGTTCACCACGGACATGTCGATGCCGTGGTCGACGATCTGGAAGAAACCGATATCAGTTGCGGCCGACCAGAGTTGCTCGGTGATCTCGGCGCGGCGGGTGGCGAAATCGGCCAGGGAGATCTGGCGGACCTCGCGGTCGGTGGTCTCGATGCCCGCCCCGCCCATCCGTGATTCCCGGGCGAGTTCGGCCATCGGGGTGGCCGGGATGTGGGTGGGATCGGTACGGATGGCAGACGCGTGGATGTCGACGGTGGTCGTCGTGTCGCTCATGGTGTGACTCTCTCGGTGGTGATGAGACGGTGTGCGCTTTTCGACGCCGGCCGCGTGAGAGAGGAGTGGCCGACGGACGCGAACAATCGGCTTCTTGCCGATTGCTACACACGATCTCGTGCAGAAGACGATACGACAGCTTCGGCCGACCCGCCATCCGAGCGGGCCGTACCCGGAAAGGTTAGGCATACCTGCATTAATTTGGAGTTGATCCAATAGTTGGATTTACTCCAGAAAAAGGCTACACTGGAGTCATGCCCGAGATCGATGACGTCACCCCCGCGCAGCTGCATCAGCAGCTGCGCGGAGCGGGCATGCGCGTCACCGCACCGCGGGTCGCGGTGCTGCAGTTCGTCCACGGGCACCCGCATTCGACCGCCGACGTCGTGGCCGACCATGTGCGGGAGCACCTCGGCGGCGTATCGACCCAGACGGTGTACGACGTGTTGGGGACGTGCGCCGACAAGGGGTTGCTGCGACGGATCGAACCCGCGGGTTCGGCCGTCCGCTACGAGACCCGGACCGGCGACAACCATCACCACCTGGTGTGCCGGGTTTGTGGGGAGATCACCGACGTCGACTGCGTCGTCGGCGCAGCGCCGTGTCTGAACCCCGACCACGATCACGGCTACCTCGTCGAGGAAGCCGAGATCACCTTCTGGGGACTGTGCCCGAGATGCCGCAGCACGGCGTCGGTGGCAACCGAACCCGAGGGGCCGTGACCCGACGCCGGGAATTCTCGCCGAATTCACCGCTTCGGGAACGAAGAGTCGTCGAGAATGGTTGCAGAGCAAGGTAGTTCGACAACAACCGGCAATCCGCTCGATCCAGTACGTCCAACAGCCGTCCACGGACGGCCGACAACCGAGGAGACATCATGGCAATCGAACCCGCATACAGCATCTCGTCCAAGGCCAGTGGCGGTGGCCGCGACGGAGAAGTGGTCTCCGCGAGTGGTCAGATCGACCTCGAACTGCGTCCGCCGAAGGAACTCGGTGGCAGCGGCGACGGCAGCAACCCCGAGGAGCTGTTCTCCGCCGGCTATGCCGCCTGCTTCCTCGGGGCCCTGCGCGCCACCTCCAAGCAGGCCGGTACACCGGCCCCCGACGACGCCACCGTCACCGTGACCGTCGGTATCGGCAAGGACGAGTCCGACGGCGGTTTCGGGCTCGTCGTCGACATCGAGACCTACCTGCCGGGCCTCGACGAGACGAAGGCCAAGGAACTCGCCGAGAAGGCCCACGCCTTCTGCCCGTACTCCAAGGCCACCAAGGGCAACATCGATCACACTCTGACGGTCCGCGTCTAAGGACGCCACGACCCACCGCACCACCGCGCATTGCCGGCCACAGCCAGGCAACCGCACCACAGGAAGGAGTCACACCATGACTGCACTATCCACCCCCATCACCAGCACCCTGAGTGATGAGCAGAAGGAGATCACCGGCAAGGCCCTCCAGGAGACCCTCGTCGATCTGATCGATCTGTCGCTGATCGCCAAGCAAGCCCACTGGAACGTCGTCGGCGCCCAGTTCCGGTCGGTGCACCTCGAACTCGACGAACTCGTCAGTGTCGCTCGCGAATTCACCGACGCGGCCGCCGAGCGTGCCACAGCCATCGGCGTCAGCCCGGATGGGCGCGCGGAGACCGTCGCCAAGACCGCCGGTACCAAGGGATTCGGAGAAGGCTGGACCAAGGACGCCGACGTCGTCGTCTCGATCGTCGAGAATCTCAAGGCCGTCATCGCCGGTCTGCGCGAGCGCATCGACGTCACCGAGGACGCCGACCCGGTCACCCAGGATCTGCTCATCGGCTTCGCCTCGAAGCTCGAGCAATTGCACTGGATGTGGCAGGCACAGGTGGCCTGAGCGCCCCGATAGCCGGTGGAAGCGAGGGCGACAGCCTGGTCCTCGGCTCCACCGATCACAACGACGGACCCTGCCCACGCGGCGGGGTCCGTCGTCGTATCCGGGGTGGGACGTGGTTGCCGACGGAACCGGGCGGCTGTGACCTGACGCACGTCGCCGAGTGCGACGGCGGTAGCGTGTGGGCGTGGAGTACTGGGGAGTCATGGCGGGGATCGGATTGCTGGCCGTGGTCGTCGCGGGCATTGCCTTCGTCCGCTACCGCGATCGGGAAACAGAACAGTTACGACGCGGCGCGTCGTTGGCGGGTGAATTACGTGCCCTGGCCGCCGGGGATGCGGTGCGACTGGCCGCGGTCGAGGAGTACGAGACCTCGCTCTATCAGCGACTGTTCTACGTCTCGACGGTGTCGCCGCGGGTTCGCAGCGCCGTGTGGTGTCTGCTCGCGGCGGTCCTCTCGGCCGCCGGTGCGTTGGCGACACGCGGTGACGGTCTGGCGTTGACGATCGTGCACTGGGCGGCGTTGTTCCTCGCGGTCCTCTTCGCGCTCGCGACACTGTTCTTCGCGGGTCTGGCCGCATTCCACGCGGCCACCACCCCGCGCGTGTCCTTCGCCGAGTCCTATGCGAGCGACAGTGCTGCTGGTTCCGACGCCGCAGATTCCGGTGCAGCAGGCCCTGATACCGCCGTCTCGGACGCTGACACACCGGCGGACGCCGACGCGCCGGCTACCGAAAAGACGACCGCCGAAAAGACGACCGCCGAAAAGACGACCGCCGAAAAGACGACCACCGAACAGACGGCCACCTAAAAGGCCTCACCCACCCTCATGACTTGTCGAGTTCCGTGAATTCGTGCATCAATCCGGGACAATAATCGGACAATTCGTGCCATGTTGTGGCACTTTCGCTGCGCCGTCGGTCCGATGTCGTGGTCGGTTGACAAGGTGCCGCGCACCGTCATCCGTTCGGGGGAGCCTGCCGGATTCCGCGCTTCTCACCTGCGCTTTCGGCGCTTCGCGCCTGTGCTGCGCCCCGGTCCGAGACGGGCCGTGAGGGGTATGTGAGAGTTCCCTTTCCACGGTTCCACGCTGGTGGAGAAAGCTCGTGGTGGTGCGGTTGGATATCGCCATGACGCTCCGTGTGCCGAGGCTGGTCAAGAGTCACGGCAAGGACCGCCCGCGCACCACTGGGCTGCGCTGTGGGATGCAGCGACGGGAGAGAGGCGGGAACGGTGACGACGCGCGAAGGGTCGGCTGAGCCCGAGTCCGAGGGGCTGGCACCGGCCGCGGTGCAGTCGTGGCTGGCGCGGATCGGCGCCGACGACCTCCTCGGTGCCAACCCGACGCGCTACATCCGGCGCAGCGGCGCCGAGGGAATCGCCAACTACATCCCGGCACTGCAGATCACCACCGACGATCCGGGCGGGTTCGACGAGATCGCCTTCTGGCGACCCCTGCCCGGGATGTTGGTCTACGCGCTGATCCGGACCCCGTCCACCATGACGCGCACCCCGGAGATCATCGCCGAGTACCCATCGCCCTATGTCGTGGTCGGCACACAGTCGATGCCCGGTGGGGGCACCTTCACCCAGGCCGGCAGCAGCCACCCCTATCGGGCGCCCGCGCACATCGTGATCTTCGACAACAACGAGCCGTACCAGCAGACCTCCGAGGAGGTCGCCGATCTCGCAGGTGTCTGGATTCCCGTCGAATCACTGGGCAGCGACTTCGTCGGCGTCCCGATCGCTCCCGTGGTCACCGGGACGCCGTTGGCCTGTGCGGCTGCGGCGTTCATTCGCAACTTCGCGGTCGACGTCGCCGCACGCGGTGCCGATGTGGACCCCGACACGGAACTGGCCGTGATCGACCTCGTCCGGGCGATACTCGCCCGCAGGCAGGCCGATCAGTCCGACCGCGTCTGCACCGACCCGGTGTACGTGCGCGAGGCCACGCGGGCATTGATCGATCATCATTTCCGAGATCCGGAGTTCAGCGCGGAGACGATCGCGAAGACCCTGCACATGAGTCGGCGACATCTGTATCGCTACTTCGGCGACACCGATGACTCGCCGGCCACGATGATCGCGACGCGCCGCCTGGAACGCGTGCGCGAACTGCTGGCCTACCGCGAGGGTGCGGGCCTGGATTCGATCGCCGCCGCATCTGGCTTCACATCAGCGGCGACCTTGCGCAATCGATTCCGTGCGGCATTCGCCGTCACTCCGAACGAATACCGTCGCTCGCTCGCCGACAGCCGACGTGCGAGCACTGATGGTGCGGGACGTGGTGACCCGGGGGAGGGTTCGTGACGGGCGCCCTCCCCGGACTCGATCCGCGGCTGGTGGCGCGTTGGCGACGCGAGGTCGGACTTGCGGGTGACGACGCGGGCGATGCGGTACGTCTGCGTGGGCGGGCGGGCGCGTCGACACTCGGGTGCGCGCGAGTCGTCGGCGACGCGAGGACCTTCGATCTCGTTCTCGCGGCGCGGCCCTTGCGTCACCTGCATGCGTACTGTGCGCTCGTCGCGCCGGGTGTGTTCGAACAGGATGGACGACACCGAGATCACCGACGCACGGTCGACTCCCAACCCGGTGTTGCCGTTCTGGTCACCCGTTTCTCCGGGTCGATCACCATCCGTCGCGGCGAGGAACAGACCACGTACGGTCCCGGACAACTCGTCGTGTACCCCTTTGTGGAGCCGGCGGTGATCCCCGTCGAGAGTCTGGGCGAGGAGTTCGGGCGGCGAACCGTCCGCGTCCAGACCCTGCTGAGCCGGGCCACCGCGCAGTTCGTGCGCGAACTGGCCCTCTCGTCGCTGACACAGGCGCCGTCGTTCGATCCCGACGTCGAACTGGCGGCGATCGATCTCGTGCGCGCCGTTCTCGACAACCAGCGCACAGATCTGTTTCGGGTCCGCGACAATTCGCTGGTGATGCGGGCGGCGGTCGACGACCTCATCGCACGCCGCCACACCGACCCCACCTTCGGTGTCGCCGACATCGCCCGGGAACTCAACATCAGCCGGCGTCATCTGTACCGGCATTTCACCTACTCGTCGAAGTCGTTGTCGGACTTGATCTCCGAGAAGAGAATCGCCCGTGCGCAGGGTCTGTTGGTGGCGCCGCAACGACACACGTTCGCCGAAATCGCCGCAGCCAGCGGATTCGGCTCGGCCGCCACCCTGCGCAGCAGATTCCGGACCGAACTCGGTCTGACCCCGGCAGAGTATCGACGGCAGATGACCGTCGTCGCCGACTCGAAGCCGCCGACGAGGAGGCCGGGACGGCCGATCCTCGATCCCGCCGAGGACTCCGCAGCCCAAGGCTGATCGCCGCGCCACCCGCCCGCACGACGGGATAACTTGGGGACACGACCTCGCCGCGCGGGCATGCGTGTGGCGTCGAGGCGGCCGACGACGAGAGGACCCGACGTGACCGACGATGCGATCGCAGACCGCGTGCACGATCTGATGGGAAGGGCGCGCACGGATCTCGCGGAGATGGTGGCCTTCGAATCGGTCTACGACCCCGCCGCGCCCGCGCCCGCCGACTGCGCACGGATGGTCGACTGGCTGCAGGAGACCTTCACCGAGGCCGGCGTATCCGACGTCGAGGCGCACGTCACCGCCGACGGATCGCAGGCGGTGACCGGACACATCCCCGGACCGGCCGACGCACCGACGGTGCTGCTGTACTTCCACCACGATGTGCAGCCGCCCCTCGACGCCGATGCGTGGGACTCACCGGCGTGGACGCTGACCGAACGCAACGGCCGCTGGTACGGCCGCGGCGCGGCCGACTGCAAGGGCAATATCGCCGTGCACCTGACCGCGCTGCGGGCCATCGGCGACGACCTCGGCGTCAACGTCAAAATCATCGGTGAGGGGTCCGAGGAGCAGGGCTCCGGCGGCATCGAGGATTTCGTTCCCAAGAACCCCGACCTGTTGCGCGCCGACGCGATCCTCATCCTCGATTCCGGCAACATCGAAGTGGGCCGCCCCACTCTGACGACCAGTCTGCGTGGAATCGCCAACGTCGTCGTCAGCGTCGAAACTCTCTCCTCAGCAATGCATTCCGGGATGTTCGGAGGTGCGGCGCCGGATGCGCTCGCCGCCCTGATAGCCATGCTGGCCACGCTGCGTGACGATGCGGGCAACACCACCGTCACCGGGCTCGACTCCGATCAGGTGTGGACGGGCATCGATTACCGAGCGAGCCAGTTCCGGAAGGACGCAACGGTTCTCGACGGGGTCGGGGTGCTCGGTTCGGGATCGATCGCGGAGATGGTGTGGGCCCGCCCGGCGGCGACCGTGCTGGGTATCGACTGCCCACCGGTGGTCGGCTCGTCGGCGTCGGTCGTCCCGCGGGCCCGTGCGCGCATCAACCTGCGTGTGCCACCCGGCATGGATCCGGCGGCCGCCCAGGATGCGCTGATCGCCCACCTGCACGCCGTCGCGCCGTGGCATGTGCGGGTGTCGGTGGAGCGTGAGGCGATCGGAGCGCCGTTCTCGGGTTCGACCGATGGGCCTGCTTTCGAGGCGATTTCGCGGTCGTTGAGCACCGCCTACGGAGCCGAGGTCGTGCAGCAGGGGCAGGGGGGATCGATCCCGCTGTGTACCGTGCTGCAGAACACCTTTCCCGACGCCGAGATCATGCTGTTCGGGGTCGAGGAACCGCGCTGCCTGATCCATGCGCCCAACGAGAGCGTCGACCCGTCCGAGATCGAGCACATGGCGCTGGCCGAGGCATTGTTCCTGCGGGACTACGGCTCTGCGCGGTGAGCTGATCAGCCCCCGCTGAACCGCTGCACCAGAAGATCTTTCACCTGCGGGCGACTGGCTGCGACGAGGGTGAACATGGATTCGCGGGCCAGGCGTTGTGCGTCGTTGCCGGACAGCAGGGCGCGGCCACCGTCGGCGGAGACCAGCGCGGCGGCGGCGTCGACGGCGAGACGGGCGGCGTCGGCGCGCGCGTCGATCATCGGCCCGGGGTCACCGGCGCCGAGCGCGTTGTCGAGGCGCGCGCGGACCTCGCCGGCCCGTTCCCGAAGCGTCCGAGCGGCTTTCACCTCGCTGCCGCGTTCGAGCAGGGCGGTGGCACGACGCAGGATGCCGAACGGAAGGGTGCCGTTGATGCGTAAGCCGGTGATCTGGGTGGCGAAGAATCGCTCGAGGCTGACGCGAGAGACGATGTCGGCGTCGTCGACCCGCAATCCCTCCACTCTCAGGAACACCGTCCGCGTTGCGTTGCACACCGACAGGTGGGTCGGGGTCACCGCGATCCCCGGAACCGGTTGGGTGACATCGACGATCGCCGCGATCACGTCGTCGGTCTGCACATCCCGGGCCGAGATCTGCAGGATGTGCACGATGCCCCAGCCGCTGACGAACGGTGCGTACCCGTCGAGAATCCAGCCGCCCTCGGTGCGTGTGGCCGTCATCCGCGGCGGGGTCGGGACGACACCCGCGTAGGCCACACCCGCCCGGACCCGGCCGGCGACGGTCGCATCGAGATACCGGTCCTGCAGCATGTCGTTGTCGGTGCCCGCCAACGAGATCACCACCCCGTGGTGCTGCAAGCAGGTGAACGCGGTGGGCAGGCATCCACTCGCGAGCACCTCCCCGATCTCCAGAACGGTGGTGAGTTCGAGTGGCGGATCGCCGGTGACCAGTCCATAGAGCCCGGCGTCGGCGAGCTCGCGCCAGTGGGAGTCGGGAACAATGCTGCTGTGGTCGACGTCGCCGGCCGCGGGGTAGAGGACCTCGTCGGCGATGCGGTAGGTGTCGGCGAGGAGTTGTTCGACGCGCCCGGATCGGGCCGGGTCACCGGTGGTCGCGGTCACCCGTCCACAGTAACGCCGTCGCACCGGCTGCAGAGCGATGCAGCCGGTGCGAGAACGAACGGAATCAGTCGATCAGACGGTGCACAGCGGCGAGTAGTCCGAGCGTCCGCCGGTCGTCGGTGAGATCAGGAAGGTGCACGAATTGAATCCCGCGGCCTCGGTGCGGCGCTTGAGCATCCGCAGCTGATCGGTGGTGAGCACCTTCTCGCGGCTCAACACGAATCCGGACAGCCGCGTCGGATCACCGACGATCGCGAACTGGTACGGCTCGGTGCTGTTCGCGCCCGGCCCGGTGGCATCGCGGCCCTGTCCGTCGCCGACCCAGGTCACGATGTAGTTGGGGTTGTTGCCCGGGTTGATGGTGTTGGGTACGCCCGGAAAGGTCACCACCAGTTGTGCTTTGGTGACCGGATCGATGACGGTCGCCTTGCCCTTGATGCCGTCGGGCTGACCGGTGAACGAGGTGCACTTGTTATCGACGCCGATGGTCGTCGCGTTGATCTGGGTGTAGGTGGCGTTGGTGTCCTTCGCGCAGCGCACACCGAAGAACGACGGGATGGTCGCCTGCTGCCACCACGTGCCGAGATATCGCGTGACGTCGAGCTTGGCGACCGGCTTGAGGGGCGCGGCGTCGGCGGTCGCGGGGGTGGCGACCAACGCCACCACGGCCCCGAGGACGGCCAGGAGCGGCACGAGGAGGCGGACGGTTCTGCGAGTGTGTGGCATGCGCGGGAGCGGCATGGTCGGGAATCCCTTCGGTCGTCGGTACCGGACGAGCGGTGATTCGCCGCCGACCCCGGTCCCGGATGGGTGGGGAACTGCCCGCCCTGCGTCCGACCCCGCGTCGGCTCAGCGTCCGGCTGTGCGACCGTGCGTCACCTGGCGCGGGTTCCACGAGCAGACCGCCCAGATCAGGATGACGTCGAGGGCGATGATGAGGATCGACCATGCGGGGTAGTGCGGCAGCCACAGGAACTGGGTGATGATCGACAGCGCGGCGATGATGATCGCCGCGACCCGCGCCCAGTCGGCGCCGATGGCCAGCCCACCCGCGATGATGACCGCCAACACGCCGATGACGATGTGAATCCAGCCCCAGGCCGTCAGATTCAACTCGAAGACGTAGTCCTGGCCGAGGACGAGAAGCGTGTCTTTGTTGAGTGCCGAGATCCCGACGAAGACCGAGATCACCCCGGCGACGAACAGCAGAGCCGCCGCGACGATCGTGAGTCCGAAGGCGAAACCCTGTTTGACGGCCGACTCGGCGGCCTCGTCGTCGAACCTCTGGCTCATCACAGCCATCCCTTCCGTCGTTTTTGCGCGATTCGTGAATCAGCGTAATCGGATTCCCGGCGCCTGTTCGTCGCTTTCGCCCAGTGGGTGCCCACGGGTGGCCGCAGCCCCCGTTTTGGTGGTCTACCAGGCGATTTAGTACCCGGGCATCATCGGGGGTAAGCTATCGCAGGTTGCACACGGGGTGTGGCGCAGCTTGGTAGCGCGCTTCGTTCGGGACGAAGAGGTCGTGGGTTCGAATCCCGCCACCCCGACGCAAGGTTGAGATTGCAGAAGAGGCCCTGGCCAGGAGAAATCCTGGTCAGGGCCTCCTCGTTTTGCTGACGTGCCGTGATGCCGCGCCCATCACCTCACCCGTTGCCGGCACCCTCGGAATCGTCGAAGAACGCCCAGTCGCCGTCGTGCTCGACCTCCATGCGCCAGCCGAGCTCGGTGTTGTCGGCTTTCTGGTCGATGAACCAGGCGTGCGCGTCGTCGGCGTTGTCGATGTCGCGGGTGGCGACGACGGAACCCTTGGGATTGATCACTCGATAGTTGGCCGTGGGCCTCGGGTACCCGCTCACGGGCGGATCGAATCATCTCAGCGGTCGTGGGGGCATGATCGGAGTGGTGAGCACTCAGACGATCCTCGAACGTTCCGACGGGCCGGTGCGGATTCTCGGCCTCAACAGACCCGAGCGGCGCAACGCCGTCGACGGGCCGACCGCGCAGGCGCTCGCCGACGCGTTCCGTCGTTTCGACGCCGACGAGGGCGCGTCGGTGGCCGTGCTCTACGGGGAGGGCGGAACCTTCTGCGCGGGAGCCGATCTCAAGGCCATCGCGGACGGCAGCACCCGTAATCGGGTGGAGGCCGACGGAGACGGGCCGATGGGACCGACGCGACTGCGACTGGGCAAGCCGGTGATCGCCGCCATCTCCGGACACGCGGTCGCGGGCGGATTGGAACTGGCGATCTGGGCCGATCTACGGGTCGCCGACGACGACGCGGTGCTCGGCGTGTTCTGCCGACGCTGGGGAGTACCGCTCATCGACGGCGGCACCGTCCGGTTGCCGCATCTCATCGGGTCGAGTCGGGCGATGGACCTCATTCTCACCGGCCGCGCGGTGCCGGCGCGTGAAGCTTTCGACATGGGGCTGGTCAATCGGCTCGTGCCGTCCGGGACGTCCCTGGAGCGGGCGGTGGAACTGGCGCATGAACTCGCCGCGTTCCCGCAGACCTGCCTTCGCCACGACCGGCTCTCGGCGCTCGAGCAGGAAGGCATGGCCGAACCCGACGGCATCCACAACGAATACCTGCACGGCCTGCAGTCGATCCAGGCCGATACCGTCACCGGGGCAACACGATTCGCGCAGGGCGCGGGACGACATGGGACGTTCGGGGATTGACGCCGTGCTATGGCCTCAGTCGGTCTGCCAGGTACAGACCGCCCAGATCACGACGAGGTCGACGGCGATGATGAGGATCGACCACCACGGGAAGTAGGGAATCCAGAGGAAATTGGCGATGATCGACAGCGACGCGATGATCACCGCGCTCACGCGGGCCCAGGTCGCGCCGACGAACATGCCGAAGGCGATGAGGATTGCGATGATGCCGAGGATGATGTGGATCCAGCCCCACGTGGTCAGGTTGAGCTGGTAGACGTACTGCGGGCCGACGACGAACAACTCGTCCTTGACGACGGCCGAAATGCCCTCGGCGAGACCGATGATGCCGACGACGAGCAGGAGTGCGGCGGCGCCGATCGTGGCTCCGCCGGCGAACCCCTGGCGGACCGGGTGATGGTGAGAATCGGGTGACGTCATCACGAGCCTTTCGGGAGTGACTGCGTCGTGATCGTCACATGCGAACGGCGCCGGTCACATCACCCGAAAAGGATGAAACGCGCGTGCACCCCTCAGCACCCCAGCTGATCGGCCAGGTCGTCGAGGTCTCGGGCGTGAAGGTCATTGTCCGGCGAGCCCGAATCGTCTTTGAGCGCAGGGTCACCCCACTCGAGGGGACGCTTGATGAAGGCCGACCGTAACCCGTGGGAGCGGGCGGCGTCGAGATCGGATTGGTGGGTCGCGACCATCATCACCTCGTGGGGCCGCGCTTCCATCAGTCCGGCCAGCCCGAGATAGGTCTGCGGCGCCGGCTTGTAGTGATGCCACAGATCCGAGCCGCCGATGAAATCCCAGCCGAAGCCGTTGCGTTTGGCCATCTCGGTGAGCAATGCGACGCTCCCATTACTCAACGCGCACACCGTGAATCGACGTCGCAGACGAGCCAGGCCGCGCGCCGAGTCCGGCCACCCGGGGATCTCGCGCCAGGCGTGCACGAGGTGGGCGGCACGGTCGGCGCCGATCGCGACGCCGAACTGTGCGGCGACCTCGGCCAGGGTGTCGGCCTGCAGGTCGTCGAGTCCGCGCCAGCCGGTCTCACCGGCCTCGACGCGAGCGATGGCGGGAGAGTAGCGGGCTCGCCACTGCCGCGCGAACTCGACCGCGTCGACCCCGGGCACGGAACGCGCCACTGCGGCGCTGATACCGCCGAGCCAGTCGGTGACCGTCCCGAAGGTGTCGAATGCCAGGACGCGAGGAGGCGTCGACATTGCCGGCATCGCGTCAGCGCGCGTCGGTGGCCAACTGCGGCAGCGAGTGGTCCTCGTCGAATTCGGCGTCGCCGTGAGAGACCGGGGTGAGGGTGAGCAGACTCGCCTCGGGCCGGCAGCAGAACCGTGCCGGCACATACGGCGAGGTACCCAGACCTGCGCTGACGTGCAGCTTCATCGTCGACCCCCAGGCCGAGGCGCCCTTGACCCGGGAGCGATCGAGGTGGCAGTTGGTGACGAGCGCACCGACGAGCGGCAGACACAGCTGGCCGCCGTGGGTGTGCCCGGCGAGCACGAGGTCGTATCCGTCGTCGGCGAAGCGGTCGAGGACCCGTGGTTCGGGTGAATGCGTCAGACCCAGACGCAACTGGGCGAGCGGATTGGGCCGTCCGGCGATGGTGTCGTAGCGGTCGCGTTCGATGTGCGGGTCGTCGACACCTGCCGCGACCACCCGCACCCCGCTGACCTCGAGTTCGCGCACCGAGTGCGTGGCGTCGAGCCAGCCACGCTCGACGAACGCGGCCCGCAGATCCTGCCACGGCAGGGGATCGCCGTGCGTGCGCTTGTGTTCGGTCTTGAAGTATTTCAACGGATTCTTCGGTGTCGGACCGAAGTAGTCGTTCGACCCGAACACGAAAAGGCCGGGGCGCGAAAGCAATCCGCCGAGGGACTGGATCACCGCGGGCACCGCCTGCGGATGCGCCAGGTTGTCGCCGGTGTTGATCACCAGGTCCGGTTCGAGCGCTTCGAGTTCGGACACCCAGGCCTGCTTGAGTCGCTGGTTGGGCATCATGTGCAGGTCGCTGATGTGCAGGACCCGCAACGGGGTGGCGCCGGGTTCGAGCACCGCCATCGTGGTGTGACGCAAGGTGAATGCGTTGCGCTCGATCAGCGTCGAGTAAAGCAGTCCGGCAGCGGCCGCCCCCGCACCGACGGCAAGCGTCCGTGCTGCCGTCGACGTGGGGAGAAGGCCGTCCACGCGCCAGGACCGGGTCGAATCGAGGATGGACATTTCCTCAGGATACGCGCCGCCCGAGGGCACGCGTCAGGGTCGTGACGGACAACCCGTCCGGCGACTCGACCTCAGCCGGGCAGATCGATCACCACCGGCCCGACGCCGGGTACCTGCACCGTCGTCTGGGTCGGGCCGTTGCTGCCGCCCGCGGACTGACGTCCGTTGCTCACGTAGATCGTGATCGTGCTCCCCGGCAACGCCGAGTCCGACGGTGCGGTGAACACCACCGTGCCCTGCGGGCGCGGGGAGTCGATCTCGAGCTGGGTGACCTTGAAGCCGGCAGCCTGCAGCCGGGCGGTCGCGTCGCTGGCGGTCAGACCGGTGACGTCGGGGACCCGTCCGCGACTGTTGCCGGACACGTACTGCGGATCCTGCGGTGGCAGGCTCGTCGGCCCGAACTTGTTCGCGACCGGCAGGACCGCCGAATACCAGGTGCGTGCCGGCTCGTATCCGCCGTAGAGGTTGCCGTCGTAGCAGGACCGCAGCGGGCTGGTGCAGATGCCCTCCGGGTTGGGACCGTCGCTGTAGACGTAGACCGACCCGGCGATGTTGTTGGTGAAGCCGAGGAACGCCGCCGAGCGGTGCGCCTCGGTGGTACCGGTCTTCGCCGACACCGGCAGGTTCCAGCCGGTCGAGCCGGCGGCCGCCGCCGAGGTGCCCCCGCCTCGGTCGTCGAAGCTCATCGCATTGGCCAGGGTGTTGGCCAGACCCTGCTCGACGACGCGGTCACATCCCGGTGCGTTGAACGGCACCGTGGTCAATACCGGTGCGCCGTCGGGGCCGGGCACCGCGTTGCTGTTCTCGTCGCGCTTGATGGTGCTGATCGAGCCGATCGGGTTGGGCGGGCACCACACCCCGCCCGAGGACAGGGTGGCCGCCACATTCGACAGCTCGAGTCCGTTGACCGGGAAGGGGCCGAGGGTGAACGAACCGAAATTGCCGTCCTTGACGTACTGGGCGATCGACTTGTCGCCGTCACCGGAGGTGCCCGGCGTGTTGTAGGAGCGCAGCCCCAGGCGCACGGCCATGTCGACGGTTGGCTTCACCCCGGTCTGCTGCAGCAGCTTGACGAAGGCGGTGTTCGGTGACTGGGCCAGCGCCTGGGAGACCGACATCGACGCCGGATAGCGGCCGTCGTTCTTGACGCAGTAGCTGTCGGCAGGACATCCGTTGGAGCCGCCGCTGCTTCCCATGCCCTGCACGGCCAGTGTCGACGGGACCGGGATGTTGGAGCCGGTGCCGAGACCCTGCTCCATCGCCGCGGCCGTCGTGAAGACCTTGAAGACCGAGCCCGCACCGTCACCGACCAGCGAGAACGGCTGCGGCTGCACGGTTTGGTCGGCATTCTGATTGAGCCCGTAGTCGCGGCTCGACGCCATCGCCAGCACGGGGTGCGACGTGGTGCCCGGCCGGATCGCGCTCATCACGCTCGCGACGCCGTCGGCGTGCGGATCGGCCTGCGTCTGCACCGCACGCTCGACCGAACGCTGCACGTCGGGGTCGAGGGTGGTCTTGATGATGTATCCGCTGCGCATCACCGAGTCGCGGGAGATGCCGTTGGCGGCGAGGAACTGCAGCGCGTAGTCGCAGAAGAATCCGTTGTTGCCGGCGCCGATGCACCCCTGGGTGGGGATGTTGGGATTGGGGACCACCCCGAGCGGCTTGGCCTTGGCCGCGGTCAGCTCGTCGCGGCGGTTGGGGAAGTTCTGGATCATCGTGTCGAGCACGGTGTTGCGTCGTGCCAGCGCAGCCTGCGGATTGGTGTACGGGTTGAGCGCGCTGCTCGACTGCACCATGCCCGCGAGCAATGCGGCCTGCTCGACGGTGAGGTCCTTGGCGTGCTTGTTGAAATACACCTGCGACGCGGCCTCGATGCCGTAGGCGTTGTTGCCGAACGGCACCACGTTGAGATAGCGCGTGACGATCTGCTTCTTGGCCTCCTGCTTGGCCGCGGCGTCGGAGAGGCCCTTGCGTTTGGCCTGCTCGGTGAGCGACTGCTCCATCGTCAGCGCCATCCGGACCTCACGCAGCTTGCGTGCCGGGGTGGTCTCGGTGGCCGCCTCCCGATCGGCCTCGGTCCGCGCGAGCACGAGGAGTTGATAGTTCTTGATGTACTGCTGATCCAGCGTCGACGCGCCCTGCTGGACCTCACCCGAGGACGAGTTCTTCAGCGCGGCGCGGATGGTGCCCTTCCAGTCGACGCCGTCGTGTTCGAGGAAGCGTCGGTCCTCGATGGAGATGATCGCGGCGACCATGTCGGGCGAGATGTCGTTGTAGCCGACCTCGTAGCGGTATTGGTCGAACAGCAGCGCGATCGGGTTGCCTGCTGCGTCGGTCATCGTCGAGACCTGGGGCAGGGTGCCGTTGAGCAATTCCGACGAGACGTTCTCGACAGCCGAAGCGGCTCTGTTGGACACCAGTCCCACCCCGCTGGCGACCGGATACAGGAGTCCGGCGACGAGCACGCCGGCCAGCACGCACGCGGCAGCGAGCGGCCCAAGCTTCTTCGAGATCGGCACCCCGACAGAATACGTGTGATTTCCTCAACACCCCCGCAGCCCGCGTCGCCGCGCATGGCACCGGCGGGGTCGGTGGCGATGACCAGGTGTTTCGCCGAGAGTCTGCACGGTTGTGCCAGTTTTTCGGCCTCAGGGGTTGCGGTCGCATGCACAGATCCCTAGATTGAGGGCAGAATGTGACTCACTTAACAGCCGATGCGGCAGAGTGTTAGAGATATCAAACTCGATCAATTGTCTAGGTGAGCAAGCGGGTTGCAGTCGCAGTGCGGTGACGTGGTCATCGCAGACAACGACAGACAGGGGCGATAACGATGGCAACAGCGGCAGTATCGGCAGACGAGGCGCGGTTGACCTGGGTGTCGCAGGCGCGGTGCCGCGGAGAGAACCCGGATGACCTGTTCGTGCGGGGCGCAGCGCAGCGCAAGGCCGCCACGATCTGCCGGCACTGCCCGGTGCAGTTGCAGTGCGGCGCCGACGCTCTCGACAACCGCGTCGAATTCGGGGTGTGGGGCGGCATGACCGAACGCCAGCGTCGGGCGCTGTTGCGTCAGCATCCCGAGGTCACCTCGTGGTCGGCGTTTTTCGAGGCGCAGCGTCGCCGCCAGCGCGTCGCGGGCTGACCCGGACCCACAAACTCACATCACCGGCGGGAGTGTCCCGCCGGTGATGTCGTGTCCGGGGGTGTGGTCCGTTCGGGGGACAGTGTCGTGTTGAGGAACAGGGCCGATCGGGACGCACCATTCACTGCAGGCCGAGATTCACAGCGGGCCGAGGTCGACCGGCTCCGGCCACTGCATGGTCCCCGGCCGCAGGATCTGCAGCACCCCGCCGGCCGCCACCCAGAGCGTCCCGTCGTCGGTGCGTGCGACCGACACGGTGGACGAGAGCACCGGGGTGCTGAGTGTCGGCGTGAGACCGTCCCGGTCGAGGACGGTGAGCAACCAGAACCGGCCGCGGTCGTGGTCGTACTCGGCGGGTCCGGGTAGCGGCCACCACCCCGACCGCGCCGTTCCGTCCGGCGGGTGACCGAGGGTCCACAGCCCGTCGCCGACGGTCCCGGCGTAGAAGAATCGCCGTGGAACATGCTGTGTGTCAGTCGCTTCGAGAGTCGGTGCCAGGGTGACGACGCTGTCGTAACAGGCGATCCCGAGTGGGGAGGTGAGCAGCGAGGGTCGGTCGTGGTGGTCGTCGAGGATCACCGGATCGCCCACATCCATTGCGCCGTCGAGGCCGACGCGCACCAACACCACACCGTCGGTGCGCGGGCTCGGTGAATGCAGCAGGACGACGAACGAGTCGCCGTCGGCGATCGCCGCGGTGACCACGGCGGTGGGGACCTCGACGCTGCGTGATTCCCCGCCGGGACCGTGGATGCTCCACCGACCCGCGCCACCGCAGGCCAGAAAGTGTTCGCCCACAACGGCTCCCGCGACGACCGGGGTGTCGTCGACGGTCCGTGCAGGCTCTCCCGGCGTCAGGCGGTGGGTTCCGTCGGGGCCGCCGATCCAGCATCCGGTGGGCGTCGCCCACACCGACCGCCCGTATCGCACCGGGCCGGGAAACAGATACTCGCTTGCCCGGTGGTCGGAGTCGATCCGAAACGCCAGCGGCAGAACCGCATCCAGCGCCCACAGGTCGTCGCCGGCAGCGGACACCTCGGCAATCACTGCCGGCGGACGCAGTGGATACGGTCCGGCGTCGTCGAGATCGAGATCGATCAGCGCGCCGGTGTCGACGTCGGTCGGTGACGGGCAGTCGGCGTCGAACCGGTCGTCGGTGAAGAATCTCGGCGCGCGGTCGACCTCGCGATAGGTTGGCCGGCGCCCCGGAGTCAGGCTCCATCGGCGTGGCGGCGGAACCCGCTGCCACGAGTGCGAGACGACCTGCACCCGGGTCACGCGCCCGCGCACCGACCCCTCTGCGTCGATCCCCATGACGCCGTGAAAGGTGCCGGTCAGTTCCACCTGTCCGGTCCGCGGCCGTTGTCCCTCCCACGACGCGGTCCAGCCGTCGCCGCGCAGCAGTCCACTCCACCAGAGGTCGTGTTGCCCGGCGTTATCGGTGGCCGCGGTCTCGTCGATGACACCCCGCCGATGTGGTGGGCGACCGGACGGTTCGAGCCGGGCGCGGATGGTCATCGCGTCGTGCTGATCGGTCCCGGTCTCGCTCGTCGAGTACTCCCAGAACCGCAGGGGGAATTCGACGACCTCCCCGATCGCGGGTGGGGGAATCTGCCCGTCCTCGATCGCGATGCGATCCACCAGGATCGTCAGTACGCGGCGGCGATCCATCGGTGTCCCAGGCGGATCGAGGTCAGCCCCGACCGGTGATCTGCTCGGCGACCGCGCGCAGGGCGACGCGGTCGGCCACCTCGAACGGTAACGACGGGACTCCGACGATCGGCACCGTCGGATGCGCAGAGGTGAACCGCCCCAGCAGGTGGACCTCCCGTTTGGCCGTCGCGGCACGCTCCGCGTGCACCAGCAGCACGCCGCGCGTCAGGTCGTCGTCGGCCTTGTCCACGGCCACCCGCGCGACCTCTTCGGGGATGCCGGTGAGGTTCGGGTGGGTGCGATTGAGGATGAGCCCGGCCAGCGGCATCGACTCCTCGGAGAGGCGATCGACGAAGAAAGCCGCCTCCCGCAGGGCGTCGGGCTCGGCCGCGGCGACCACCGCGAAGCGGGTACCGGGCTGTTTGAGCAGTTCATAGGTCTTGAGCGCGCGGTCCTGGAAGCCGCCGAACATCGAGTCGAGTGACTGCACGAACGTCGCGACGTCGCGCAGCATCTCACCGCCGATGATGGTGGAGACCCCGCGCATCGCCAGGCTCATCGCGCCGGTGACCATGCGGCCGACGCCGCGGCCGCCGCCGACGAGCACCTTCATCAGCCGACCGGACAGGAACGACCCGAGGCGCTGCGGTGCGTCGAGGAAGTCCAGGGCGTTGCGCGACGGTGGGGTGTCGACGATGATCAGGTCCCACCGGTTGGTCTCCAGCAGCTTGCCGAGCTTCTCCATCGCCATGTATTCCTGTGTGCCGGAAAAGGATTCGGCGACAGTCTGGTAAAAGGAGTTCTCCATGATGGCCGCGGCGCGCTCGGGCGTGGAGTACTCCTGCACCATCTCGTCGAAGGTGCGGCGCATGTCGAGCATCATCGCGTCGAGCGAGCCGGTCCCATCGATGGCCACCGGTTGTGGATCGTTGGTCAGCTCACTCATGCCCAACGACTGCGCGAGCCGCTTGGCCGGGTCTATGGTGAGCACCGCGACGGTGCGGCCGTGTTCGGCGGCGTGTAGGGCCATCGCCGCGGCGGTCGTCGTCTTGCCGACGCCACCGGCGCCGCAGCAGATGACCACGCGCGTCTCCGGGTCGGCGAGCACCGAGCCCATCTTCAGGTCGAGGGGCATCAGGCACCCGCTTTCTGCAGCAGATTGGCCAGTTCGTAGAGGCCGCCGAGGTCCATCCCGTCGCCGAGGGTGGGTAGTTCCAGCGTCGGGACCTCCACCTCGTCGAGTTGGGCCTTGGCCACCTGCTGCGCCTGCAGCCGCGAGGCGTGTTCGATCGTCTCGGTGAGCAACCCGGCGAAATCGGCCTCGCTCGCCTCGATG
This sequence comes from Gordonia sp. N1V, assembly GCF_029269935.1. Classification (NCBI taxonomy): domain Bacteria; kingdom Bacillati; phylum Actinomycetota; class Actinomycetes; order Mycobacteriales; family Gordoniaceae; genus Gordonia; species Gordonia sp. N1V. Next base: position 52,738 of record NZ_JARJDD010000002.1, read on the forward strand.
CCGGCGTCGGCGAGCCCGGCCGCGACCCGCTGTGCGTCGACGTTGCCCTCGGCGATGTCGTCGATCTCGTCGGGCGGCAGGTGCATCGGGTTCACCCGGTTGATGATCAGGCTGCCGACGCGCAGGTTCTTGCCGCGCAATTCCTCGACGGCCTCGATGGTCTCGGTGATCGGCATCGCCTCGAGGAGGGTGACGAGGTGGATCGCGGTCTCCTCCGAGTGCAGCAATCGCGCCACCCCCTCGCTCTGGTTGCGGATCGGGCCGGTCTTGGCGAGGTCGGCCATCGCCTTGGTGACGTCGAGGAAGCTCCCGATCCGGCCGGTGGGCGGGGAGTCGACGACGACGGCGTCGTAGAGCCGCACGCCCTTCTTGTTGGTTGCGATGATGCGTTCCTTGATCTTTCCGGTGATCAGGACGTCACGCAGCCCCGGGGCGACCGTGGTGACGAAGTCGATCGCGCCGATCCGCTTCATCGCCCGGCCGGCGAAGCCCAGGTTGTAGAACATGTCGAGGTATTCCAGCAGCGCATGCTCGATGTCGAGGGCCAGCGCCCACACCTCGCCGCCGCCCTCGGCGGTGGCGATGCGGGTGTCGGTCGGCGGTAGCGGCGGCAGGTCGAAGAGTTGCGCGATGCCTTGGCGCCCCTCGCATTCGACGAGCAGGACGCGCTTTCCCGCGGCAGCCAGGGCCAGCGAGAGCGCGCCGGCGACGGTGGTCTTGCCGGTGCCGCCCTTACCCGAGACGAAGTGCAGACGTGCTTTGGCGGCCGAGTCCGGCCAGATGTTCGGTGCGGTCACCGCCTCCTCGTCGTCGAGAATCGCTGCGACCCCGTCAGGTCGGGGTCGGCTCTGCCGACCACTGGATGTCTGGTCGCCCCCGGGCGTGTCGTACACCACGGATTCACCATATCGACTCAGTCGTCGTCCAGGGTCACTCCGGTCAGGTCATTTCGCCCGATCGTGCCTGCGGGCACGCCGCCCCGATGCCCTAGGCTTGGGGCCATGAGTGATGTCACCGCCTGGGAATACGTGACGGTTCCGCTGCTGACCCACGCCACCAAACAGATTCTCGATCAGTGGGGCGCCGACGGCTGGGAGCTGGTCAGCGTGCTGCCCGGCCCCACCGGAGAGCAGCACGTCGCCTACCTCAAGCGGCCGAAGGGCTGAGGCCATGAGCACCTGGACACAACGGCTCGACGAGCTGGGTATCGAGCTGCCGACGGCCCCCACCCCGGTCGCCAATTACGTCCCGGCGGTCCGGTCGGGGAATCTGGTCTACACCTCGGGGCAGTTGCCCTTCGTCAACGGTGAGCTGTCGATCCACGGCAAGGTCTGCACCGGCGCGGAGGGTGTCGTCAAACCCGACGAGGCGACGGCGGCCGCACGACAGTGCACCATCAACGCGTTGGCCGCGATCAACGGACTCGTCGGGCTGGATTCGATTGTGCGCGTGGTCAAGGTGACCGGGTTCGTCGCATCGGCGCCGGGCTTTACCGGGCAACCGGGTGTCCTCAATGGTGCGTCGGACCTGCTCGGCGAGATCTTCGGGGAGGCAGGCGTGCATGCCCGCTCCGCGGTCGGGGTCACCGAGTTGCCGTTGGGGGCGCCGGTGGAGGTCGAACTCGTGGTCGAGGTCGGAGACCGGTGAATGTCACCGAGGTCGGAGACCGGTGAAGTGTGTCCGAGGTCGCTGACGCTTGAGTGCTGAGGTCGTCGCGGCGCTGATCGTCGCCGCGGTGGCCGCGGGATGGGTCGATGCCGTGGTGGGTGGGGGTGGTCTGATCCTCATCCCGGCTCTGTTGATCGGTGCGCCCGGGATCGTTCCGGCGTCGGCACTGGCGACCAACAAGCTGGCCGCAGTCATCGGTACCGCGTCCGCGGCGTGGCGCTATTCACGCACGGTGTCGTTGGATTTCCGTCGTCTGGCGCCGGTGTTCGCCTGTGCCGCAGTCTGTTCCGGTGCGGGAGCGTTTGTGGCGAGTCGGTTGCCCACCGACGTCTTCACACCCATCGTCCTGGTGATGCTGGTGGCCGTGGGGTTGTTCGTCGCGCTCAATCCCGGGTTCGGATCGGGTGTCGCGCGGACGCGCTCCCGGACGTCGGTGGTGTGCGGGCTGGTGATCGCCGGGATCGTGGTGGCCTTCTACGACGGTCTGATGGGTCCGGGCACCGGAACCTTCCTGATCATCACGCTGACGGCGTTGGTGGGTACGGATTTCGTGCAGAGTTCGGCGACGGCGAAGGTGATCAACACCGGAACCAATCTCGGGGCGCTCGCAGTGTTCGCCGCGCAGGGCCATGTGTTGTGGTTGCTCGGATTGGCGTTGGCGGTGGGCAATGTCGTCGGCGCGCAGGTCGGCGCACACATGGCGCTGGGCCGGGGCAGCCGGTTCGTGCGGTGGGTGCTGCTCGTCGTCGTGGTGGTCATGGTGGCCAAGCTGTCCTACGACCTCATCACCGGATGAGCCTGACTCTCGCGCGGTGTCGCCGCGGCATTACCCTGGCCCCATGAGCGCCCCCGACGACCAGTCCCGAGCCGGCGAGGTTCCCGACGACGCTGCTGCCGCCGCCGACCCCGTGCATCCCGCCTACGGGGTACTGCGCGAGGTGACGCCGTTCGCGTCGGTGTTGTTGTGCGACAACCCCGGCGTGATGGAACTCGACGGCACCAACACGTGGATTCTGCGGGCGCCGGGTAGCACGGAATGCGTCGTCGTCGACCCTGGGCCGCCGCGCCACAAGAAGCACGTGAAAAAGGTTGCGGCGCAACCGGGTATCGCGCTGACCCTGATCACCCACCGGCACTTCGACCACACTGGGGCCATCGACGCCCTGGCCAAGCGGACCGGTGCCCCGACCCGTGCCCGCCTGCGGTCGCACTGCCGCGACGCCGCACCCCTGCGTGATCGCGAGGTCATCGAGATCGCCGGTCTGCGCATCACGGTGTTGTTCACGCCCGGCCACACCGGCGACTCCGTCAGCTATCTCGTCGAGCACGACGGGCAGCGCGCGATCCTCACCGGCGACACGATCCTGGGCAGCGGGACCACCGTCATCGATCCGTCCGACGGCAGTCTGCTCGATTACATGGGTTCGCTGAACCGGTTGATCGTCGACGGTGCCGAGGCCGCGCTGCTGCCGGCGCACGGACCCGACCATCCGACGCTCGAACCCGTCGCGCGCTTCTACAAGGCGCACCGTGAGGAACGGATCGACCAGATCCAGGCCGCTCTCGACGAGATGGGTGTCTCGGCCAAGAAGGCCAAACCGATGAAGGTGGTCCGCAAGGTCTACGCCGACGTCGACAAGAAGCTGTGGCCCGCGGCGCGGATGTCGGTGAAGGCGCAGCTGGAGTATCTGCGTCAGCTGTGACTTGGGGGCGAAAACAATTCTTCCCCCACTCTTTCGTTCGTCCCCGGGAAATTGTCGGGGGAAGAACGAAAAAGTGGGGGAAGAACGTCGAGCTGAGGTCAGCGGGCGCGGCGGGCGAGTCGCTCGGAGTCGGCGATCAGCACGCTCTTGCCCTCCAGGCGCAGCCAGCCGCGCTGGGCGAAGTCGGCGAGCGCCTTGTTGACGGTCTCGCGCGAGGCCCCGACGAGCTGGGCGATCTCTTCCTGCGTGAGGTCGTGGGTGACGCGCAGCGAGCCGCCCTCCTGGGTGCCGAAGCGCTGGGCCAGCTGCAGCAGCTGCTTGGCCACACGTCCGGGCACATCGGTGAAGATCAGGTCGGCGAGGTTGTTGTTGGTACGACGCAGACGTCGGGCCAACACGCGCAGGAGCTGTTCGGCGATCTCCGGGCGGTCCTTGATCCAGGCGCGCAACGCATCCCGATCCATCGAGACCGCGCGAACCTCGGTTACCGTCGTCGCCGAGCTGGTGCGCGGACCGGGATCGAAGATGGACAGTTCACCGAACATGTCCGACGGACCCATGATCGTCAGCAGGTTCTCGCGACCGTCGGGTGACCGGCGGCCGACCTTCACCTTGCCGGACAGGATGATGTACAGCCGATCACCGGGTTCGCCCTCGTGGAAGATGACATGTCCCCGCGGAAAGTCGACAGGCTGAAGCTGCTTGGTCAGTGCCGCTACGGCAGAGGGCTCGACGCCCTGAAAAATGCCTGCCCGCGCCAGTACTTCCTCCACCAAGGAGTCCCTTCTCACTCATGATCTCGGTTGTGCTCCACTGGCACACCCGCTGCAACGCTACTCTCGCCCCCAGCATATGTGTTGAATGGGTCACCGGCGTTGTAATGGGTGGCGTGTCTGCTCAGGGCGAACATCGGCGGCCGACGACTACCGGGCAGAAGCGCATGCCGACGTGATCGGACGAGCGGCGCCGGGTGGTGTGGACGCGGTCAGCCGGCCCGACGATTGCGCAACTCGTCCAGCGCGGCCGGCATGCCCTCGCGGGCCAGGGTGTCGACGTCCTCGGATTCGGCCGCCGACAGGAATTCCTCGACGTTGTCGCGGTTCACGGTGACGCGATCTGTCCAGGACTGGACCTTCTCCATGCCGAGGGCGAAGAGCATCAGTACGGCCGGGAACAGCAGTACGGCTAGTCCTTGCATGGCCACAAGTAAACACAATCGGGCTCGTGACTCCCAACCAGAACGGCCGCGGTAACCCAGTTGTGACCAAAGCGCGCCGCTGGTTGACATCGGCAACACAGGGCGCCGCACCGCGCCCCACGCCACCGCGCATCGCTAACCTGGTCGGGTGAGCGCGCGCAAGACGGCTGCATCGAAAGCCCAGCCGAAGGCTGCATCGGCAACCCAGCCGAGGTCGGGGACGGGTGGTTCGGGCACCAAGAAGGCCGAAACCCATCTCGGGTTGGTTCGTCGCGCCCGCCGGATGAATCGCACGCTGAAGGTGGCTTTTCCGCACGTGTACTGCGAGCTCGATTTCACCACCCCGCTGGAATTGTCGGTGGCCACCATCTTGTCGGCGCAATGCACCGACGTCCGCGTGAACCAAACCACCCCGGCGGTTTTCGCCCGCTACCGCACCGCGCTGGATTACGCGCAGGCCGACCGCACCGAACTCGAGGAATTGATCCGCCCCACCGGTTTCTACCGGAACAAGACCAACTCGCTCATCGGGCTCGGCCAGGCACTCGTGGAGCGGTTCGACGGCGAGGTGCCGCATACCCTGCCCGAGCTGGTGTCGCTGCCCGGATTCGGCCGTAAGACCGCGAATGTGGTGTTGGGCAATGCTTTCGGGGTTCCCGGAATCACCGTCGACACCCACTTCGGTCGTCTGGTCCGGCGCTGGGAGTGGACCGAGGACACCGACCCGGTCAAGGTCGAGCACGCCGTCGGCGAACTCATCGAGCGCAAGGAGTGGACCGATCTGTCCCACCGGGTGATCTTCCACGGCCGTCGCGTCTGCCACGCGCGAAAACCGGCGTGCGGGGTGTGCATCCTGGCCAAGGACTGCCCGTCGGTCGGAACCGGGCCGATGGACAAGTCGGCGGCTGCGGCCCTGGTGAAGGGGCCCGAGACCGATCACCTGCTGGCGTTGGCGGGGATCACTTCGTGACCACCGACAATCTGCCCCCCGTGGAGAAGCCGACCCCGCCGGATCGCCGGCGGGGCTCTCGTTTTCCCCCGGCTGCGCGATGGACGCTGGTGTTCTTCGTCGTCGTGATCGCCCTCGTCGTCGCGATCTGGCCGCGGGGGGACTCCTCGACGGGCGACGACGCCCAGCAGGTCCGTCCGTCCGGCGCCGCCTCGGCCACCGATGTGCAGGTCGATGATGCGCAGTTGGCCCAGGCTCGCGCCGACGCCGCGATCGCACCGTGTCCGCAGGTCGGCGGCCCTGCGTCGACTGCTGCCACAGTGCTGGCCGGGGTGCGGGCGCCGTGCCTGTCGACCGGGGCGAGCTACGACCTCGGCGCCGGGACCGTCGGCAAACCACTGATCATCAATATGTGGGCGGTGTGGTGTCAGCCGTGCCGCGCCGAGCTGCCCGTGCTCGCCGACTACGCCGAGCGGGCCGGGTCGGCGGTGACGGTACTGACCGTTCACGCGCGTGAGGGCGCGGGCAGTCCGTACCTGGTACTGCGCTTCCTCTCGGAGCTGGGGGTGCATCTGCCCGTCGTCCTCGACACCGACGGGCAGGTCGCGGCCGCACTGCAGGCTCCCCGCGTGTTCCCGTCGACGATCATCCTGCGCGCCGACGGTTCCGTCGCGAAGGTCGCGCCGATGGTCTTCGAGAACCCACAGCAGATCGCCGACCAGGTACGCGTGGCGACCGGGGTCACCACGTGAGCACGAGTGATTCGACGCCGATCCCCGCGCCGCACATCGGCCCACTGGTGGCGCGCGAACAGATCCCGACCTGGCTGCACCGGCTCACCGACGACGTCGGCGCCGTCACCGAGATCGTGCTCAATCGTGGTGGTGACCGCACCCGGTGGGCGGCGATGTTCAACCGGGATCGGCGTGCTGCTGCGGTGCTGGTGTTGTTCTCGGGGTCCTTCGACGCCGACCCCGACTATCCCGGTGGGCTGCCCGCCGATGCCGAGGTCCTGCTCACCGAACGTGCGTCGACCCTGCGTCAACACAGCGGACAGGTCGCCTTCCCCGGCGGCGGCTACGACCCCGGTGACGACTATCCCGTCGGGACCGCGCTGCGGGAGGCCGACGAGGAAACCGGCCTGGCGACCGAGGGCGTCGACGTGCTGGCCACCCTGCCCAGCTTCCCGGTCCCGCCCTCGGGTTTCGACGTCGTACCGGTCATCGCCCACTGGCGCGAACCCGGTGAGGTGCGTGTCGTCGACGAAGGCGAGACCGCCCGCGTCGCGCGTGTCAGCATGCGTGAGCTCCTGGCCCCGGAGAACCGTTTCCAGGTCCGCCGGTCGGTCCTCGGTGCCCGCGCCTATCAGGGACCCGCATTCTTCGTCGACGGACTGCTCGTCTGGGGGTTCACCGGCGGGCTGATCGCGGCGATCAGCGACGCCGCCGGGTGGGGGCCGGCCTGGGACACCGACGACGTCCGTCCGCTCGACGAGATGATCCGACGCGCCGGCAACCGGCAGGAATCCGGTTTCCGCGCGGTCCACCCCGACCATCTGCGCGACCCCGACGGCCGGGGCAGCCGATGAGCGGTTCGACGTGGGTCGACATCGTCGTCGTCGCGATCGCCCTGATCGCCGCGATCAGCGGATTCCGGCAGGGTGCGGTGGCCTCCGCGCTGGCCGTGCTCGGTGTGCTCCTCGGTGCCTTCGCGGGCATTCTGCTGGTGCCGCATGTGATCTCCCGGATCGACGATCCGACGATGCAGCTGGTGGCGGCCGTCGGGGTGCTGGTCGCGCTGGTGGTGATCGGCGAGATCGCCGGCATGATCCTCGGTCACGCCGCCCGCGGCGGCATCCGGTCGCCGGAACTGCGGGCCATCGACAGCGGCGTCGGACTGGTGTTGCAGGCCCTCGCGGCGCTGGTGGCGATGTGGTTGATCGGCACGCTGCTGGCGAGTTCGCATTCGCAGGCGCTGACCAAGGCCGTCGACGGCTCCAAGGTGCTCGGCGCGGTCGACGACGCGGCGCCGGGGTGGCTGGCCGCGAAGCCGGTCGACGAGTTCCGCCGACTGCTCGAGGATTCCAAACTCGACGGCGTCATCCCCACCACCAACGCCGGCCAGGTCGCACCACCCGACCCGGCGCTGCTGCGCCTGCCGGTCGTCGCGCAGACCAAGCCGAGTGTGGTCAAGATCGAGGGCGAGGCACCCAACTGTCAGCAGGCCCTCGAGGGCAGCGGCTTCGTCGTCGGCCCGGACCTGATCATGACCAACGCGCACGTCGTCGCCGGGACCTCGACCCTGCAGGCCCAGCAGTCCGACGGGACCTCCTACGACGCCGACGTCGTGCTCTTCGACAGCGTCAACGACGTGGCGATCCTGCGGGTCGACGGCATCGACGCGCGGCCGTTGCGGTTTGCCTCGAGTACCGCGTCCACCGGGGACGACGCCATCGTCCTGGGGTATCCGCAGGCCGGTCCGTTCCAGGCCACTGCGGTGCGGGTGCGTGACATGCGTGAGTTGCCGACCGCCAACATCTACCGCAACCGCCAGGTCACCCGCGAGGTGTATACGGTGCGCGGCGTCATCCGGCAGGGCAATTCCGGTGGGCCGATGCTCAATTCGGCCGGCGATGTTCTCGGCGTGGTGTTCGCGACGTCGGAGAATGCCGCCGACGAGACCGGCTACGTCCTCACCGCCGCTCTCGTACAGCAGGACCTCGCCCGCGCCCAGGGTCGCTACGGACGGGTGTCGACCGGGGCGTGTGTGCGCGAATGACTGACTCAGGCGAGTCCCCCGACCCGAGCGCCGTCGACGACCACACCGCCGAGATGGCCGGAAAGGTCACGGAGGCACTGGAATACATCGAACGGGCGCGTGGGCATCTGTACGGCTTCCACCAGCTCATCGGGCACGCCGACGCCCTGCTCGGGGAGGCGGTCGCCGAGATGCGCGATGCCGGTTACACCGAGCTGGCCGATCGGATCGAGACGGAGATGGTGGGCCGCAACGTGATCGAGGGGCGCTGGACCTTCCAGATCGTCGAGGAATTCGACGACGGCTACCACGCCGCGTTCACCGACACCGAGGCGCGGGTGCGTGCGGAACTGACCGGCGGGGTGCGTCACGTCCACGAGGCGCGGATGAAAGAACGACGGCGCACACACGGACATCGCGACCACACCGCCGGCCCGGGTGATCCCGGCAGCAGGTAATCGGTGGCCGGCGGTGAGGCCGGGCTCAGGAACCCAGCAGCTCGAGCAGCGCCGCGTTGACCGCGTCCGGCTGTTCCTGATGCGCGAAGTGCCCGCTGGCGGGGATCTCCCGGACGTCGAGATGGTCCACCCACTCGCGGCTCTCGCGCATCGCATGGTCGGTGATGTAGGGATCGTCGGCACCGCGCAGCGCCATCGCCGGGATGTGCAGTCTGCGGTGCATGAGACGCATGAACCGGATGCCGTCGGGGCGGAACTGCGACCGGAAGGCCCAGCGCTGGTATTCCAGACTCGAATGCGCCACGTAGGGAATCTGGATGGCCGAGCGGTTGAGACCGATGGTCTGCGCGTAGTCGTCGGTGCCGCGCCATGCGCTGCCCGCGCGCTGATCGAAATAACGAGCGATGAAGGCGCCGTCGCGGCGGGTCAGGCGCGCCTCGGCCGACCGGGGGAGCTGATTGCGCAGGAAGTTCGGGAGGAACGCGGTGCGTTGCGGTCCGCGCAGCAACACGTCGTGGCGCAGGGAACGGGGGTGCGGTGAGGCGATCACCGCGATGCGGGACACCGCGCGGGGGTGCAGGGTGGCCGTCGCCCAGCAGACCAGACCGCCGTCGGCGTGCCCGACCAGGGTGGCGTCGGTGTGCCCGAGTGCGCGGACGAGGCCGTTGGTGTCACCGGCCAGTGTCCACCCGTCATAGCCGCGCGGCGGTTTGTCGGTGTCGCCGTATCCGCGCAGGTCGACCGCCACCGCCCGATGACCGGCTTCGGTCAACGCGGTCAGCTGATGACGCCAACTCCACCAGAACTCGCCAAAACCGTGCAGCAGCAACACCAGTGGCCGATCCGCGATCGGCTCGTCGACCTCGACGGCGTGAAAACGCAGGCCGTTCGCGCGGACGTCGAGGTGCCGCCAGACGCCGGGGAGCCGAACGCTCGACGGGTCGGGCGCGGCCATTGCTCAGCCCTCGCGGGCGGGCGGGATCCGTGGATGCTCGGCCGTGGCCGACACGGTCGCGGCGGCAGTGTCGTCGGGCACCGCGATCTTGGAACGATCCGCGGCCGGCGGGCCCGACTTGGGCAGCACCGACGGGATCTCCTTGACGGTCTCGATGGTCCTCTTCGGTCCGCGGATCTTCTTGAAGAAGAGGTAGCCGGCGATCGCGACCACGATGGTGATGACGACCAGCAGTGCGAACACGATGAGGAACGCCGCCCAGCGGGGCAGCCACTCGCTGAGGAGTTCGGCGAGGAAGAAGAAAAAGAAGAAACTCGCATACAGTGCGGTCACCCCGGCCACGGCGAGCGCGCCGGTGCCGGCTCCGGCCTTCTTGGCCTCATCGACCAGCTCGGACTTGGCCAGCGCCACCTCGGAACGGACGAGCGTGGACATGCTCGCGGTCGCGTCCTTGACCAGGTTGCCGATGCTCGGTTCGCCCTTGGGCCCGAGGTCGGCGTCGGACAGGGGGATCGAGGGGACCGGACGTCCTCCTGGTGCAGACCGGCCGTTCTCGTTTCGGCTCACAGCATCCTCCGTATCTGGGGTGTGGGGCATATGTTGCCATGTCGGCCGATCGAGGTGGTCAGTGCCGCCCGCGGGCGCGGCCTCGTCATCGACTCGCGGGCGGGTACCGACACACGAGATGCGCCACCGGGTTGGGGCACCCGGTGGCGCATTCAGGGCGTGTCTCGCCGCGGGCCAACTCCGGCCCGATCAGGCCTTCTTCGCGCGGATCGCCTCGAAGACCGAGGGGTCGACGAGGGTGGAGGTGTCGCCGAGTTCGCGTCCCTCGGCGACGTCCTTGAGCAGGCGGCGCATGATCTTGCCCGAGCGTGTCTTGGGGAGTTCGGGTACGACGTTGATCTCGCGGGGTTTGGCGATGGGGGAGATCTCGATCGACACCTGTTGGCGCAGTTCGGCGATCAGCTCGTCGCCGGTGTTCTCGATGCCCTCGCGCAGGATGACGAAGGCGACGATGCCCTGGCCGGTGGTCTCGTCGGCGGCGCCGATGACCGCGGCTTCGGCGACGCCGGAGTGCCCGACGAGGGCGGATTCGACCTCGGCGGTGGAGATCCGGTGGCCGGAGACGTTCATGACGTCGTCGACGCGGCCGAGCACCCACAGGGCGTGGTCCTCGTCGTAGCGGGCGCCGTCGCCGGCGAAGTACCAGCCGTGTTCGGCGAAGCGGGACCAGTAGGTCTCGCGGTAGCGTTCGTCGTCGCCCCAGATCCCGCGCAGCATCGACGGCCACGGCTTGTCGAGGACGAGGTAGCCCTGCTCGCCCGCGCCGACCGGGTTGGCGTCGTCGTCGACGATGGTCGCCGAGATACCAGGCAGCGGTGCCATCGCCGAGCCGGGTTTGGTGACGGTCACCCCGGGCAGCGGGCTGATCATGATCGCGCCGGTCTCGGTCTGCCACCAGGTGTCGACGATCGGCGCGGAGTTGCCGCCGATGACCTCGCGGTACCACTTCCACGCCTCGGGGTTGATCGGTTCGCCGACGCTGCCGAGCAGTCGCACCGAGCTCAGGTCGTGGGCGTCGGGGATCTCCCGGCCCCACTTCATGAAGGTGCGGATCAGTGTCGGCGCGATGTAATAGATGGTGACGCCGTATTTTTCGATGATCTCGAAGTGGCGGTGCTCGTTGGGGGAGTTGGGGGTGCCCTCGTAGACGACCTCGGTCGCGCCGTTGGACAGCGGGCCGTACACCAGGTAGGAGTGGCCGGTCACCCAGCCGATGTCAGCGCCGCACCAGAAGACGTCGCGGCCTTCCTTGTGGTCGAAGACGTAGTGGAAGGTGTAGGACGCCTGGGTGAGGTAGCCGCCCGAGGAGTGCACGATGCCCTTGGGTTTGCCGGTCGTGCCCGAGGTGTAGAGCAGAAACAGCGGGTGTTCGGCGTCGAAGGCCTCCGGGGTGTGCTCGGGGGACTGCTCGGCGACGGTGTCCTCCCACCAGACGTCGCGGCCGTCGACCCACGGCAGGTTCTCGTCGTGGTTGGTGCGGCGCACCACGAGGACCTTCTCGACCGATTCCGCGGCGTCGTCGCCGGTGCCGAGGGCCTCGTCGACGGCGGTCTTCAGCGGTGCGGGCTTACCGCGACGGTACTGGCCGTCGGTGGTGATGACGAGTTTGGCCTGGGCGTCGTCGACGCGGGAACGCAGTGCGCCCGAGGAGAATCCGGCGAACACGACCGAGTGGGTCAGGCCCAGTCGCGCGCAGGCGAGCATGGAGATCAGTGCCTCGGGGACCATCGGCATGTAGATCGCGACGCGGTCTCCGGCGGTCAATCCGATCGCGGTGAAGTAGTTCGCGGCGCGGCTGACCTCGTCCTTGAGCTGGCTATAGGTGATGTCGCGGTGATCACCGGGCTCGCCGACCCAGTGGATCGCGACGCGATCGCCCTTGCCGGCGGCGACATGGCGGTCGACGCAGTTGACCGAGACATTGAGCTTGCCGCCGACGAACCACTTGGCGAACGGGGCGTCCGACCAGTCGAGGACCTCCCCGAAATCGGTGTCCCATTCCAGCCGGCGCGCCTGCTCCGCCCAGAACTCCAGACGATCGGCCTCGGCCCGGTCGTACAGTTCGGCGGTGCCGTTGGCCTGCGCCGCGAACTCCTCCGACGGCGGGTAACCGGGAGTGGTGTCGGAAGCGGAAGTGGTCATCTGAGCTGGCCTTTCACTGGTCGGCAACAACATCGCGCGTGGCAGCCGCACGTGAGCCGACTGCCACGAGATCCTCATTGTGAGGGTAGTCACGTTGGATGCCCGTTGCAGGTGGCGGGGCGACGAAAGGTGCGCGCTCGTCGTCGAGCGGTCTATCGACGTGCGGTCGACAAGTCCGCGGCCAGCCGGTCCGCTCGCCGCTGTCGCTGCTCCTGCGGGTCAGGGACCGGCACAGCGGCCAGCAATCGCTTGGTGTACTCCTCGCGGGGAGCATTGAGAACCTGCGCTGTGGCGCCCACCTCGACGAGCCTGGCGTGGTTCATCACCGCGATCCGATCCGACACCTGCTCCACGACTGCAAGATCATGGCTGATGAACAGGCAGGCGAAGCCGTGTTGGCGCTGCAGCGCCGCGAACAGTTCGAGCACCGTCGCCTGTACCGACACGTCGAGTGCCGACGTCGGCTCGTCGGCAACGAGCAGTTTCGGTGAGAGTGCGAGAGCGCGCGCGATGCCGACGCGTTGACGCTGGCCACCAGAGAGTTCGTGGGGGTAGCGGTTGCGCATCGTGGTCGACAGACTCACCTGATCGAGCAGCTCCTCGACCCGCTTGTTCAGTGCCTCGCCACGCATCTTGCGTTTGAGTCGCAGGGGCTCGCCGATGGAGTCCCCGATCGGGAACCGCGGGTTCAGTGACGAGCCGGGGTCTTGGAAGACGATCGCCACTTCGTCGCGGATCCGGCGTAGACGGCCGCTGTCGGGCGAGATCATGCTGGTGCCGACGACGTCCATCTCTCCTCCGGTCGGCGGCAACAGGCCCACCACGGCCCGGCCGATCGTCGATTTGCCGGAGCCCGACTCACCGACCAGCCCGACCACCTCGGAGGCGTGGATCCGCAAGTCCACCTCATCGACAGCACGAAACGCAGCGGCGCTGCCGCGACCGGGATACTCGATGATGGTCTTGCGCATGTCGAGCACGACTGCCCTCGGCTCCTCGGCGCCGACGCTGTCGGTTCCCGCACTGTCGGTGGTCTGAGACGCCTCCTCGACCCCCTCGCCGAGGTGAGGTACCGCGGCTAGTAGGTCGCGGGTGTACTGCGCCTGGGGCCGCTGGTAGATCTCCACCGACGACCCCGATTCCATGAGGTTCCCATCCTTCATCACCACCACGCGGTCGGCGATGTCGGCGACCACGCCCATGTCATGGGTGATCAGCAGGATGCCCGCATCGATCCGGTCGCGCAGATCGCGCATCAATTCCAGGATCTCGGCCTGCACGGTGACATCGAGCGCCGTCGTCGGTTCGTCAGCGATCAGCAGTCCCGGGTCGTTGGCCAAGGCCATCGCTATCATCGCACGCTGGCGCTGCCCGCCCGAGAGCTGATGAGGATACGAGTCGGCGCGCTGCGCGGGGTTCGGTATGTCGACCATGTCGAGCAGCTCGATGGCGCGCGCTCGGGCTGCCTTGGGGCTGACGGGTTTATGGCTGCGGATGACCTCCGCGATCTGGAATCCGATCGTGTAGACCGGGTTCATCGCAGTCATCGGCTCCTGGAAGATCACCGAGATGTCGTTGCCGCGGATCGAACGGATCACCGAGGGTTTGCTGCCGACGAGTTCGCGGCCGCGCAGGTTGATCGACCCGCCGACCCGGGCGTTGGGGGGCAGCAGCCCGAGCATCGCCATCGCCGTCGTCGACTTTCCGGACCCGGACTCGCCGACTATGGCGAGCACCTCGCCGCGGGCGAGGGTAAAATCGATGCTCTTGACGGCAGGGAACCACACGTCGCGGGTCCAGAAGTCGACGGTGAGTCCGCTGACATCGAGGACCGACCGGTCGCCGGTGGCGTGGGCGGCCACGTGTTCGTCGGCGGTCTCTTCACCTCGAAGTAGATTGCGCCAGTTGATTTTTGGGGTCATGGCCGGAGTCCTTGCAGAAAAGGTGTCGACAGGTGTGGGTAGTAACGTCGGGTGCCCGGGGCGGCGGACTGAGACGATGGATGGGTGGACGAACAGGGTGTGACCGAGAACGTGCGGCCAAAGGGACCGATGGTCATGACCGCGGTCACGGCCGTCATCGCCGTCGGCGTGGTCATCGCGGGGTTTGCCGACTCGACGCAGCGCGGTCTGGGCGTACTCGGGCCGATGATCCTGCTCTGTGGAGTCGTATGGTTGGTCCTCGGCAATCCGCATGTGGCTGTGGACCGATGGGCGGTGTACGTGGTCAATCCGCTGCGTAGGTACAGGGTCCCGTTTGCCGCGCTCCGCGATGTTCGGACGCGGTGGTCGCTCACGCTCGTCACAGACGTCGACGAGATCGTGGCGTGGTCGGCGACGGCTCCGGGTGGGCGATCGTCGTTGACCGGCCGGGACGAACGGCGCACGACACCGCGACTAGGTTCGGTGCCGGTGTCGGCGATCCGGGCAGACGGCACCATTGGCCCGGGTGATCTTGCGGGCACCGACTCCGGCGACGCTGCGTCCCGAATCCGGCGGCGGTGGGAGACCGCTCGTGTCTCCGGTGCGCTCGACGATGTGCCCACCTCGTCGGTGGTGGTGAGATGGAACACCATCCCGATTGGGCTGTTCCTGTTCGGCGTTCTCATGACGTTGTTTTCGGTGGTGTGGTGACCGAGTGGTGTGAACCGCTGCCGCCGTGTTCGCCGACGGGCCGTTCCTCGGCGCTGCGACCCAGAAGGCGGTTGTACCACTTGACCTTCGGGATGACCCGTTGACGCGGGTCGTAGGCGTCGCGCAGACCGTCGCCGACGAAGTTGACGGTCAACGCGATGATGACGATGAACAGGCCCGGCCACCAGAACAGCCATGGGCGCGTGCTGAACGCCGCCTGGTTCTCGGTGATCAACAGACCCAGCGAGGTGTCGGGGCTGCGTACGCCGACACCCAGGTAGGACAGCGACGTCTCGAGCAAGATGGCTGTCGCGGTGACCAGGGTCGCCGAAACCACGATGACACCAACGGTGTTGGGGAGAATGTGGCGGAAGATGATACGCATCGGCGATGCCCCGCCCACGCGCGCGGCATCGACGAATTCCCGTTCGCGTAGCAGGAGAAACTCTCCGCGGACCACGCGAGCCAGGGAGGTCCAGCCGACCACACCGATGACGAGGCCGATCAGTACCACACCGGACTTGCCGAACTTGGCACCGAGGGTCGCCGCGATCGCAATGACCGGAATGGTGATGACGACGTCGGTGACCCGCATCAGCACCGCCTCGGTCCAGCCACGGAAGTATCCGGCGACAGCGCCCACGACGGTGCCGATGACCGTCGAGACCAATCCGGCGACGAAGGCCACGATGATTGATTGCTGTGCACCGCGCATCGTCAGGGCGAAGTAGTCGACGCCGATAGTGTTCTGTCCGAATGGATGATCGCCCAGATGGAAGGGAAACCGGTAGGTGGGGTGGCCGCCGTCGATGACGGGGTTGGGCGTCGTGTAGTTCCATTTCCACCAGCCGGGGATGCCCCAGAAGCCGAGCGAGCTGAAGACCAGGATGATGGTCAGGATCAGGATGGTCAGACCGATCATGGCACCGCGATGCCGGATGAACCGGTTGAAGACGAGCCTGCCCTGCGACTGTGCGGCGGTGGTCAGCACGTCTGGCTCGAGACCGACGCCGGTCTCGGCGGGTGAGTTCTCGTCGCGTGGGGGGATCTGGGGATGGGTCATTGGAGTCGAATCCTCGGATCGAGTGCGGTGTAGAGGAGGTCGGCAATGAGGTTGAACAGCACTGCGGCCACGCCGGTGACGAGGAAGAAGGCCATCACGACGTTGGGGTTCACGGCATTGAGACCCTGGATGAACAACGTGCCCATGCCTTTCCACCCGAAGACGTTCTCAGTGATCACCGCGCCGCCGATTACGGCCGCAAAGTCATAAGCGACGACCGTGGTCAACGGGATGAGTGCGTTGCGGAAGGCGTGGCGCATCACCACCGTCCGCTCGGTGAGGCCCTTGGCACGTGCGGTCCGTATGTAATCCTGGTTCATCACCTCCAGCATCGATGCGCGCGTGTAGCGGGTGTAGCTGGCGAAGCTGATGAGGATCAATGCAATTGTCGGCAGCAGCAAGGACGTGGAGATATCGAGGAAGTGCTGCCAGATGTTGCCTTGGAAGTTGGGGGTGGAGTCACCGACTGTCGGGATGGGTCGGCCGAACTTCTTGTCCGAGAATCGGGCGAAGTTGCTGAGAACCCGGTCCCACAGGATCACCAGACCCGTACCAACGCCGGTGAAGATTGCCGCACGAACCGCCTGGCTGCGGTAGTCCTCGCCGCCGATGAACCAGCCGAGCAAACCCGATACGACGATCGCAATGATGCCCAGTAGCACCAGGAATCCGACCGACGGATTCTTCAGCACTGGCTGTAGCACGACACCGCACAGCGTGCCGGCGACGGCCGCGAGCACGGCCGAGGACAAGACCGGCCGTGCCTTGAGGCCGGCGACGAGGATAGTGGCGATCACCGCGATGGCAATCGCCAGCACGAGGATCAACCCGGGGCCGAGCGCCGGACGATGAAACCACTCTACGGCCGAGAAGTACTGCAGCACGGCCACTGTCACCACCAGGGCGGCGCCCAGAACGATCCACCGTCGCCGGGGCGAGCCGCCGAGTACGGCCGCCAGGACGAGGCCGAACAACAGGCCGAGAACCACTGACACCCAGATTGGGATCGTCGGGTCGGCGAGCCAGTTGTTGAACTTGATGGCACCGAACTCTTTGAGCAGCACGGCAACCCAGAAGATCGGGAGAGAGTAGAAGAGGAATGATGTGAAGGTGACCGAGTAGTCCAGCACGCTGTATTGGCGCAGCGCGGAGAGGATTCCGACGATCACACCGAGAACCACCGCGAGCGCCAGCGACAGCAGCACCAGGCGCAGGGTGGTGGTGATGGCGTTGCCAAGAACCGCGGTGACCTCGGTGTTGTCGATGGTTTTGCCGAGATTGCAGTCCATGCCCGGGACGAAGCATTTGCCCGCGCCGCCGAGCCAGTTGAAGTAGCGCGAGATGACATTGTCGTTGAGGTGTAGTGCCTCGGTGACCGCACGGATCTTGCTGGCCCGGATGTCTGGCGGATAGGACTCGAAGTTCTGACGCGGATCACCCGACCATACGACCAGCATGTACATCAGGAAGGTGGCACCGAGGAGAACGAAGAATCCGGTGATCAGGCGGCGAAGAATATAGAAGAATGCCGGATTATTTAGCAGCGTAGCGGGATTGAGGCGAGTGGGGACGCCGCGTCGGATGGGCGGGGTCTGGGCCTCGGGCGTGTCGACAGACATGGTGACTCTCTGGACGCAGGACGGTGTGTTGACCGGCGGTGTGACGACGGACAGATCGGTGGATACGCGCGCTGAAGCCTGAAGCCGTCAGCGGCCGACAACGGGCGGCGCAGGGACCGTGAGCGCGGTCCCTGCGCCGCCTGGGATGAGGTCGGATACTTTAGGACTTGACCCATTCCGAGCCGTTGAACGTCGCCTGCGTCTGGGTGGTATTGAGCACCACGCCCGACACCCGTGGCGAGTATGCGTTGAGCAACGGCCAGGCGAACAGCGGGACGGTCGCCAGGTCGCTCCAGACGATCGTCTCGATCTGCTTGGTGAGATCGATCTGCTTACTCTTGTCGGTGGTTGCCACCAACTCACTCAGCAGAGCATCGACCTGCGGGTTCGAGTACTTGCCGTAGTTCTGATCGCTGCCTGTTGCGAACAAGGGCTGGTTCTCTGACACCAGACCGCTTCCGCTCCACGCGAACTGGGCGACATCGAAGGCGCCTGAGGTGGTCACCTGTCCCCACTCCTTGGGGGTTAGTGCGCGGACGTTGAACTTGAATCCCGCCGGTGCACACGAGTCGGAGATGAGCTGCATCGTCTGCTGGCGACGCTGGTTGGGATTGCCCAGGTAAATTGCATTGACCGACAGGTCGGTGACACCGGACTTGGCGACGTCCTCCTTCGCGCCGTTGATGTCGACCGCATCGTACTTGTCGCCACCGGCTGCTTGGGCGATGCCAGCATAGTCATCCTGGAACGGGTATACCAAGCGCGTCTGCATGAGGGTCGCGCCGGGCTCGACCGGTTGGATCAACTTCGTGATGATGTCTTGACGCGGTAGGCACTTCGCGAGAGCTTGCCGCAATAGCGGGTTGGCGAATTTCGACTTGAAGTTGAAATCGAGGTGATCGTAGGAGAAGCCGGGTCCGGTATTGCGCTTGGCGGCGTTGCCCAGCGCGTTGAGGGACGAGATCAGGTCGACGTTCGGCTGCGGCTCGATGACGTCGGCGTCGCCGTTCTGCAGCGCCTGGACCTGCTGCTCTTGCGGGATGAACTTGATGGTGATGCCGCCGTTCTTGGGCTTCTCACCCCACCACTTGTCGTTGGGCACCAAGCTGATCGACTGGCCTGCCTGCCACGAACCGATCTTGTACGGTCCCGCCGACGGGATGATGTCGGGTGCAGGCAACTGACCCGGGGCGAAACCGGTCCATTTGTTGTTCCAGAAGTCGGCGATCTTGGTGATCGCCTCGGCGTCGTCGTTCTTCACGGCTTCGGCGACGCTAACACCCGTCTGCTTCTCGATCACATGCGCAGGCAGCAGCGGGGAGGTCTGGGTGGCCATCGCGACATCCCAGTCGCCGAATGGCTTGGAGTAGACCGCGGTGAACGTCTTACCCGATGGATCATCGGTGGGCTTGTTGATATCTGAGATACCTGTCGTCGATGCAGGCTGAAACTCGCTGTACTTGGCGTTGTGTGAGAGCCAGTACAGGTAGAAGTCGTCGGCGGTGATCGGCGTGCCGTCCGACCAGACGGCTTTGTCGCTTATCGTGTATTTGACCGTAAGTGGGTTGTCCGAGACCTTCTCGATTGTGCCGTAGTCGGTTTCGCGCTGGTGGTTTCCCTTGGCATCGACATAGCTGAGGTAGGGCTGCACCTGATTAAGAACGACCGCATTTGCGACGGCGTTCGCGCTCGCGTTGTCGTTGTTGTATGCCGAGAACTCCTGCTCGTAGGCATAGGTGATGACATTCGAGTTCCCCGCAGATCCTCCGCCGCCGGAGTCGGAATCGTCGTCGGAACTGGTGCAGGCCGACGCGATGAGACTGGCGGTGACCAGTCCTACCATCGCACCGAGAAGCTTCTTGGATCGCAAGTTCTCCCCTTGGTTCAGGTGGTGGATGACATAGAGTTGCCGCCTTACTGGTGAGTAACCGTAGGCAACGACTCGTACGTAACCACATTTTGTGCAGTTCGGCACTTCTTGTTCGCGCAACGAAACATTAACGAAATGTGTGAGGCTGCTTCGGCTTACCGTTAAACCGGACTCGAGCCCGTTCGTGCTCTGCACGTGCGCGCCTCTACCATGACACCCTATGACTTCCGACCCGCTCGCACCGCTCGCCGACCTGCCCGGGGTGGCCGCCGCGGCCGACGCCGCGCGCGACGCGCTGGGCGCGGTACACCGGCATCCGGCGAACCTGCGCGGCTGGGACAAGACGGCCACCGAGGCGTCCTGGCGAGCCGGACGGTCGTCGGCGGCCATCGACGGCGGCAGCGTCGAGCTGCGTCGCGACGGCGACTTCGACGATCCGCTCCTCGCCGGCGCCATGCGCGTGGCCCAGGCCCTCGACGGCGACTCGCTGGAAAGCCTCACCTCGGTGTTCCGGCGGGCGCCCGCACAGGCTTTCGCTCGCCTGCACATGCTTGCCGCCGCCGATCTCATCGACGATCCCGACGAGCTCGGCCGCCCGCGCGCCGATGCCGACGTCGCGACCCGGCTGGATCTGCTGAGCCAGCTGATCACCGGCGGCACCAGGGTGGGTGCGCCGGTCCTCGCCGCCGTCGTTCACGGGGAATTGCTGAGCCTGAACGCCTTTCGATCCGCCAACGGGATCGTCGCCCGTGCTGCGTCTCGGCTGGTGTGCACGTCGTCGGGTCTCGATCCGCACAATCTCGGAGTCCCCGAGGTGACATGGCTGCGGCGGGTTGCCGACTATCGCGCCCTGGCGCAGGCCTTCGGCACCGGCCGCGCCGAAGCGCTGGGGGAGTGGATCGTCTTCTGTTGCGAGGCACTCAGCGCCGGTGCGGCAGAAGCGAAGTCGATCGCCGACGCCGCACGGGCCGGCTGACCGGGCAGACAAACACCGGGCTCACACAACACCGGGCTCACGCAACACTGCGGGCGGCGATCCGGTTCGAAAACCGGGTCGCCGCCCGCATAGCACGAACGAAAGCTACCAAGCGTGCTTGGTGGGTTGTGGTTACCGCCTCGGCGATTGACCACGGGCATCTGTCCGAATACCGTTCCGGCGCTGCCAATCTCGTCCCATCACGACGCCATCAATGATGTCGTCGGCGCTGTCCGAGGGTCGGGGCGCTGCCGTCGAGGGTAGCCGTTCACATGGCCGCGATGTCGCAGGCGCACAACACTTGTGCCTTATGCGGCGCGCTCCGCGTGGGTACTTGCCGCTCGTGCTGGGAAGTGCTCGGAATGGGGGCCCGCTCCTTCTCTTCCGGGGCGAACTTTGCCTTCCGAGATTCCGTATGACCTTTGTACACCGTGATCGCGATCACATCAAGACTCAAGCGTGTCAACGTTCGGTGGCGTTCACATCAACGACGACTGGTGCACTGGTGCAACGGTTTACGGCGCTTCAGAGGTGCAGGCCGACGCTCGCCGTGGCGGTGCGTCGAGGCCTGGTGAGACGGATTCCGACGCCCCATCCCACCGCGGCGCCGATCCCCAGGGCCACCGCCGCGGCCAGCGCCGGCGCGGTGGCGAACGAGGGGTCCGGCTCGCGGTCGAAGTCGAGGATCGGCCAGCCGTTGTCCTCGGCGTGCCGGCGTAAGTGCTTGTCGGGGTTCACCACCGTGGGCCGCCCGACGACCTCGAGCATCGGCAGATCGGTCACCGAATCCGAGTAGGCGTAGCAGAGGTCGAGATCGTAGCCGTGCTCCTGCGCGATCTGCAGGATGGCCGCGGCCTTCTGTTCGCCGTAGCAATAGAAATCGAGGTCGCCGGTGTAGTGGCCGTCGGTGATGTGCATCCGGCTGGCACGCACGTGATCGACGCCCAGCATGGCGCCGATCGGCTCGACCATCTCCTGCCCCGACGCCGATACCAGGGCGATGGCATGTCCCTTCTGCCGGTGCGCGTCGATGAGATCGACCGCACCGCTGTAGACGAGCGGCCGGACGACGTCGTCGATGGTTTCCGCGACGATCCGGTTCACCTCGGAGACATCCCAGCCCTGACACATCGTGGTGATGTGCCTGCGCAGCCGCTCGACGTGGTCGGCGTCGGCGGCCGAGCGGGCAAAGCTCAACTGGGTGACGGCCGAACGAAGCAGCGTGCGGGTGTCGAGCAGGCCCTCGGTGAAGAACTGGCGACTGAAGGCGAGGACCGACGATTTCGCGATGACGGTCTTGTCGAGATCGAAGAACGCGGCGACCGGCGGCGTCTGATGGACCCGCGGGCGCTCATCGCTCATTTCGGGCATCGTACTGGAGTTCCGCGATGTTGTAAGTCGAGTTCGGCTATCCCGCTCGATGCGGGTCGAGGAGGCGGCGATCACCGCTGTGTGTCATTCGTTCAGATCAACAAACCCGCAGGCAGTGAGACGAATCAACGATGTTGTGCCGGGTTTCGCGAGTTGTTTGCGAGTGTCGTGCGAACGTGTATAGTCGTGGGTACCCGGTCTTCGGACCGGTGCCCTTCAGCCCGACCCCCCGGGGCTGAAGCGCGACGACCCCGGCCTCCTCCCCCCCTGGCCGGGGTTGTCCTCTATCTGGAGCAAGTCAGCTCGCCGATTCCCCTATCGCCGTTGCCGTTCTCCCAGGCGCGTGGTGCCTTCCCGCGTGGTGCCTTCCACAGAACTCTCTGCGTCCACAGGCCGAGACCCTCCGCGCACGTGTACACAGAACGATGACGCCGGAATCGGCCACGATGGCGCTCATGTCCGAAGCCCTCCTCGCCCTCGTCGACGACGATCTGCGCGACGACGTCGCCCGGTGTGCCGCGGCCGCAGGCTATCGGCTGGTTCTCGGCGATCCCGCGACCTGCCGCGCCGAGTGGCTGCGGTCTCGTGCGGTCGTCGTCGACCCACCCGCGGTCGCCGCCTTGGTCTCCACCTCGGTGCCGCGGCGAGCCGGGGTGCTGCTGGTCGCCGACACCGCGCCCCCGGCCGACGTCTGGCGTTCGGCGATGGACCTCGGCGCCGGTGACGCCGCCCTGTTGCCGGCCGACGAGGGCCATCTGGTGCGCACGCTGACCGAGCTGCGTACGCCACGACGGGCCACCGGCGGCGGCGTCGCGCTGATGAGTGCACACGGCGGGGCCGGGGCGTCGGTGCTGGCCGCTGCGGTGGCAACGGCCGCCGGCGACGCCGGTGAGCAGGTGCTGCTGCTCGACGCCGACGACCTCGGTGGCGGTCTCGACCTCATCCTCGGCATCGAGGACCGGCCGGGGTTGCGATGGCCGGATCTGACGCTGGAGGGCGGAGCGGTCAACGGACATGCGCTGCACCGCGCCCTGCCACGGGTCGACGACCGGATCGCGGTGCTCACCGGCCGTCGCGACGATTCCCGCCCGGTTCACGCCGACGCGGTGCTCGCCACCATCGACGCCGGACGCTCGCACGGTGATCTGGTGGTCGTCGACCTGCCCCGCGCCGACACCGCCGTCGTCCGCGGCGTCGTCGAGTCGGTGGATCTCGTCGTCCTGGTGACCTCACCGACCGTCGCCGGCTGTGCCGCCGCCCGCCAGATCGCCGACCGGTTGCTCACCGACGCCGCCGATCTCGCGCTCGTCGTGCGCGGTCCCTCGCCAGGCGGGCTGCGTGCCCCGCAGATCGCCGAGGCCGCCGACCTGCGATTGCTGGCCGCCTACCGGCCGGACCCGCGGCTGCCGGCGCGGCTGGAGAGTGGACGACCCGGGATCGGTGCGCGCAGTCCCCTGGGGCAGGCGGCACGAGCGGTGTACGGGGCCCTCAGTGTCGGTGTCGGGGCCGTCGGGACGGGGCGGGCCGGATGAGCGCGCACACCGACGAGGCGCTGCTGGATCGGGTGCGTTCGCGGTTGGCGTCGGAGTCGGTGGAGCCGACGGCGGCGGTGATCGCCGACGCGATACGCGCCGAGGCGGGTGGGGTGCTCGGCGACACCGATCTCCTCGCCGCGCTGCGGTACCTGCAGACCGAGTTGACCGGCGCCGGCCGGCTCGAAGAACTCCTGGCCGAGCCGGGGATCGCCGACATCCTCGTCGTCGGCCCGCACCGGGTATGGGTGGATCGGGGTGCTGGACTGGAACTCTCGGGGATCACCTTCGACGACGACGCGGCGGTCCGCAGGCTGGCCGGACGGCTGGCGTTGGGCGCAGGGCGCAGGCTCGACGACGCCCAGCCCTGGGTCGACGGGCAGTTGTCGAATGTCGGACGCCGGGGATACACGGTCCGCCTGCACGCGGTGATCCCCCCGTTGGCCGCCGACGGCACATGTTTGTCGCTGCGCGTACTACGCAGTGCCGGAATGGGTTTCGACGCGATGGTGGCCTCCGGTGCGATTCCGGCCGAGGCGGCCGAAGTCGTGGGTGAGGTGCTGCGTGCCCGGTTGTCGTTTCTGATCATCGGCGGCACCGGGTCGGGCAAGACAACGCTTCTCGGTGCGTTGATCGGACAGATGGGCGCCACCGAACGGGTCCTGTGCGTCGAGGACGCACTCGAACTGACGCCGACCCACCCGCACGTGGTGCGACTGGTGGCGCGAACGGCGAATGTCGAAGGGGCGGGCGAGGTTGCGGTACGGGTCCTGGTGCGCCAGGCGCTGCGGATGCGGCCCGACCGGATCATTCTCGGCGAGGTCCGGGGTGCGGAGGTGATCGATCTGCTGACCGCCCTGAACACCGGTCACGACGGCAGCGGCGGCACCCTGCACGCCAACTCGACCGCCGAGGTACCCGCGCGGATGGAGGCGCTCGCCGCCTTGGGTGGGATGGGCCGCGACGCCCTGCACAGCCAGCTCGCCGCAGCCGTCCACATCGTCCTCGGCGTCGCCCGCAACGTCGACGGGACGCGTGGTCTGTCCGAGATCGGTGTGCTGCGTCGCGGTGCCGATGGCCTGGTCACCGTTGTGCCGATCTGGTTGCGCAGCGTCGGATTCACTTCGCACCGAGCGCTTTTCGACGAGATGGTCGCGATCCGATGACGGTGATCCTGCTTGCCTCGGCGTGTGCGGTGCTGTGGTCGGGCGCACCGCGCGCCGCCCACCGGCTCCGGCCACTGGGCGGGCGGCACACCCGCTCCACCACGGGAGTCCCGACATTGCGACGGATCGTCGTGCCGATCGGGATCTGCGGTGCGCTGCTGGTCGGCGGTATCGCTGCGGCGGTCGCTGCGGGACTCGTGGCCGGCGTGTACGGATGGCGGGCTCATCGCCGCCGGGCCGCCGAGCAGGCGGACGCGCGACGAGATGATCTGTTGACCGCGCTGTCGCTGATGATCGCCGAGCTCTCGGTCGGTGCGCCACCCGCCCATGCCTGTGCGGCCGCTGCGGCGGAGATGTCGGCCATGGCCGGCGCTACCAGGGATGGCGTTACCGGACAGGCGGATTCGGTGGCCTCGGCGTTGTCGATGCTGGCCGGCCGCGCTGAGCTCGGCGGTGGCATCCTGATCGACCCGACCGCAGCGCACGGCGCCGACGAATCCTGGCAGCGTATCGCCGTGGCCTGGCAGACGTCGGAGGCTCACGGGCTGCCGCTGGCCGATCTGCTGGGCTCGGTGCGCTCGGATCTGTTGGCCCGCAAGGCTTTCGTCGAACGGACGCGGGCCGGAATGGCCGGTCCCCGCGCCACCGCCACTGTCCTCGCCGGACTCCCGGTCCTCGGCATCGCGCTCGGGCAGGCCACCGGTGCGCAACCGCTGTCGACCCTGCTGGGCGGTGGGCTCGGTGGAATCCTCCTCGTCGGCGGTACCGCTCTGGTCGCGAGTGGGCTGCTCTGGGCAGATAGCATCGCCGCGAAGGTGGTGGCACCGTGAGCGGCGGTCTGCGCAAGGGCGTGCTGGTCGAGAGGGAGGCCCGGTGAAGGCCGTGGCCGTGCTCCTGGTGGCCGTCGCCTGTTGGATCTGGCCGGCCGCGCGATGGCGTCTCCACCGGGTGATCGATCTGCCCGCACCGCCTACCCGGGAACCACGATTCCTCGGGGTGGGTGACCCCGGGGCGGATCCGTTCGCCACCGCGGCCGCACTGGACCTGCTCGCGGTGTGCCTGCGCGCCGGACTGCCGGTGGCGCAGGCGATCCGGGTCGCGGCGTCGAGTGCGCCGCCGTCCCTGGCGCGGCCGTTGACCTCGACCGCCGAGCTCCTCGAACTCGGCGCCGACCCGGACCGGGCCTGGGCTGCTCCCGAGGTGTCGCCGGATGCCCGGCGACGTCGGCGGCGGGCACCGTCGACCGACCTCGGCGCAGACTGTTTCGCGGATCTGACGATGCTCGCCCGACGGTCGGCGCGAGCCGGGTCGGCGCTGGCCGACGGGGTCGGCGAACTCGCCGAACAGGTCCGCCGGCGTGCCCACGACGAAGCGCTGGCCCGCGCCGAGCGGGCCGGGGTGATGGTCAGCGGGCCATTGGGCTTGTGCTTCCTGCCGGCCTTCATCTGCCTGGGCATCGTTCCCGTGGTCATCGGCCTCGCGTCGCAGACCCTGGGAGGTCTGTAGAAAAAACATGCGCCGGGAGGGAGCCAAATCGCCACCCGCTGCGTCCAATTACCGCAACGTTCGAACCCTGAAAGGAAAAACCATGTCACACACCGTGAATCAAAGCTCTCCCGACCACGCCGACCCCATCGAGAATCCGCGCGGCTTGCGCGCTGCCGGCGATTGGCTGAACGCTCAAACGCTGCGCCTGATCAGCGACGAGGAGGGGATGAGCACTGCCGAATACGCCATCGGCACCATCGCGGCAGCGGCGTTCGGTGCGATCCTCTACACCGTCGTCACCGGCAACGACATCGTTTCCGCACTCACCGGGATCATCAACAAGGCCCTCAACACCTCGGTGAGCTGATGGGCGCGCGGCGTCGGGGCGTGGCGCGACGTGGCGTGCTGCGACATGTCGTGGACGATGACGCGGGCATGGTCACCGTCGAGGCGGCGTATGCGATTGCGGCGATCGTGGCGGTCCTGATCCTGGGCATCGGGGCGATCGGTGCGGTGATCGCCGAGATCCGGTGCACCGACGCCGCACGTGAGGTCGCGCGGTTGACCGCAGCCGGTGACGCGGGGGCGCGGGCCGCCGGAGCCCGGCTGGTCGGCGCCGACGCGACCATCACGGTGAGCGAGCAGGGCGGCAAGGTCGTCGTCTCGGTCACCGACCGGGTGCTCTCGCTGCCCGGGCTGACGATGTCGGCCCGGGCGGTGGCGGCGAAGGAGCCGGACGGCTCCGATCAAGTCGACATCGCGCCGGGGGTGACGCCGTGAAAATGCTAGTGCGCCTTGCCCGTGATGATCGTGGCTATGCCACCGTCGCCGCGACCGGGGTCATCGTCGGGGTGGTGTCGGTCCTGGTGATGGTGGTCTACGTCGGTGCGGCGGTGATCGCCCGACACCGGGCGCAGTCGGCCGCCGACCTCGCGGCCCTCGCGGCCGCCATCGATCACGTCTCCGGTGACGCAGATGCGTGCGCAACCGCCCGGGAGGTGATCGACGATCAGCGTTCGGCGGTGGTGCTGCGTCGGTGTCGTACCGACGGCACCGACGTCGTCGTCGAGGTCGGCGTGCCGATCACGCTGGGGCTCTTCGGTTCTCGCGACGCGTCCGCGGCGGCGCGGGCGGGTCCGGCGGAGTGAACCAACCCCGAAGTGTCCTAACCGATGGCGTCGTCGCCGACGATGATCCGCTTCGGGTACACGCGCACCGAATGCATCGGCGCGAACCACACCTGACCGAAATACACCGACGTATCGCCGCGGTAGGCCAGTTCCAGGACGCCGTCGCCGTACGCGGTGCGGATTCGCGGGCGCACCGCGGTGACGAACGGTGCCCAGTGCACCACCTCACCCTCGGTGAGGAAGCCGCCCGCAGCTGCCCAGGTATCACCCGAGGAGCCCTCGGAGATCGCGAGGTACACCTCGCCGAGTGACGGGCTGATCCGGGGCCCGACCATGGCGCTCTGCAGATACCACTGGGCGGTATCGGCCACGGCCGGGTTCTCCAGGCTGGCCGACGCCCACGCGTAGTGGATGTCGAGCGCGTCGAGTGCCTCGGCCTCCGAGAAGAAGACGTCGCTCTCACCGATCGTCGACGGCATCCGGTCGGGTTCCTGGGTGGGGCGGGCGAGCAGGAAGTACACCGGGCACGGCCGCAGGATCGTGCCCTGCGCCCTGGTGTGTCCGGCGTCCCGGTCGAGCCCGGCATCCCCGTCCTGCCCGGCATCGCTGTCCTGCATTGGTCGATTATCGCCGAGAAACGAGGGTTTGGTTCCCTCCGACACGGAATTCACCGAGACGCCTTGATGATTCACGTGGGCGAAGGCTGGGGGCCGAGGCGCTGACCTGCGTCGACGATGCCCGGATGAGCCCAGGTGACGTCTCACCCCTCGAGCAACGCGGACAGCAGCGACAAGGTGGTGATCGCTCCGGCCTTGTCGAGGGGGTCGTTACCGTTCCCGCACTTGGGGGACTGCACACAGGACGGGCAGCCGCTCTCGCAGCCACAGTCGGCGACGGCGTCGCGGGTGGCGGCGATCCAGGCGGCGAATTCGGTGTAGCCGCGTTCGGCGAACCCCGCGCCGCCCAGATAGCCGTCGTATACGAACACCGTGGGCAATCCGGTGTCGGGGTGCAGGTTGGTCGAGAGCCCGCCGATGTCCCAGCGGTCGCACGTCGCGATCAGCGGTAGGAGACCGATGGCGGCGTGTTCGGCGGCGTGCAGCGAGCCGGGCAGTCGGGTCGCGTCGATCCCCCCGGCAGCGAGTACCTCGGGCGGCAGCGTGTACATCACCGCGCGGGTGTGCAGTGTCTGACGTGGCATGTCGAGTTCGACGGCGTCGAGCACCTCGCCGGAGAGCAGCGTGCGCAGATAGCCGACGACCTGGTGGGTGACGTCGACGTCGACCAACGCGGTGTGCAGCGCCCCGTGATCGGTGGCGGCGATGACGTCGGTGATGGTGATCTCGGTGGTTTCCCGGGCCGAGGTCGTCCAGTCCGGCTCCTCCGGGTGGGCGAGCGCCAGTCCATCGTCGAGGTCGAGTTCGTCGACGACGTAGGTGCGGCCCTGATGGATGTGCACGGCACCGGGATGCACGGTGGCCGGGGCGCGTCCGGCGTCGACGGTGCCGAGCAACTCCGAGGTGGTCGCGTCGACGATCAGGACCTGTCCGCCGATGCCACCGCGAATGTCGATGTCGCCGTGCGGATCCACCCCGGGCGCGGCATACCAACCGGCCTTGCGCCTGCGCAGCAGCCCCTGCGCAGCGAGGTCGGCGACCAGCTCGCCGGCGCGCCATTGCTCGATCTCGGCGTCCTGCAACGGGAATTCGGTTGCCGCACAGAGTAGGTGGGGGCCAAGAATATAGCGGTTGGTCGGGTCGATGACCGGCGCCTCGACCGGTGTGCCCAGCAGTGCCTGCGGGTGATGGACCAGATAGGTGTCGAGCGGATCGTCACGGGCGACGAGCACCACGAGCGCGTCGCCCGAGGTGCGCTGACGACCGGCGCGCCCGGCCTGCTGCCAGAAGGATGCGACGGTGCCCGGGTACCCGGCGATGATGACCGCGTCGAGGCCGCTGATGTCCACGCCGAGCTCGAGTGCGTTGGTGGTCGCCACGCCGACGAGTTCGCCGGAGGAGATGGCCTGTTCGAGTTTGCGTCGGTCGTCGGCAAGATACCCGGCGCGATACGCCGCCACCTTGTCGGCGAGCTCGGGGGCGCTGTGCGCCAACAGATCACGGGCTCCCAGCGCGGTGATCTCCACACCGCGCCGACTGCGCCCGAAGCACAGTGTGCGTGCGCCCTCGATGACGAAATCGGCGATCAGTCTTGAGGATTCGGCCCCCGCGGACCGGCGCACCGGTGCGCCGTTCTCGCCGCTGATCCCCGGCACGAAATCCGGCTCCCACAGGGCGATGGTGCGTTCGCCGCGCGGCGAACCGTCCTCGGTCACCCCGACCGCCGGTTCGCCGATGAGCCGGGACAGCGCGGCGGCCGGGTCGGCGACGGTGGCGCTGGCCGCGATCACCGTCGGATTCGATCCACACGCTCGTGCCAGTCGCAACAACCGCCGCAGCACCAGCGCCGTATGCGAACCGAACACCCCACGGTAGTGGTGACATTCGTCGATCACGATGAATCGCAGGTTCCGGAAGAACTGCCGCCATTGCCCACGCATCGGCCCGGTGGACGAGCCGCCACCACCGGAGAGCACGCCGGTGAGTATCCCGATGTGCAGCATGTCGGGATTGGTGAAGATCCACCGGGAATGCGTGCGCGCCCAATGCCGGATGTCCGGATCGGTGTCGCCGTCGTAGGCGCACGGCGCAAGGTGTGCAAAGGGTCCGCGCCCGGCAGTCAGTGCGGAGACCGCCCGGATCTGGTCGGCGCCGAGAGCTTTGGTGGGCGCCAAATACAGTGCAGTGGAGTGTGGTTCGGCGAGCAGTGCATTCAGGATCGGTAATTGGTAGGCCAACGACTTTCCTGATGCGGTGCCCGTGGAAATGGACACATGCCGACCAGAGTGTGCATGTTCGGCTGCGGCTGCCTGATGAATCCATGGTTTCGTGATGCCGTTCGCCTCGAATGCCTCTCGCACGTTCTCGTCGACCCATTCCGGCCAGTCGGTGAAAGTCGCTGTGCGCGATGGGATGACGGACAGGTGCGTGATAGGACCAGAGTCCGCTTCGGTACCGGCGAGGGAACGGCGGAGGAGTTCGGTTCCGAAGGTGTGCAGGCTCATAACTCTTTGTTGTCGTCTGTGTGTCGCGCGGTGTCGAAGGTGGTTCTCGTGCTCCGCGACGGCAATTCGAGACCGGATCGATATGTGGCGCTCTGGCGCGACGTCCGTGCAGATGTTACTGCCTGATGTCAATCGGTTGAAATCGTCCACATTTTCGTTCCCACTGGTTCCTGTGACTATCGCATCGGTGCCAGACGTGATTCACTATGTGCGGCCGCAGCTTCTTCCGATGCATCGTCACTGCGGTGATCGGGGGAATCGGGTTGCAGCCGTGGTACTGAGTTTTTCCCTCACCGAACCGCGTCCACGGTTCACCGGGGTTTCTTCGAGGTATGGCGGTCAGAACCGGCCACGGTGCGAGTACATCTCGTATCGGAGTCAGATCGAATGAATGTGAAGGATTGCAGTAATGGCACAGGGAACTGTGAAGTGGTTCAACGCGGAAAAGGGCTTCGGCTTCATCGCTCCTGACGAGGGGTCCGACGACGTGTTCGTCCACTACTCCGAGATCCAGGGATCCGGTTTCCGCACCCTCGAAGAGAACCAGCGTGTCGAGTTCGAGGTCGGGCAGGGCACGAAGGGCCCACAGGCGACGGGCGTCCGCGCCGTCTGAGAGACGACCTCGCGGCAACGCGAAGAGGTTTGTCTTAACCGCTCCCGGTCTGGTCATCCAGGCCGGGAGCGGTTTTCTCTGCCTGGCCCCGGAAGTCATGCGACCCGTGTGGCGGGCGAGGCCGATGGTGCCGCGCAGCGCAGTAGTCTCATATCCGTGGGTCAGTTGGCGTTCTTCTCGGCAGAGACCGACGAACCGGCGATCGACGACCTGGCGGGTCTGCTCGCCGGTCCCGGTCAGTCGGCGCCGGTGTATGCCGGGGCGGACCCGATCGGTACGCGCGTGTCGGTCATCGTCGCCGAACGATGGCGCGCCGACGCCATCGTCGCGCAGGTGCGGACGGTCGGGCTCGACGCCGAGGTCATCACGTCCGACGAGGGCAATCCGTTGGCGCGCACCGCGCCGAGCCCGCGTCTCGATGAACTGCACCGCCGCTGGTCGACGGGCGCGGTCAAGACGATGCCCACCGCGTGGGTCCCGACACCGCATGCGTTGCGGTTCTGGGTGCTGGCAGCCGGCCGCACCGATCCGACCGGGCAGTATCTCCTCGGGCTCGATGCGCACTGCCCGGATTCGCATCCGGTGCTGGCCACCGCGTTGATGCGGGTCGGTATCGCGCCGACCCTCGTCGGCAACCGGATCGGGGCGCCTGCGCTTCGGGTGGGGCGTCGCCGGCTGGCGCGGTTGGCCGAGTACGTCGGCCCGCCGCCACCCGGTGCGACGGCTCGCGAGTGGCCCGGTGCCGGCTGATCGCCGAGGTGCCCGCGATCGTCGTGTCCTCGTATCGGGTGACACCGATGACGCCGAAATGTGATGCATGCTTCACAACCGTCTGACCAGCTGATTCATCGAAAGAATTCGAGATGTCCGGTCCTTTGGGTATACCTTGCCGGGAATTCGGATGTGCAATAGGCGCTATCTATAAGGTACAAACCCACTGAACGAACAAGAGCGGCTCCGGGCACAATCATCCGCCCGAAGACCGACTCGATAGCGAAGGACCCCCGTTGGCCGAGACCAGCACCACAAGCCCCACGAGCGGCAAAGCGATCCGACGACTCGTGATCGTCGAGTCGCCCACCAAGGCGCGCAAGATCGCCGGGTACCTGGGGTCGAACTATGTGGTCGAGTCCTCCCGTGGACACATCCGGGACCTGCCGCGCGGCGCCGCAGACGTCCCGGCCAAGTACAAGGGCCAGTCCTGGGCGCGGCTCGGTGTGAACGTCGACGAGAACTTCGAGCCGCTCTACGTCGTCTCGCCCGACAAGAAGTCGACGGTCACCGAACTCAAGTCGCTGATGCGCGATGTCGACGAGCTCTATCTCGCCACCGACGGTGACCGCGAGGGGGAGGCGATCGCCTGGCACCTGCTCGAGACGCTCAAGCCGAAGATCCCGGTCAAGCGGATGGTGTTCCACGAGATCACCGAGCCGGCGATCCGCGCGGCCGCGGAGAACCCCCGCGACCTCGACATCGATCTCGTCGATGCCCAGGAGACCCGCCGCATCCTCGACCGTCTCTACGGCTACGAGGTCTCCCCGGTGCTGTGGAAGAAGGTCATGCCGAAGCTGTCGGCGGGCCGTGTGCAGTCGGTGGCCACCCGCATCATCGTCGAGCGTGAACGAGAGCGCATGGCGTTCGTCTCCGCGGAGTACTGGGACATCGACGCCACCATGAACGCCGGCGGGTCGCAGGAGGACGAATCCAATCCGCGCAGCTTCTCCGCGCGCCTGGTCAACGTCGACGACGCGCGCGTCGCGACCGGCCGTGATTTCACCCCGAAGGGCTTGCTGAAGAAGGCCGACGGCGTCATCGTCCTCGACGAGTCCCGGGCCACCGCGCTGGCCGGCGCCCTCGACGGCGCCGACATGACCGTCACCTCGGTCGAGGAGAAGCCCTACACCCGACGTCCGTACGCGCCGTTCATGACCTCGACGCTGCAGCAGGAAGCCGGCCGCAAGCTGCGGTTCTCCTCCGACCGCACCATGCGCATCGCGCAGCGCCTGTACGAGAACGGCTTCATCACCTACATGCGTACCGACTCGACGACGCTGAGCGAGTCGGCCATCAACGCCGCTCGCACGCAGGCGCGAGAGCTGTACGGCGACAACTTCGTTCACCCGACCCCGCGGCAGTACACGCGAAAGGTCAAGAACGCCCAGGAAGCTCACGAGGCGATCCGCCCGGCCGGCGAGACATTTCGCACGCCCGGCCAGGTCGCCGGGCAGCTCGAGACCGACGAATTCCGTCTCTACGAACTGATCTGGCAGCGCACGGTGGCCAGCCAGATGGCCGACGCCAAGGGCACCACCCTGAGCCTGCGCATCACCGGAACCGCCACCAGCGGCGAGGAATGCACCTTCGCCGCGTCCGGGCGCACGATCACCTTCCCGGGCTTCTTGTCGGCCTACGTCGAGACCGTTGACGATCAGGCGGGTGGCCAGGCCGACGACGCCGAGAACCGCCTGCCGCAGCTGACCGAGGGCCAGTCGTTGACCGCCTCGGAGCTGCGTGCCGACGGCCACTCCACCAACCCGCCCGCCCGCTTCACCGAGGCGTCGCTGGTGAAGGTGCTCGAGGAGCTCGGCATCGGTCGCCCGTCGACCTATGCCTCGATCATCGGCACCATCCAGGACCGCGGTTATGTGGTCAAGAAGGGCAACGCGCTGGTGCCCTCATGGATCGCGTTCGCTGTCGTCGGCTTGCTGGAGGCCTACTTCGAGAGCCTCGTCGACTACGACTTCACCGCGTCGCTCGAGGATGATCTCGATCAGATCGCCAATGGTCAGGAGAACCGCACCCGGTGGCTCACCGAGTTCTACTTCGGTGATTCGGCCGCGAATGCCGAGCATGACGCGGAAATAGCCGGCTCGGAAATCGCCAAGCACGGGGGGTTGAAGAAGCTCGTCGGGGTCAATCTCGAGGAGATCGACGCCCGCGAGGTCAACTCGATCCGCCTGTTCGACGATGAGCAGGGCCGACCGGTCTACGTGCGCGTCGGACGATTCGGTCCGTACCTCGAACGTAACGTCGCCGCGAGCGCCGACGCCGAACCGGACCTGCAGCGGGCCAACCTGCCCGCCGACATGACCCCTGACGAGCTCACCCTCGCCGTGGCGGAGAAGCTGTTTTCCACCCCGCAGGAGGGACGCACACTCGGCACCGATCCGGTGACCGGGCACGAAATCGTGGTCAAGGAGGGCAGATTCGGTCCGTACGTGACCGAGATCCTGCCCGCCGAGGAAGACGGTGACGATTCCGGCTCGGCCGGCGCGCCGGCGACGATCCCGGCCGGGCCCACCCCGCGTGACGGTGGTGGCGCCGGTGACGGTGAGGTCGTCCCGCTCGACGACACCCCGGCGGACACGGGCGGGTCGACCTCCGGCGGTTCGACGGCCACCAAGACCGCTGCCAAGAAGGCGGTCGCCAAGAAGGCCGCTGCGAAGAAGACCGCCAAGAAGGCCGCGGGCCCCAAGCCGCGGACCGGATCGCTGTTCAAGACCATGGACATCTCCACCGTCACGCTCGACGACGCGCTGAAGCTGCTGTCGTTGCCGCGCGTGGTCGGCGTCGATCCGGCGTCGAACGAGGAGATCACCGCCCAGAACGGCCGCTACGGCCCGTATTTGAAGAAGGGCACCGACTCGCGGTCGCTGACCAGCGAGGATCAGTTGTTCAGCATCACCCTCGACGAGGCCCTCAAGATCTACTCCGAGCCCAAGCGTCGAGGCCGGGCCGCTGCCGCTCCGCCGCTGCGTGAATTCGGCAAGAACGACGAGGTCAGCGGACAGCCGATGGTGATCAAGGACGGCCGTTTCGGCCCGTACGTCACCGACGGCGAAACCAACGCCAGCCTGCGCAAGGGCGACGAGGTCGCCTCCATCACCCCTGAGCGGGCGATGGAGTTGCTCGCGGACCGCCGAGCACGCGGACCCGCCAAGAAGGCCACCAAGAAGGCCGCGAAGAAGACGCCGGCCAAGAAGACCGCCGCCAAGAAAACGGCGGCGAAGAAGACGGCAGCCAAGAAGACCACCGCAAAGAAGACTGCTGCCAGGAAGACTGCGGCCAAGAAGACGGCACCTGACGCGTCGGAGGACTGAGAGGACTGAGGGGTCCGAATCCGGCCCCGGCCGAATGTACGTGCTCAGGCGAGGCTACTCAGGGCACCTCGGTGACCGGGATCGGGCTGGTGTTCATCGGGTCGACGTGCGGGCGCGCCAGCAGGGTCTCGATGCCGCGTCCGCGCAGTTCGACGCCTTCGCCGATCTCCCAATACTCGGCCTCCTCGTGCGAGGCCAGGAACACCGCACGCGCCGATCCGAGTACACGTGTCGGCTCGTCCTTGGCGAGTTCGGTGAGGCGGGCGGCCTCGTTGACCGGGTCGCCGATGACGGTGTACTCCAGGCGCTGTTCGGACCCGATGTGCCCGGCGATCGCCTTGCCCGCCGACACCCCGATGCCGATGTCGGTGTCGCCGAGGGTCCGGTAGAGCTCGATGCGCAGCTCGCGTGCCGATGCCAGTGCGCGACCGGCGAAGTCCTCGAGGTCCAGGGGCGCACCGAAGATCGCGAGCGCGGCATCACCCTGGAATTTGTTGACGAAGCCGCCGTGCCTACCGACCACCGCCACCACGACGCGGAAGAACTCGTTGAGCATGTCGACGACCTCCCGCGGGGGCCGGTTCACCGCCAGGCGCGTCGAGCCGACGATGTCGACGAACAGCACTCCCACATAGCGTTCCTCGCCGCCGAGTTCGGTGCCGATCTCGATGGCCCGGCGCGCGACGTCCTCACCGACGTAGCGGCCGAACAGGTTGCGCAACTGCTGGCGTTCGCGCAGGTCGGCCACCATGTCGTTGAAACCGGCCTGCAGCAGGCCGAGGTCGGATCCGTCGTAGATCTTCACCGCGGCGTTGAGATCGCCCGCGGACACCTTCGACTGTGCACGGCGCAATTGTTTGATCGGGTCGTTGATCGCCGCGACCACCCGCACGATCGCGAGCAGGCTGAAAGCCAACGACGCCAACGCCATCCACAGGATCGGTCGTTGCAGCCCGGCGGCGTCGGTCTCGATGAAGTTCAGCCGCTGCATCGTGATCAGGCCGACGATGACCAGCATCGGGGCGACCACACTGATCACCCAGAACACGGTGATGCGGGTGGTGACCCCCGGTGCGATCGCGTTGTCGGGGTTGTTGGCCATCGCCGCGACGGTGATCGGCCGCAGCACCTTCTCGAACTGCAGGAAGCTCAGCACGCAGGTCACCAGTGCGCCGATGAAGCTGGCCATCGCGACGATGAACGCATCCCGGTGCGAGACAGTCAGATTCACGCAGGTGAACAGGATGCCGCCGACCAGCCACATGCCGACGTTGACCGCCGAGAGCAGCATCGGCAGTTGTAACGCCCGCCGCCGGGCGCCCTCGTTGTCCAGGCGGGTGCGGCGCCGATGCCAGATCAGCACCGGCAACGACAGTTGGATACTGAAGACCGCGCCGACGATCATGGCGACCACGAGGTAGGCGGCGAAGATCGCCTGATTGAGGGTGGTGATCTCGTCGAAGCGGAACGAGTCGCTCGCGGGCATCCCGAACCGCAGGAACG
Source organism: Gordonia sp. N1V (assembly GCF_029269935.1). Lineage (NCBI taxonomy): Bacteria > Bacillati > Actinomycetota > Actinomycetes > Mycobacteriales > Gordoniaceae > Gordonia > Gordonia sp. N1V. The sequence continues at coordinate 89,320 of NZ_JARJDD010000002.1, forward strand.
CGAAGGTGAACAACGCGCCGACCAGGTTGGCACGCAGCATGTCGAGCGCAAGAATCGGCCACGGGGTGCGGATCAGCCACTTCCCCGTGTGCAGGGCTTTTGACACCCACGACCGACGCTCAATCACGTCAACCACGGTAGCTGGCTGCTTGCAATTGTTAAACGCGGTCGACGAATCGGACGTGTCCGACGTGCGGTTTAGGGTGAGGGTGTGACAAATGTCTTCGACCGGATGATCGGGCAAACGGCGGTGATCGCCGACCTGCGTGACGCCGCCCGCGCGGCACGTGGCCTGGCGAATCGACTCGACGAGCACGCCGCCGGCGCCGTGTCGATGTTCGGCGAGGCCGACGGCAACGAGGATCTCGGCGATCCGGCGCGGTCGTCGATGACCCACGCCTGGTTGTTCACCGGACCGCCCGGCAGCGGCCGGTCGGTGGCCGCGACCTGTTTCGCCGCGGCACTGCAATGTCAGGACCCCGAGGTCATCGGCTGCGGCGAGTGCCGCGCCTGTTCGACGGTGATGGCGCAGACCCACGCCGACGTCCGCAACATCGTGCCGCAGGGGTTGAGCCTGTCGGTGGACTCGATGCGTGAGATCGTGCAGGTCGCCTCGCGTCGTCCGGGCACGGGCCGCTGGCAGATCGTGATCGTCGAGGACGCCGATCGGCTCACCGAGCAGGCCGCGAATGCGCTGCTGAAGGTTGTCGAGGAACCGCCGTCGCGGACGGTATTCCTGCTGTGCGCCCCGTCGGTCGATCCCGAGGACATCTCGGTCACGCTGCGCTCGCGGTGCCGTCACGTCGCCTTGACCACGCCGTCGACCGCCGACATCGAGCGCGTGCTCGTCGATCGCGACGGCATCGACGCCGAGGCGGCCCGCTGGGCGGCGTCGGTCTGTGGCGGCCACATCGGGCGCGCGAAGCGCCTGGCCACCGACCCCGACGCCCGCGCACAACGGGAATCGGCGCTCGGGATCGCGCGGGCGGCCACCCGAGACTCGACGGCGTACAAGGCGGCCGAGGATCTCGTGCGCTCGGCCGAGACCGCGGCCAAGGCGATCAGTGCCGAACTCGACGAGGCCGAGACCGAGGAACTCAAGACCGCCCTCGGTGCCGGCGGGACCGGCAAGGGCACCGCCCGTGCGCCACGCGGGAGCGCCGGGGCACTGAAAGAACTGGAGAGGCGCCAGAAGTCACGCGCCACACGGGTCGGTCGTGACGTCCTCGATCGGGCTCTGGTCGACCTTGCCGCCCTCTATCGCGACGCTCTGGTGCTGTCGATGGGCGCCCAGGTGACCGCGATGCACCCCGACAAGACCGACGACACCACGCGGCCGATGGCCTCGTATGCCAGTCCCGAACAGTTGTTGCGATGCGTGGAGGCGGTGCTCGAATGCCGCGAGGCGCTCGACGTCAACGTCAAACCCAAGTTCGCCGTCGATGCGATGGTCGCACGGATCGGGCTGGCGATGCGTGCGACCGAACGGGTGTGAGTCCGCGCGATCGGGCCCTCGCTCAGACGTCGCCGTTGCGCTTGGCGAGTTCGCGGACCCGGTTGAGTTCGGAGATGTTGCCGAAGATCGCGATCCAGTTGTAGGCGAGACACGAGATGATGCCCCACCAGCCCAGCGTGAGGCAGTGCGTCTGTGCCGCCCAGAAGGCCTTGCGGATCTCGGGCCAGGTGCCGACCGTCTGTGTGGGGCTGGTCAGCGCCAAGACCACCATCCCGGTGTGCCGCTTGAAGACCGCGCGGTACGCGCCCGATGGTGCAGCGCGGTACGCGCCCGATGGTGCAGCGCGGTACGCGCCCGGCGGGTGGGGCTGACCTGCGTACGGCCCGGCATACGGTTGCTGCGGGTATGGCTGTGGTTGCGGGTACGGCTGTGGCGGACCCGAGTACGGCTGTTGCGGATACGGCTGGCCCGGATGGTGCTGCGGTGCGTTCATCGTTCCCCTCCTGCTGATTCCCCTCCTACTGCGACGGCTCACACGCTAGGGCACGGGGACCTGAATACGGGGCGTGCGTCGTTCAGGTGGACGAACTCGGTTACGCGTCGGTAACCCGACAGAAACGACGCCCTCCTAATGTGGCGTCGCATGGTTCCCGCCACGCCGCGCCCACCCGGCACCGGACTCGACATCACCGGACTCACCAAGGAATTCACCACTCGGACGATCCGCGGATCGTCGACGGTGACCGCGCTCGCCGAGGTCGACCTCAAGACCTCGGAAGGGGAGTTCCTGTCTCTCCTGGGTCCCTCGGGCTGCGGAAAATCCACGGTTCTACGCATCCTCGCGGGGCTGGAGTCCCCGACGTCGGGGACGGTACTGATGAACGGGCAGAGCCCGAAGGAGTTGCAACGCAATCACGAGCTCGGCATCGCCTTCCAGGACTCGGCGCTGCTGCCGTGGCGGTCGGTGGAGTCGAACATCAAGCTGCCATTGCAGGTGGGTCGCATGCCCGCCGCCGACGGTCTCGTCGCCGACCTCATCGAACTCGTCGGGCTCACGGGATTCGAGAAGGCCAAACCCGCGGTGCTCTCCGGCGGTATGCGCCAACGGGTTTCGATCGCCCGCGCGCTGGTCGTGCGCCCCACCGCGTTGTTGCTCGACGAGCCGTTCGGTGCGCTCGACGACATGACCCGCCAACGACTCAACATCGAATTGCTGCGGATCTGGACCGAGAAGCCGGCCACCACACTGATGGTCACCCATGGGATCGCCGAGGCGGTGTTCCTTTCCGACGTGGTCGCGGTGATGAGTCCACGGCCCGGACGCGTCATCGAGACGGTGCGCATCGATCTGCCGCGCCCCCGGACCCCGGAGATGATGCGCACCCCCGAGTTCCACGCGATCCACGATCACCTCTCGGGCTTGCTGTTCGGCGCGAAGGGCGCCGATCCGGCCGTCGATGCCACGGAGGCTGTGGGTGGCTAGCATCTCGGCGTCGCGCGCGGGTGCCGACCGGTGGGCCGCGGGCGCGATCGGCATCGTCGGTCTGATTCTCCTGTGGTGGATGGCGGGTGCCCTGCAGTGGTTCCACGGCACCATCCCCACCCCGTGGGCGGTGTGTACGGCCATCGGCGACAAGGGTTCTGCGTTCTACGTCGACAATTTCTCGGCGACCATCTCGCTCGCGTTACGCGGATTCCTCTGGGGCAACGCGCTGGCGATCGCGCTCGCGGTGCTGGTGATCGTCGTGCCGCCGGTCGAGGGTCTCGCCACCCAACTCGCGATCATCTCCTACTGCACGCCGATCATCGCCGTCGCACCGATCGTTCAAGTGGCCTTCGCGCAGGTGCAGACGATGATCGTGTTCCTCGCGGCGATCTCGGTGTTCTTCACGACGATGATCGGCACCCTGTCGGGGTTGCGTTCGCCGCACAAGGGCAGTCTTGATCTGGTTCGGGTCTATGGCGGCGGACGTCTCGTGCAGCTGTGGCGGGTCCGCTCGGTCGCCGCGCTCCCGAATACGTTGGCCGCCATCAAGATCGCCGCCCCTGCCGCCGTGCTGGGCGCGGTGCTCGGCGAGTTCCTCGCTATGCCCGAGCAAGGTGCCGGACCGGCAATGATCATCGCCCAGCAGGCCGGTGACATCCCACAGGTGTGGGCGATCGCGTTGCTCGCCGGGCTGGTGGCAGGCATCGGTTACGCGATCGTCGCGGTGGTGGCGCGGTTCGTCACGCGGTGGTCGACGGGTCTGGCGGTGCTCGGATGAGCGCCAGAGCGGGAAGTCTGTGGGCGGTCGCGAGATTCCTCGGGTCGCTGCTCGCCTCGCTGATCCTGATCCTGGTGATCTGGTGGCTGTTCCTCTTAGCATTCCCCGACATCGGGCCCATCATCGGACGCACGCCGGCCGACGTCTACGCATATCTCTTCACCGCTCCCGACGCGGCGGATTCGCGTCACCAGATCCTCGCCGACCTGTGGATCACCCTCAAGGATGCGGCGGTGGGTTTTGTCACCGGCATGATCGCCGCCGTGCTCGCCGCCGCACTGTTCGTCGTATATCGTCCGGCCGCACAGACATTCATGCCTATAGCGATGCTCCTGCGGTCGGTGCCGCTGGTCGCGATGACCCCGCTGATCACGCTCGTCGTCGGACGCGGTGTCGCGGTCGTCGCGGTGATGGGTGGAATCGTCGTATTCTTCCCGGCACTGGTCATGATCATGACCGGGCTCGCCAACGCGCCCAGGCACCTCGACGACGTCATCGCCGTCTACGGCGGTGGCCGATGGACCGCGCTGCGGCGCTCAGCCGTGCCGTCGGCGGTGCCCGCACTGTTCAGCGCGGCCAAGGTGTCGGTGCCCGGCGCGTTCATCGGCGCGACCGTCGCCGAGTGGCTCGGAACCAACAAGGGTCTGGGAGCCACTCTGCAGCAAGCCCTTCCGGCCGCAGCCTACGACCAGTTGTGGGCATCGGTCGTGGTGATCACGGTGTCGTCGATCGTCGTCTACGCCGTCGTCGGCGTGATCGAGACGGTGGTGCTGCGGCAGATGGGCATGAGCGAGAACTGATCGAACCACCGTCCCGGGCCATTGCCGCCCCGGGAGTAACCAACAGGTAGTAGACCCGGGACAGCCCGGAAAGAGGGGACACCACACCATGAATCAGCACCACACACCTCAGCGCGGGACCGCCGGTCGTAGCGCCGGATTCGACCGCCGATCCTTTCTTCGTTACACGCTGATGGCGGGTGGGGCAGCGGGTGCGCTCGGCGCCGCCGGTGTGCTGTCGGCCTGTAGCAGCGGCAGCTCGGGCGGCAGCGGCGCGTCGTCGACCAACCCGAAGGTGCAGCTGTCGTGGCAGAAGAACATCGAATTCGCCGGCGAATACTGGGCATTGGAGAAGGGCTACTACCAGAAGGCGGGCGTCGGCACGCCGGAACTACTCACCGGAGGTGGTGCGGGTACCGGGGTGGAGACGGGTCTGACGTCGAACAAGGTGTGGATCGGCATGACCGCCCCACAGCTCACCGCTCCGGTCATCCTGCAGGGGGCGAAGCTGAAAACCGTTGCGGCTACCTTCCAGAAGAATCCATTCTGCATCGTCTCCTCGGCGGCCAAGCCCATCAACACCCCGCAGGAGATGAAGGGTAAGAAGATCGGTGTGCAGGCCTCCAACGAGAACGTCTTCAAGGCGCTGCTCACCGCGAACGGGCTGACCGAATCCGACGTCCAGAAGATCACCGTGCAATACGATCCCACCCCGCTGACCAAGGGTGAGGTCGACGGCTGGGTCGCCTACATCACCAACGAGCCGATCACGTTGGCCGAGCAGGGTTTCGAGAACAAGGCGTTCCTCTTCGCGGACTTCAACCTACCGCTCGTCGCCGAAACCCTCGTCGTGCGCCAGGAGACCATCGACAACGAGCGCGACAAGCTGAAGTCCTTCCTCAAGGCCGACATCCAGGGGTGGTACGACGCCGTCGCCGATCCCGCGGGCTCGGCGAAACTCGCCGTCACCAAGTACGGCAAGGACCTCGGACTCGACGAGGCCGAACAGGTCAAGGAAGCGACCGCCCAGAACACCCTCGTCGTCTCCGACGACACCAAGGCCAACGGGTTGCTCACCATGACCGACGCGTTGATCGCCGAGAACATCGAAGCCCTCGCCAAGGCCGGCTACCAGATCAAGCCCGAGCAGATCTTCGACATGTCCCTCATCAAGGAGGTCTACGAGGAGAACCCGACCCTGAAGCGGGCCTGATTCCCCCGCTCGATCCCGCCCGACACCCGACCATCCCATCCCGATGGTCGAGGTGCGGAGGAGCGATAGCGACGGAGCCTCGAGACCCGTTGCACCGGTGAGTATCCGGTCCAACATGTACCGGAACCATCACCACCGCAACAGGTCTCGAGGCCCAGCCGCCTCCGCATCCACCACGCCGCACCATCAACGACCGCCGACCGGGCGCCATATCCCGTCGACCGGGCGTCACAATCCGCCCACCGGGCGTGCTCCGATACCCTGAAGGTCTGCTCGGTGCACCGCGGCCCGGGCGAACCGTGACGAGGAGTGACGACATGTCCGAGTTCATCAAGAAGATCAAGGACGAGGCCAAGGCGGTCGAGGCCGCGATCGACAACGAACTCACCGTGCTCGAGGGCGTCCCCGGCTATGACCCGCTGGCCAAGGACGAGGACGAGGACGAGGCAGACGACGCCGCCGCCAGCGACGACACCGAGGGCGGCGGGTCGCCGGTCGACGAGCCGAAGTAGGTAGCGCCGTCGTGTCGGTCTCGACCGACCTGTTCGTCACCGCGCTCAAGGCGCATCAGTGGATCTACCAGCACAGTCATGGTCTGATCGGGCACCGTCTGCTGATGGGTAACCCGACCCTGCTGCTGCACATGACCGGACGCAAGAGCGGGCAGCCACGGACGACGGCGTTGACCTATGCGCGTGACGACGAGACCTATCTCGTCGTCGCCTCCAACGGCGGGTCACCGCGCCCGCCCGCATGGCTGGCCAACCTGAAGGCCATCCCGGACGTCGAGATCCAGGTCGGCCGTCGTCATGTTCCGGTCACCGCCCGCGCCACCTATCCGGACGACCCCGACTACGCCCGACGCTGGGCCCTCGTCGACGACGTCAACAAGGGCCGCTACGCGCAGTATCAGAGCAAGACCACGCGTCCCATCGCGATTGTCGAGCTGACCCCGCGGGTGTGACTCAGGCCGGGGCGTCGGCCCGTTTCGTGGCTCGCTGTTTCACCGGGTCGGGATAGGGCACGGCGTCGAGCAATCGTCGTGTGTACTGTCGGCTCGGTTCGGTGAGGACTGTCCGGGCCGGCCCCTCCTCGACGAGCCGGCCGTCGCGGAGCACTGCCACCCGGTCGGCAACCTGCTCGACGACGGCCAGGTCGTGGCTGATGAACAGCGCCGCGAATCCCAGATCCCGCTGCAATTCGGCGAACAGATCCAGTACCCGCGCCTGCACGGAGACGTCGAGTGCGCTGGTCGGCTCGTCGGCGATCAGCAGGAGCGGACGCAGGGCCAAGGCCCGCGCCAATGCGACGCGCTGGCGCTGTCCGCCCGACAGTTCGTGTGGCAACCGATGCGCGAAGGACCGCGGCAGTTGTACCGCGTCGAGCAATTCCTCGACACGCCGTGACTGCTCGGTCCGATCACCGATCCGCGCGATGTCGAGAGGTTCCCGGATCGATTCGGCCACCGCGAATCTCGGGTCCAGCGATGCGGTCGGATCCTGCGGGACAAAAGCGATGCTGCGGCGTAGTCGGCGCAGCAGCGCCGGACTGATCGCGCCGATGTCGTGTCCGTCGACGACGACCCGGCCCGAGCGCGGCGCGATCAGACCGCCGATGGCGCGCCCGAGTGTGGTCTTTCCCGACCCGGATTCTCCGACCAGCCCCAATACTTCACCGCGCCCGATCGTCAGGGACACGTCGTCGAGAGCGATGTGCGGGGCCCGTCCGAGGTGGCCGCGGTGGGCGACGGTGAGGTGGTCGACGGATGCAGCCGGAGTCGAATCCGGGGTGTTCGCAGGGGGATCGACCGACGACCGCACTGCAGTGGGTAGCCGCGGTACCGCGGCGAGTAGGTGACGGGTGTAGGGCTGGGTCGGGTTCGCGAAAATATCGAAGACGCTGCCTCGCTCGACGACCTCCCCGAACTGCACCACGACCACCCTGTCGGCGATATCGGCGACCACACCGAGATTGTGTGTGATCAAGAGGATTCCGGCGTTGATGCGATCACGCAGTCGCAGAAGGAGATCGAGGATCTCGCGCTGCACCGACACGTCGAGAGCCGTGGTCGGTTCATCGGCGAGCAACAGCGCAGGATCGTTGGCCAATGCGAGTGCGATCACGACCCGCTGCTTCTGTCCCCCCGACAACTGGTGCGGATAGTCGTCGACCCGACGCTCGGGCTCGGGGATCTCCACCAGCGTCAGCAGTTCGACGGCACGCCGCCGCGCGTCGCGACGTGAGATGGCCTGGTGGGCCCGCAACGCCTGTCGTAGCTGCCATCCCACGGTCTGGACCGGGTTGAGCGCGGTCTGCGGCTCCTGGAAGATCATCGCCACACGCGATCCGCGAATGATGTTGAGTACCTTGTCGTCTTGGTTCAAGACCTCGATGCCGTCGACCTTCACCGACCCGGTGGCGTGCGCGGTTTCGGGCAACAGTCCGATCGCCGCCCGTGCCGTCATCGTCTTGCCGGAGCCGGATTCACCGACGAGCGCGACGATCTCGCCGCGGCTGACCCGCAGACTGATGTCGGAGACGGCGGGACGGGGATAGTCGAAGGTGATGCGCAGTGAGGTGACCTCGAGTGCGGGCGCGGCGTCACCTTCGGGGTGTTGCGATGTGGTCATGTCAGTGCCTCCGGCTGTGCGAGATCGACTGGGAGATCATGCTGAAGCCCAGGACGAGGGCCGAGATGACGATGAGCGGACCCGCGGAAAACCACGGGTTGGTCTCCAGATATCCGTTGCCCGCGGCGAGGATCGCACCCAGCGATGGCGTGGGCGGGGTGACCCCGATGCCGAGGAAGCTCAGCGCACCCTCGACGAAGACCGCCAGTGAGAGCGACAACGCGAACTGTACGCCAAGGGATTCGACCGAATTGGGCAACACGTGTCGACGCAGCACGTAGGTGTTGCTCGCCCCGCTGACGCGCGCGGCCTCGACATAGGGCAGCTCTCGCACACGTAGGACCGATGTGCGTGTCAATCGTCCGAAGATCGGGATCTCGGCGAGCACGATCACGATTGCGACGGTGATGGCGCCCGGCGAGAGAACCGCGGTCAACGCGATGCCGAGCACCAGCGCCGGAAACGCGAGGATGACGTCGAAGACCCGTTGGGCGACAACGTCACTGATCGGATGGGACACGGTGAGCAACCCGATGGCGGTGCCCAGGGCGGCGCCGATAGGGACGGCGATGAAGATGATCAGGAGATCGACGCGGATGCCGTAGAGGACCCGGGTCACCACGTCCCGGTTGAGATCGTCGGTGCCGAGCCAGTGTTCGGCACTCGGCGGAAGCAGGTAGGCGCCGTCGATCTGTTGATCGGGGCCGTAGGAGGTGAGCAGTGGGGCGGCGAGCCCGAGGACGATCACGACACCGACGAGAATTGTGCCGACAAGACCCGGGCCACTGATCAGGGCGCGCCACAATGGTGTTCGGGTGGAACGGAACTCGCGGTCGGCCGGGGTTTCGGGGATCAGTCCGGGACCGACGTCGAGTGTGGTGTCGGTGGTCTCGGCGTCGGCCGTGGCCGCCCGGGTCTGTGAAGGGGGCATCACTGTCCTGCCAATCGGATTCGGGGATCGAGCCAGGCGTGCAGGATGTCGGCGAGTAGTTGGATCACCACAAACACGGCAACCGAGAGCAGCACCAGCACTTGCACGAGGGGATAGTCGCGGGCGAAGATGCCCTGTTCGGTGAGCAGTCCGAGACCGGGCCATCCGAAGATGGCCTCCACCAGGATCGCGCCGCCGAGCAACCCGCCGGTCACCAGTCCGAGTGCGGTCAACGCCGGCGGCAGCGCGTTGCGCAGAGCGCTTCGGATCACGATCTCCCGCTGGGGAACTCCGAGGGCGCGAGCGGTCGTTGCGTAGGGCGCTCGGAGTTCGGTCCGCAACGCCTCGGTGAGAAAACGTGCCAGCACCGCCCCGGCGGGTAGCCCCAGGGTGAGTGCGGGCAGGAGCAGATACTGGGCGGTGATCGACGGGTCGGCCCAGAGTCCGTCCGGTGGTGTGCCACCTGCGGGCAGTATCCGCCAACGGACTCCGAACACCAGGATCAGCGCCGTTCCGACGACGAAGGTGGGCACTGCGATCGCGGCGGCGTTGATGCCGGTCAGCACCCAGTTGAGGTAACGATTGTCATAGATGGTGGCGGCCAGGCCGAGGGCCAGCGCGATGATCACCGCGATCACCAGGGCCGTCACCGTCAGCACGACGGTGTGCAGCAGCCCGAAGCCGATGAGGGAGCCGATATCACCGCCGACCTGGTAGCTCTGCCCCAGATTCAGCGTCACCAGTGCCCCCAGCCAGGTCACGTACTGGCTGACGAAGCCACGGTCCAGACCGAGATCGTGGCGGATCGCCGCGAGTTGCTCGGGACCGGCGTCCGGCCCGGCGAGCGCCGACTCGGGCCCGCCGGGGATCAGACGCAGGATCGAGAAGATGAGCAGCGATGCGATCAGCAGGACGGCGATCGCGGTCGGTATGCGTCGCGCGAGGTAGGTAACCATCAGTCATCGGCTCCTTGGTGGGCGAGGTAGGTGTTGACGAAGTGGAACTGTCCGCGCCGGTCCCAGTCGACATTGCCGACCGACGGCGCCAGGGCCGCCTTGGTGAACACGATGCCGATCTCCACGAGGAACAGATCGCGCAGCCACACGTCGTCGAGTTGCCGGTACGCGCCGAGCGCTGCGGGGGAGGCTGGGTCCGGGGTGGTCCACGCGGCATTCGCGGCGGCGGCATACGCGGGATCGACGAAGTTCGACGAGTTCTTGGCGGCATTGAACGGGTAGGCCGACACCGCCAGCGTGGAGGGGGTGAACTGCGCGAAGCCGTGTTGCAACAACCACAGGCCGGTGAACTTGCCGCCGATCAGCTTGGCCGCCTGCTGGGTTTGGTCGTTGGGCGACAACACGACCGGGACGCCGATGTCGGCGAGATTGGACTGCACGATCTGTGCGACGACACGGTCGACGCCCTGGGTCGAGTAGTCCAACGGTATCGGCTCGGCGATGGGGCCGTGTGCGGCAACGAGTTGCCGAGCCTTCGCCAGGTCACGCGTGTAGGTCTGATTGGCCTGTGCGAAGTAGGCGGGCGACCACTTCGGCCACGGAAGATTCACCACGTAGCCACTGCCGCGGAACACGTCGTTGATGATGCGTGGTCGATCGATGGCGTAGGCGATGGCCTGGCGCAACCGTACGTCCGACAACGCCGGGTTGGTGACGTTGATGCCCACGTATTCCTGCGATTCACCGCCGGTGAAGGTGACCTCGCGGAAGCCGTATCGGCTGGTCGCCAGTTGCTGGTCGTGGTAGTTGAGGTCCTGGGTGGCGTCGATCTGACCGGTACGCATTCGCGTGTAGAGCGCCTGCTGGTCGGGGATGACGGTGAAGGTGATGGCGTCGAGATTGGCTGGACCACCCCAATAGTGCTCGTTGCGGACCAGTCGCACCGACGAGTTCGGCTGCCAGGACGAGAACGTGAACGGGCCGGTTCCGTTGAAGACCTTGCCTGCCTTGAGTTCCGGCAGGGTGTTCACGTCGATGATCGGAGCCGAGTCCAGCAGGTCGAAGACATTGCTCAGCGGGTGGGCGAAGCTCAGCACCACGCGGTGCGGATCGGTGGTGTCGAATCCGGTGATCGCCGCCGCCGTCCGCTTGAACTGTGGGGTCCATGGGCCGCTCAGATACGCCTTGATGGAGGATTCGACATCCGCGGACACGAAGGGCCGGCCATCGTGGTAGCGCACGTCGGGACGCAGGTCGAGGGCCAGCGATCGGCCGTCGGCGGCGAGCTGCCAGTGGGTGGCCAGGGCGGGCTCGACGGTGAGATCGTCACGGGAGTATCGGATCAAAGTGTCGAAGACGTTGGCGACGACCTGGCCGTTGAGCGCGCCGGTGCCGATCTGCAGGAAAGTCTTCGGTGACAGGTCGGTGAGCACGCCGACTCGCAGATCACCACCGCGCGGCGCGGCCTGCCCCGGCGCCAGCGAAGTTGCCGATGAATTCTGCTGCTGGGCAACGGCGGAACTACATCCGGCGAGAATCCCGACGAGTGCGATGCTCAGAAAAGCCAGTGCGGCCGAACGTAATCGGGATGCGGGCATGGCGGGTGATGGTCCTTCGTGGGGATGGGAATGGCTGGTCGGGTCCCGACCACTGTCTCGGCAAACGCCGACGAATTCCAAGTCCACGGCGAGTTTCTCGGTTGGCTCGTGCAAAGGGTTGACACTGCTCGACGTTGTCTGGAAGGTGAGTGCGCAAACGTCAGCCCGGACCGCCGTCGGCCTGTTCTTGGTGCGGTCCCAGTCATGGAGGTTGTTGTGCCACAACCGCAATCCCGAGTACCCGATCACGCGCGGGGTTACGAGAACTTCGGTGGGGTGATCGACCGGACGTCGTCGGCGTCGCAACCCTGGTGGCCGTCGCAGCCGACTGCGCCGCAGGGTGCCCCGAATATCGTGGTGGTGCTCATCGACGACATGGGCTACTCCGACATCTCGCCGTTCGGCGCCGAGATCGACACCCCCCACGTCGCGGCACTTGCCGAGCGCGGGGTGCGCCTGTCGAACTACCACACCACCCCGGTGTGCTCCCCGGCGCGGGCTGCGCTGCTCACCGGACTCAACCCGCATCGCGCCGGCTACGGCAGTGTGGCGAACTCCGATCCGGGTTTCCCCGGCCTGCGACTCGAACTCGCCGACGATGTGTTGTCTCTGCCGGAGATATTGCGAGACAATGGATATGCGACCTACGCCGTCGGAAAATGGCACCTGGTTCGGGACGCGAACATGGGTCCTGGGCGATCGCGGGATTCTTGGCCGGTCCAGCGGGGTTTCGACTCGTACTACGGTTCCCTGGAGGGATTGAACTCGTTCTTCTACCCGAATCAACTGCTCGCCGACAATTCCGTCGTCGACGTCGATGAGTATCCCGATGACTACTACGTCACCGATGACCTCACCGATCGGGCGATCTCGCAGATTACCTCATTGCGCGCGCATGACGCCGACAAACCCTTTTTCCTCTATTTCGCCCACATCGCCATGCACGGACCTCACCAGGTCAAGGAGACCGATCTCGAGAAGTACCGCGGCCGTTACTCCCAAGGATGGGATGCCATCCGGCTCAACCGCTTCGAGCGTCAGATCAAGTCGGGCCTGTTCGATCCGGACACCCCGATCGCGCCACGCAACACCGAACCCGGGTACGACGCGCCGCCGTGGGATGACCTGAGTGAGGACGAGAAGCGTCGTTTCGCCCGCTATCAGGAGGTGTACGCGGCGATGGTCGACTCCGTCGACCAGAGCGTCGGTCGCATCGTGGACACGCTGACCGAACTCGGGGAGCTCGACAACACCATCATCGTGTTCACCTCCGACAACGGCGGTACGGCCGAAGGCGGACCGACCGGAACACGCTCGTACTTCAGCCAATTCGTCCACGGCCCGGTGCCACCGGACTGGGAGCGCGACGTTCCTCATGACGAGGAGTTGATCGGCTCTGCCGCGCTCGGTGTGCACTATCCGCGAGGCTGGGGGCAGGCGTCGAACACCCCGTTCCGCTTTTACAAGGGACAGACCTTCGCCGGTGGCGTGCGGGTTCCGTTCGTGCTCTCTTGGCCGAAGGGGTTGACGCGCAGTGCCGACGACAACGGCGTGCGCCGTCAGTACTCTTACGTCACCGACATCGTCCCGACCCTTCTCGACCTCGCCGGTCTGACGGCGCCGACCCATCGTCACGGCAGGCCCGCGCAGGAACGCGACGGCGTCAGCATCGCCGACGTGCTGCGCGATCCGACTGCGGAGTCGGCGCACACCGAGCAGTACGCCGAATTCGGCGGTCACCGAGGTTTTTACCGAGACGGTTGGAAACTGGTGTCGCTGCATCGTGACCCGGCCGATGTCGACAACCCGACCTGGGAACTCTACGACGTCAACACCGATCCGGCCGAGACCGACGACCTCGCGGCGCGCCATCCCGAACTCGTCGCCGAACTGGCGGCCGCCTGGGATGACGCTGCATGGCGCAATACGGTCTTCCCGCTGTACGATTCGGCCGCCGATCAGGTCCGGCGGCGTCCCGACGAGGAGCGTTTTACCGATCCGGTGCGCATTCTCGCGGGCACGCCACCACTGGAGCGCTATCGATCGAGCAAGCTGATCGCCTATCGCGACTTCGACATCGAGGTCGAACTCGCCGGATGGACCGACCTCGACGAGGGCGTACTCGTCGCCCACGGGGATCAGCAAGGCGGATACCTGCTCTACGTCGAGGCCGGTTCAGCGCATTTCGTGTTCAACAGTTACGGGCGCATCTCCCGGGTCAGTGCCCCGATCCCGGCCGGAACCGGCGGGTTGGCGCTGCGCGCGGTCGCCACCCCGCAGGTCCGCTGGGACTTCACCCTCGAGGCGTCGGTCGACGGGTCGTCCGAGGTGATCGCCAAGCTGGACAATCAGTTTCAGCTCATCGGCATGGCGCCGTGGACGGGGATCTCGGTGGGAGCCGACGCTCGTGGTCCGGTGGATGCGCAACTGCGTTCCCGGCGCGGGGTCTTCCGGTTCGGGCCGGCTCTGCGGGCGGTGACCTATCGGCCCGGAGCGGTCCGGGTCCCGGCCGCGGTCCGCAAAGAGATCGAGGAGAGCGCCGAGTACCACGCGGATTGAGCGGCCCTCCCGTGGGTCGGTGGGGTTCGAATCAGCATGAGTCAGACCATGCGCGGCCGCCGCGGCTGCGCGGACAGTGAGAGTAACGAATGAAAGGGAACAGCAATGACGTTGACTCAGATCGATAGTCGGAGTGACCATCAGGCCGCCGCCGACCAGCTCTACCGGGACGCCGGCATCACTGTCACCAAGCTGGGGGAGCACATCGGCGCCAAGATCGACGGTGTGCGCCTCGGTGGGGACGTGTCGACCGAGCAGGTCGAGGCCATCCGCACCGCTCTCGCCGTGAACAAGGTGGTGGCGTTCTCGGGGCAGGAGCATCTCGACGATGCGAGTCAGTACGCGTTCGCCTCGCTGCTCGGTGAGCCGACCGCGCCGCATCCGACGGTCACCTCACGTGGCGATCAGTTGCTGACGATCGAGGGAGCCGCCAACAGCTGGCACTCCGATGTGACCTTCGTCGACCGCATCCCCAAGGCGTCGCTGCTGCGCCCGATCGTGCTGCCGAGCTATGGCGGTGCGACCACATGGGCCTCGACGGTCGCCGCCTATGAGCAGTTGCCCACTCCGTTGCGGTCGCTCGTCGAGGATCTCTGGGCCACTCACTCCAACCTCTACGACTACGTCAGCCAGAAGGAGCCGTCGGGCGGCATCGACGTCGCCCAAAAGCGGGAGCACTACGCCGAGTTCACCAGCACCGAGTACGAAACCCTGCATCCCGTGGTCCGGGTGCACCCCGAAACCGGCGAACGCAGTCTTCTCCTGGGACATTTCGCCAAGGAGTTCCGTGGACTCAAGGCCTCGGAGTTCGCTAACCTCTATCACCTGCTGCAGGACCGGATCACGAAGCTGGAGAACACCTTCCGGTGGAACTGGAGCTACGGTGACCTCGTCATCTGGGACAACCGTGCCACCCAGCACTACGGCATCTCCGACTTCGGTGACCAGAAACGTCAATTGCATCGGATCACACTCGCCGGTGACGTACCCGTCGACATCCACGGCCAGAGCAGTCGGATTCTCAAGGGCGACGCCTCGCACTACTCGTCGGTGGAGCAGTCGCGGCGGCTGGGGGTCTTTGCCGCCTGACGGCCGATCGCCTGAGAATCAACTGAGAGAAAACTGAATCATCTGTGGTCGGGTCCCCTGGGGGATCCGACCACAGCTGGCTTTCGCCTGCGGTTTTCGTTCTGTCACCCGGCCGGACGAACCTGAGAGGAATTTTGCTATTTGACACTTGCGGGTGGTTTGTCTGGATTAGTGTCGCCGGTGCACGACGGGGAAGTCGGGGGGCTCCTTCTCCAACCGCACACCGGATTGAAGGAGCCGATCCATGGGAAGACACAGCCTCGTACGCGAACCCGCCACCCGCCGTGTGGCTTTGGGTGCCACCGCCCTTGCGGCGTCGGCCACCCTGACAGCCGGTCTGGCCTTCGGTGACGGCCAGGCACAGGCCTCGATTCCGCAGGTGACCAGCGGCCTGGCGAGCATCCACGACTGGTCGACAGCGACCCTGGATGAGGTGATCGCGGCGTTGGGGATCGAGTCGACGAGCGCTCTTGGTGGGGTCTCCCTGGACCCAGCCGGCGAGATCCGGGATGCGATTGAAGCATTGCTGAACAGCAATATCCTGACCGAGGGACTCACTGAGCAGTTCCTCGAGTGGTACGACTCCAGAGTGGGCAACTCGACCACGATTGCAATAGGCCCGGGTCTGGCAGCGGGAGCAGCGCTCGGTGGTAGTAACAGTACGTTCGCCCTGGCGGTGCTCGGGATAGCGGTGGCTACGGCAGGTGTGCACGATCTCGAGAACTACCTGCCTGACTTTATCTACGATCTCCTTGAGGAACTGAATCTGGCTGACTCTGTTGAGAGCCTTTTGCCTCAAGACGTGATTCTCTGCTTCGGCGGCCTCGCAGTGGCCAACTCCTCAACCGCAGGGTCATGTGCGAACATCGCAGCGACGGTGGACCTTCGGTACGACAAGCCTGACGGTCGCGTAGAGCTCGCTCTGACCAACCCGGCCTCGCTGCTCACCCTCCTGTCTGACAGCTCGCGGCTGGGTCAGGTCGTGGTCGACGCTCTGACCGGCAATCCGATTTACCTCGCCGACGATTTTCTGCGTCTGACGCTGAACGGTTCTGGCGCCAACCTCGCCTTGACCAGCGACTACGGATACACCGGCCCGATACAGATTTCCTGGCTGGGTTCGTCGCTCGTGTTGTTCCCTGGAACGTTCAAAGCACACGGCACCAACGGCCCCGACTACGTCAACTACCTGAGCCTGCCCACCCTGACGCTCGGCACCCCGACGTCTCTGCAGCAGATCATCCCGACCTTCGACGTCTCGTCGTTCAACTTCTTCGATCTGTTCACCATCCCGGCGTTCAACACCGGCAACCTGATCTCTGCGTCGCCGACGAGCGCGACGGTCCCGGTGTCGGCGTTGCGGTCGGTGCAGCCCGAGCTGATGAGCGTGTCGGCCGGCGACTCTCCGACCACCGACGCGTCCACCGCGAATACCGCGACAAGCGATGCCGGGGATGGTGGGCAGACCGCAGGGACGCCCACCTCGACCATCCCGGCGGCCGCTCCCGCGGCCGGCGATTCCACTCGTGCCACCGGCTCGACGGATACGGATCAGACTGCACCGCAACAAGATACGCCGATACCCGCACCCGTCGTGACGACCCCGGCCGGGCAGGCCGACGCCGGTGATCAGGCCGGCGGTGCCACGGGTGATCAGGGTGCCGCGAACACGGCACCGATCACCGACGACTCGTCCTCGTCGACGCCGTCGAGCTCACCGGCGGTAGGGTCCGCGACGACCGGTGGCACCGGTGCCTCCACTGTGAGCGATCAGCAGCAGCCCGCAGCCTGATCGCCCATGCGGTGCCTTACGATCGCCGCATGACCAACGCGGGGGATCTTCGAAGAATCGTCGAGGCGGCGCTGCTGTTATTTGTCGCGGTGACGATCATCGATCTGACGTTCACCCATCAGGCCTTCTGGGAGTCGGTGAAGGACGGTCTGGTCTTCGCCGTCATCGCGATGGTCGTGTACGTGGTGTGGGACTTGGCGAGTTCGGCGTTCCGTGCGCGGCGACGCGCACGGCCGTACCGACAGTCGATAGGGGCGCTCACTGGGCCGGCCGGTACTCGACCGCTGACGGTGCGGCCTCGGGCGGAGCCGAGAGCCGACCCAGCATGATCGTCGACAGCAGCATCACGCCGAGGGCGACGAAGATCGCGATGTCGCCCGCGTTTCCGACGCGGAGGGCCTCGTCATAGATGGTCAGCCCCAATGACATTGCGATGATCGGTTTGAGGACGGTGACCGCGGGCAGGCTGGTCTGGACGTCGCCGGCCTGATAGCTGGACTGCTGCCACAGGGTGCCGAGCGTCGCGGCGACCGCCATCGCCCAGAACTCCCAACTTGCGAGTCCGTCGAGTAGCCCGTCGCGGAATGCGGCGATCCCGGTCTTGGTGAGCGGTGCCGAGAGGCCGAGGAGAACGCCGGCGCCAATGGCCAGTGTGAGTGATCGCCACGTGCCGTGTGGCAGTCGTGAGCCGCCGACCACGCAGACGATCACGACGGGGATCATCACTGCGAGCGGAATGATCCAGTCGCTGAACGGTGGATCATCGATGCCCTCGGTGGGTTGCCCGAGCAGCATGAACACCACCAGTGATGCGGTCAACAGTGCAGCCCACGTCCATTCGCGCGGGGTGAGCATCCGACGTTCGGAGTAGGCGCCCATCGGCAGGGCGAACAGTAACGCGGTGACCAGCAACGGCTGCACCAGCATCAGGCTGCCGACCGCCAAGGCCCAGGCCTGGACGACGAATCCGAGGATGTCGGCGGCGATACCCGCCAGCCACGTCTTGCGTCGGAAGAGTGCGACGAAGAAACCGGCACCGACGGCGCCGTCGTCGGGCAGCCCTCGGGTGCCGGCGGCCTGGAGCACCGATGCGATCGCGAACAGCAGTGCCGCGGCGAGCGACAGGATTATCGCGACGATGTCCACGCACACTCCGTGGTCGGCGTAACCGGCGATTCGACGTGTCGCATGAGCCGAAGCGTAGTGCACCGCGCCCGGATTCGGGCGAGACCCGGCGTGCGATCGGACCACGACCCCGCCCGGTACACATGGCCCCGCCGAACACAAGGGCGACGACCGGATCGGTCACGTCCGTGTCCTGCTCGCCCATCAGGGCGGTGCCCGCCAACTCCGTGGGGGAGTGGTCGGAGCCGTGTCGGAAACAGTGTGTCGTGAGCGACCCGGTCGTCGCGCGTCATGTTTGGTTGATGTGTTCGTCTCGGACCTTGTTCGATAACCACCTCCTTTGTCGGACAACGGTTGTCGTGGTGTGCGGTCGGCGCGGAGGGTCACGTTGATGTGGTGACGGCCGGTCGGGCCTGCGCCCATCGCCAAGACCGGCGAGTTCGTGACTTGCTTCGCCTGAACGCGACCGGACGACGCGCTGTGCTGCGTGCACCGACCGGTCGAGCCGACGTGGACGAGGGAGTTCACAGACCTCGATTCCGTACCGCACCAACCACGTCCGATCCGCTGCAGACCAGGCGATGCTCTCGTCGAGAATTGGACGGCAAAAGCCTGCGGCCGGACGGGCGTTGGTCGCAGTCCGGATGCTCTCGCCCGCGTCGAAGTCGGTCGAGAGTTGCTCTCCTACAACAGTTGTCATCGTTCACCTCCGGCGGCAAAGGATGCTGTCGACACCAAAATAGCACCACGGACCGAATAGTGCTAGCGATCTTCGCCAACGAATGCTAGAAGATATGGCGAACATCGTCACGACGAGAAGGTAAGGAGGACACCATGACTGACAGATGTCGGGTTCATCGCGGAACGGCTGGGGCGGCCATCGCCATGGACATGTCCACCTTCCCGCCCCCGCCGCCCTGGCGGCCGGACGACCGACCCCTGGCATCCCAGAGTGGCGACGAAGGTCCGCTGTGGCCGATCCTCATCGTGCTCGCCGCGTTGATCGTCCTGTTGGCGGTCGACGTGGCGACTCGGCACTGGTGGAGTTGACGCAACGTCGGTCCCGGCACAGCCCGACCAAGCCCTACACGCTTCGCATGAACGGGAAGGTGGAGCGATTCAATGGCGCATTGGCCCGGGAATCGGCCTACGTCCGCGAGCCCGCCTCGGAAGCGCTCGACGGGATAACGGCGATGGATCGCTTGCGCGACGCGCCGGCGAAGCGGCACAAGGAGAGCTTGTGGTGAGGGGCCTCGGAGAGCCGCTGCCGTGCCTAGAATCGTGGGTATGACCGCTGCCGCGTATCCCCAGCTGATGTCGCTGGAGCAGTGGCGTGCGTTGCCGGAGGCGCCCGAGCAGCGGGTCGAGCTTCAGGAAGGCCTGGCGATCGTGTCTCCCCGTCCCACCCCCGCACATTCCCGCGCGGCGTCTCGGTTGTGGCAGCAGTTGGCCGCGCAGCTTCCGGACGGCTTCGAGGCGTTGCAAGAGGTCGAGGTGGTCATCGACGCGGCCACGCCGGCAACGGTGCGGATTCCTGATGTGATTGTCCGGCGCACCGATGCCGATGACTCGATGATTACCGCTGACCAGGTGGTGTTGGCCGTTGAGGTCGTCTCGCCGGGCTCGCGGCGCACCGATCACGTGATGAAGCGCAGTGAATACGCCGACGCCGGCATTGCTCACTACTGGATCGTCGACCTTGATTCCCCGGCCACCATCACCGTCTTCACGCTGGGCCCCAATGGGTATGTCGGTGACCAGCACAGCGGCGAGGTGACGGTGGAATCACCGTTCCCGGTGGCGGTCGCTCTCGACACCACGTAACCCCGGCGCTGAGAGGGGTCCCGGTATGCGCGGGCCGCTGCGAGGGACACCGGCACAACCACCAACGGCCCTGATCGCGCTTCCTGGTCATGCATGCGGTTTTGTACTGCCTGCAGGAGTACTCCCAATCGTGTTAAGGGGAACGTTTCCCTGCCTCCAAACGATAAGGGGCACACTCCACAAAAGTCGGTCCAGTGCCTCGGAAGAGGACAGTCGGCTCGTCGCGGGATTCGTACACGGCCAGCCGATCTCGGAGGTCTTCGATCTCCTCAAGCAGGCCGTCGTAGCGTTCCGGCGACAGCACGATCGCGGCCGGCTTGCCGTGGTTCGAGATCACCGTTGGCTCATCTTCGGCGTCTCGGATCAGCTCGGACAGCTTGGCCTTCGCCTCGCGGATGGAATAGCTCGTCGGGTGTAGACCTCCCTTCGGTGGCCGATACGAACGACCACGATGACGAGTTCGCCGTCGTCAATGGTGTAGACGTGGTAGTTGCCGACGCGGATGCAGTAGCTGTCGGTGGTCCCGACAGCTTGGCCACGCCGTGCGGACGCGGATTGTCGGGCAGCGACTTGATCGAGTCGCTGATGAGCTTCTGCTCGACGCGAGGGAGCTTGCCCAGCGACTTTGCCGCGCTGGTCGTGGTCCTCAGCTCGTATCCGCTCATGATCGTAGTCCACCAATGTGGACCACATTGGGGAAGCGATTGTGGACCACATTCGTGGACCATCCAACGGCTCCCAGTCATCGCCCAGGACCGCGGCGAGACGGCCCCGGAGGTCGACTGCCTCGGCTCGTTTGCCGAAGGGTTACTCCGTTGACCTCGACGGCCAGCGCCATCAGCTCGGGGTCCGGTGGCACCCACGCCGGATTGGTGGCCATCGCGTTCGCCTGGCGCCGGCGCATGAGCACGCGGACGCTCTCGGTAGCGGCTCGCAAAAGATCCCGGTCGGGCACGGTTCCGGGTGGGTAAAGTGTGGGTCAGTGCCGATCGGGGGGAGCCGAATCGGTAAACCCTCTGGTTGTGGAGCCGCCCAGGGGAATCGAACCCCTGACCTATTCATTACGAGTGAATTGCTCTACCGACTGAGCTAGGGCGGCGTGCTGCGCTAGGCAGCGCTGACGAGTGTAGCGAGTCGCGGGCGCCGAACAAAAACCGCCTCGGATCAGGCGGGAAAGTCCGCGCCGCACGGCACGGGCACCGGACGCCGCGGATCGAGGGCGCCCTGCACCAGGGCGCCGACGGTCGGGGAGTAGATCATCCCCAGATGCCCGACCACCGAGTGCGGACATACCGACTCGACGACGATGTTCGTGACATTGGGCGCCGGGTCCATCAGTGCGTTGGCCAGCGGAAACACCACCTCGTCGTGGGTGCTGGCGAGGTTGACGTAGCGGATTCCCGGGTGCAGGGGCCCGTTGTCGCCCTGGCCGGCCGGCGGCGGGGCGGTCCGGGGCGCCCATGGAGAGTTCGAATACCCGCGGTTGGGCGCCGACACGTCGACGATCGTCGCGATCTGATCGGCCTTGCCGGGCACCTGGGTGACCAGTTGCGCGATCGCCCCACCTTGCGAGTGCCCGACGAGGTCGACCTTCGTCGCGCCGGTCCGTGCGCGCACCGCGTCGATGAACGACGTCACCTCGCGCGTCGACTCGGACTTGTCGGCCAGCGCCCCGATGTTCGCGCTCCACGGCGTCTGTCCGTAGGTCAGACTGAACACGCAGAAACCGGCGTTGGCCAGCGTCGGAGCGAGATAGGCCCACGCCGAGAGCTGGTTCGACGCGGTGCCGTGCAGCAGGATCACCGGATCTCGGCCGTGGCGGTCGGTGCAGTGGTCGAGGTTGGCGCCCGGGGGTGAGGTGGTCGCCGGACGTAGATAGCCCGCGGCCTGTGCGGCGATGACGTCGGTGGTCACCGGAAACGGGGCGGCCGATGCCGCGGTGGCGCCGAGGACGCCCCCGCCCACTGCCGCCAGAAGTGCCGCCGCCGCGACGATCAGGGTCCGCATCCGCGCCCGATGACGTGTGGTCATCGTGTGAGTATGACGCCTACGACGCCGCGAATTGCTCGGAAATCTGGGTCAACCGCACGCTGTTGCCCGACGGATCACGGAAGCCCGCATCGATGCCGTACGGCCGCGACTCCGGTGCCTCGGTGAATTCGACGCCGCGTGCCGACAGATCCTCGTAGGCGGCCTGGCAGTTGTCGGTGGTGAGGAAGATGGTGCCGGCGAAGCCCTTGGCGGTGAGATCGGCGATCTCGGTCTGCGTGGTGCCGTCGATCATCGGCGGACCAGGGATGGCCATCAGGACGATCGACACGTCGTCCTGTCCGGGCGGGCCGACGGTCAGCCACCGGAAGCCGCCCATCTCGGGCATCGTCACGTCCTGGCGGACCTCGAGGCCGACCTTGCCGGTCCAGAAGTCGAGTGCGGCGTCCTGGTCGTGCACCCAGAGCTGGGCGCTGGCGATGCGAATCATGATGTGAGCCTTCCTGGTTGGTGCTCGTCGAGAGATGGTTCTCGAGTGATCTCAGCCTAGGAGTCGGCGTCGGGCGGGGTCTTCTTCCCCTGTGCTGTGTTCGGATCGACCGTGCGGGAGGTGGGCGCCGGCCGGGTGAACACGCGCAGGACACATGCCGGCACATGGGCTTGATCGCCCGCGGGCGGGAACGACGCGCGATAGGCGGTCGGGGTCTTGCCGTAGGCGCGGGCGAAGCTCGTCGTGAACGAACCGACACTGCGGAGCCCGACGGCGATGCAGATGTCGGTGACACTGCGATCGGTGTTGCGCAGCATCGACGCCGCGCGTTCGAGTCGTCGGGTCTGCAGATAGGCGTGCGGGGTCTCGCCGTAGGCCGAGGTGAATGCGCGGGAGAAGTGTGCGCGTGAGAGTCGGGCGGCGGCTGCCATGTCGTCGACGGTCAGCGGCTCGGCGAATCGCGCGTCGACGAGTTCCTTGGCACGCAGGAGGTAGCGGGCCGGCGGCGGCGAGGGCATGGATCCGATTATGGGCTCGACACCTACTCGCTGGGGGACTCGCGACGAAGGAATTCCTCACCCCGCGGTGACAACTCGTAGCCGACCTCGAGGCTGTGGGTGAGTCCGAGCTTCTTGAGTTTGCGCACGTCGAGCTTGAAATCCGGCTGCGGACGGCCCACCTCGGCGGCCAGTTCGGTGGACACGACTCCCGGTCGACGGGCGATGAGCGTCAGCACTTCTCGCGTCCACGGGCCGTGCGGTGCGCGGGAATCGAGCCGATCCAGGCGTGTGCGCAGATCGGCGAGATCGGCCGCGGATAGCGCGGCATCGTTGCGCAAGGCGATCCGTGGGTCGGGACCGGCGTGCCGCAAGCCGATGCGGAAGACGGGATCATCGGTGCGGCGCAAGGCCTTACGTGCCTGTTCGGCGGTGTCGAAACCGGCGCGGTGTGCGTCGGCGTCGGAGATCTCGGAATCGGTGACCTGCTCGACCGACGTGATCTCGATGAGTTCACCCTGACTGACGAAACGCGAACCGGGATGCAGACGCGGCGCCGACCACCGACGGAAGGCCAGGTCGACCTCTCCCTCGACGATCCGTGGCATCAGCCGGGCCGGGATCAGCATGAGAGCAGCGTAATCCCGGCGAAGCCCGAAACGACGGTGTTCGTCAACGGTGATCGGCCGTATGGTCGGGTAATGAGCGACAACCCCTACACCCTACCGACCGCCGCCGAGGTCACCGCCGCTGTCGCCGACCCGTGGCGGGTCATCGCCAACGCCCTGCAGGTCGCTTACCGGACCCGGAATATGGTGACCGGCGGGCGATTCGTCGCCCGCATCATCGACGCCGCCGAGGAGGCCAACCACCATCCGGACATCGATCTGCGATACGGATCGGTGCACCTGGCCCTCAACACGCACAGCGAACATCGGATGACCGATGCCGATGTCGCGTTGGCGAACCGGATTGCCGACATGGCCCGCGAGATGGATCTCGAACCGTTCGCCGTGCCGCCCGCACGTTTCGACCTCGCGATCGACGCGCTGGACATCACCGCGATCCGCTCGTTCTGGAAGACGGTCCTCGGCTACAACGACGACCCCGATGACACGCTCGACCTCGTCGACCTCACCGGGATTCTTCCCCCGGTCTGGTTTCAGCAGATGGATTCGCGACGGCCGCAACGCAGTCGGATGCACGTCGATCTGTGGCTGCCGCACGATCAGGTGCAGGAACGGATGGCCGCGGCCATCGACGCCGGCGGACACCTGGTCACCGACGCCCACGCTCCGTCGTTCTGGGTGCTCGCCGACGCCGAGGGCAACGAGATCTGCCTGTGCACGTGGCAGGACCGCGAAAAATCCGACTGACCGGCCGGCGTTCGCCGTCGAATCCCGTTCGGTCGCCTGTTTTCAGTCATTTGCCGAGTAGCTCGTGACCCGCGACCTGGGGTTTTGGGCCGAGGCTACTTTCGGAATGACTGAAAACAGGCGAAGTTGTCGGCGCGGAGGGTCAGTCCTCGGCGTTCGCCGCTGCCGCGACGGCCGCGGCCACTGCCGGTGCGACCCGCGGGTCGAGCGGGCTCGGCACGATCTTGTCCACCGCGAGGTCCTCGGCAACAACCGACAGAATCGCCTCTGCGGCAGCCAGTTTCATACTCTCGGTGATGCGGGTGGCACCGGCGTCGAGCGCCCCGGCGAACACCCCGGGGAAGGCGAGCACGTTGTTGATCTGATTCGGGAAGTCGCTGCGCCCGGTGGCGACGACCGCGGCGTGCTTGGCGGCGATCTCCGGGTGGATCTCCGGGTCCGGGTTGGACAGCGCGAAGATGATGGCGTCGTCGTTCATCGACGCGATCACACTCTCGTCGATCGTGCCCGCCGACACCCCGATGAACACGTCCGCGCCGGCGAGCGCCTCGGCCGCACCGCCGACGAGTCCGCGTGGGTTGGTGCGCGCGGCGAGATCCTCCTTGAACTCGTTGAGACCGTCGCGGCCCTCCGACACGATGCCCTTCGAGTCGAGCACGACGACGTCGGAGATCCCGGATGCGAGAAGGATGTTGGCGCACGCGACGCCGGCGGCGCCGGCACCGGAGATCACCACCCGCAGGTCGGTGAGCCCGCGGTCGAGCAAACGGACCGCGCCCTTGAGCGCGGCGAGCACGACGATCGCGGTGCCGTGCTGGTCGTCGTGCATGACCGGGCAGTCGAGGGCCTCGATGACGCGTCGTTCGATCTCGAAGCAGCGCGGCGCGGAGATGTCCTCGAGGTTCACCGCACCGAAGCTCGGGCGCAGACGCACCAGCGTCTCGACGATCTCGTCGGGGTCCTTGGTGTCGAGGACGATCGGGATCGAGTTGAGCCCGGCGAACGTCCGGAACAGCGCCGACTTGCCCTCCATCACCGGCAGCGATGCGCGCGGACCGATGTCGCCGAGCCCCAGGACCGCCGAGCCGTCGCTGACCACGGCGACGAGTCGATCGGTCCAGGCGTATTTGTTGACCAGCTCGGCTTCGGTGTCGATCGCGCGCGAGACCTGGGCCACGCCGGGGGTGTAGGCGATCGACAGATCTCGCTGGGTCTGGATCGGGGAGCGCAGTTCCACCGAGAGTTTGCCGCCCACGTGGGCCAGGAAGATCTCCTCGTCGGTGATCGGATGATCGGCGATGGTCGGTTCGCCGATGCGGTGTGCGGTGTTGTCTTCCGTGCTCGTCACGGTCATGTCCTCCTGCTCGGGTGGCGACGACGCCACCGGCTGTGAGCGCGAATCGGCGACGATGACGATCCGGCGCGTGGACCGCGCGGTCGTGTGGACCGGCCGCGGGATGACTGAAAGTCTCCCACTCGCGCATCACTCCCCGGTCACAGTGGTCCGGGTGCGGTGATCCAGGCAACAAATCGGTGGTGGCTGCTGTGGTCCGGCGGCTAGCATGCAACTTGTGTCTATGTTGTATTCGTCTGCTGCCTCGGCCTCCGATCGGGTGTATGACGAGGTCAAGGAACTGATCCTGACCAACGAGATCTCCGGCGGCGAGCTGATCAGCGAGGGGGAGGTCGCCCAGCGCTGCGAGGTCAGTCGCACCCCGGTCCGCGAGGCCTTCCTGCGTCTGCAGGCCGAGGGGTGGATGCGCCTCTATCCCAAACGTGGGGCCCTCGTTGTCCCGGTGACCGACCGCGATGCCCGCGACGTCGTCGACGCCCGCCAACTTCTCGAGGGCCATGCGGTGCGTGCGGTGGTCGCCGCCGATTCGGCGACGACACGACTCGTCGAGTCGCTGCGCCGCAATCTCGAGGAGCACCGGCTCGTCGAACACGACGACATCGCCCGGTTCTCGCGGGTCGACGCCGAATTCCATCAGCACATCGTGGCCGCCGGTGACAACGCGCTGCTCGCCGGCTTCTTCACCGGCCTCGGCGAACGCCATCGCCGGATGACCACCACGAGCGTGCGCCGCGACCCGGCGATCGCGCAGAGCATCCTCGCCGACCACGCCGAACTCCTCGTTCTCATCGAACGCCGCGACGCCGACGGCTTCGACGCCGCGCTGCGCCGTCACCTCAGTGACGTCCACGACCTGCCGGGGGATCCGCGATGACCCTGACGACCACATCGACCACCGCTCCCGAGGGCATCGCACGCCGCGCCACCTGGCCGGCCGTCGCACTCGCGGTGTTCGCCTCCGCCTGGGGCGGAAACGAATTCACGCCACTGCTGGTGATGTACCGCCAGAGCGGCGAGTTCTCCGCCGTGGCCGTGGATGCGCTGCTGTTCCTCTATGTTCTCGGCATCGTGCCCGCGTTACTCATCGGCGGACCGCTCTCGGATCGACTCGGTCGCCGACCACTGATGTTGCCCGCACCGATCTTCGCCGCACTCGGCTCGCTGCTCCTGGCGTTCGGCGCCCATTCGATCGCGCTGCTGTCGGTGGGGCGGGTGTTCAGCGGTGTGGCCCTGGGACTTTCGATGGCGGTCGGCGGTAGCTGGATCACCGAGCTCAGCGTCCGCGCCGGTGACCGTGCGGCCGCGGGCGCTCGACGCGGCGCCATGAGCCTGACCGCGGGCTTCGGCGTTGGCGCGGGCGTCGCCGGTGCACTCGCCCAATGGGCACCGTGGCCGCACGTGCTGGCCTATGCGGTGAACATCGCGATCGCCGCCATCGCCGTGCTGCTGATCCTGCGGGTTCCCGAAACCCGCGAGCGACAACAGAATCCGGGGCGGCTCGTCGACGATCTGAAGATCCCGTCGGCCGGGCACCGACGGTTCCTGCTCGTCGTGTTACCGGTGGCGCCGTGGGTGTTCGGTGCGTGTGCCACGGCATATGCGGTGATCCCGGCGTTGATGTCGGTGCGCACGTCCGGTGCGCCCATCGCCTTCGCCGCGCTGTGCTGTGTCCTCGGACTGGCCGCCGGTTTCGGTATCCAGTCGGTGGGGCGCCGCATCGACGACCCCGACGGTGTCCGCGGGGTCGTCAGCGCCCTGGTGGTGCTCGCGATCGGAATGGGCTTGGCGGCGTTGGCTGCTCACGTGTTGACGATCTGGCTGTCCCTCGTCGCCGCGACCGTGCTGGGCTGTGGATACGGCATGGCGATGATCGCGGGGCTGTTGGAGGTCCAGAGGATATCCGGTCCCGAGGACCTGGCGGGTCTGAGCGCGGTGTTCTACGGCGTCACCTATCTGGGTTTCGCGGTCCCGGCCGTGTTGGCCTGGCTCTCACAGACATTCGGCGCCCTGACCTATCCGGAGATGTTCCTGTTCGGTGTGGGGGCGGCACTGGTGTGCCTGGCGATCGTGGGGGTCGGTCACCGGATGCACCGGCCCGACCTCGACGATCGTGCGGCAGGCGATCAGGCGGGCGACGCGGGTTCGACTCCCTGACCCAACGCTGCACGCAGGCGGCGGAGCTGATCGGCGTCGAGTGAACGCAGTTGTGGCGGAGCTGGATCGGGGACGGCCGCCACGACGTCGAGCACCGCGCGCCCGGCATCGGTCAGGTGCACGTACTTGCACCGTCGATCCTGCTCGGTGACCTTGCGGACGACGTAGCCCGCCGACTCGAGGTCGGAGACCGCCACCGAGACCGCGGGCGGATCCATCGTGGCCGCGCGGGCGAGTTCCTTGAGCGGCGTCGGTCCCTGTGCCACCCGTCGGAGCACCCGGATTCGGCTGAACGGCAAGCCGGTTGCCGCGACCACGTCGCGACGCCACGGGTCGCGGGAGTCGAAGACGAGGGTGATCATCGCCTGCCAGACGTCGTCGACGAGGGCGTCGATCGTCGTCGCATCCGTGTCGTGATCAGACATCGGCGGTCTCCGTCTCGATGAGGCGTGCCGAGACGTCGGCGGCGGTGTTCTGCGCCCAACGCGTCGTCGACACCAGCCCCAGGACGAAGATGATCGCGCTGAAGATGACCACCAGAATCCACATCGGGTGCATGTCGTCGGTGAACTCCGGCCCGATCCCGGACGCGGCGACGCCGGTGATGCTGCCGGCCAGTGCGACTCCGATGCTCACGCCGACCTGTCGGCTGGTGGAGGCGACCGCCGACGCGGCGCCGGCGCGATGGCGCGGCATCCCGCTGACCGCGGAGTTGGTGATCGGCGCGTTGATCGCACCGAAGCCGATGCCGAAGATGGCGAAGATGATCCCGATCGTCACCAGCGAGGTGTCCCGCTCGATGGTCGTCAGCAGTGCCGAACCGATCAGCATGGCGATCCCGGCCAGCATCAGAGACGGTCGGGTGCCAAAGCGCCCGACGGCACGTCCGGACAGTGGCGAGAGGATCAACACCGCCACGGCGGGCGGCAGTAACATGGCGCCGGTCTGGATCGCGGACAGGCCGCGAACGTCCTGCAGGTACAGCGACATCAGGAACAGGAACGCACCCCAGCTCGCGAGTGCGCAGACCGCGATCAGCGTGGCCGAGGAGAACGGCACACTGCGGAAGAACCGCAGGTCGATGAACGGATCGACGTGGTGCCGTTCGGCGATCAGGAAGCCGACGAAAGCCAGTGCGGCAACAGCGAATACGGCGATGGTTGCCGGTGAGCCCCACCCCTGGACCGGGCCCTCGATCAATCCGTAGACCACTGCGGCGAGGGTGATCACCGCGAGCACCTGCCCGATCGGGTCGAGGGTTTGCATCACCGGCGAGCGTGATTCGGGCACGAAGATCGCGGTCAGCGCGATCGCTACGGCGCAGATCGGTAGGTTCACCCAGAAGACCGCGCGCCAGTCGATGAGATCGATGAGCACGCCGCCGATCATCGGGCCGATCGCCATCGAGATGCCGACGACGGCTCCCCACATGCCGATGGCCCGAGCACGTGCCTTGGGCTCGACGAAGACCTGGGTGATGATCGACATCGCGACCGGGTTGAGCATGGAGCCGCCGATGGCCTGCAGGGCGCGGGCGACGACGAGCACCGCCACCGAGGGTGCAAGACTGCAGGCCAGTGAACCGCTCGCGAAGACCGCCAGCCCGGTCTGGAACATGCGTTTGCGTCCGTAGCGGTCGGCCGTCGCGCCCGAGAGCATCA
Source organism: Gordonia sp. N1V (assembly GCF_029269935.1). Lineage (NCBI taxonomy): Bacteria > Bacillati > Actinomycetota > Actinomycetes > Mycobacteriales > Gordoniaceae > Gordonia > Gordonia sp. N1V. The sequence continues at coordinate 119,057 of NZ_JARJDD010000002.1, forward strand.
GCAGGGCGGCAAGGACCAGCGTGTAGATGTCGAGGACCCATTGCAGTGATGACACCGACGCACGCAATTCGGTGCGGATCGACGGGAGCGCGACGTTCACGATTGTCGCGTCCATCGAGACGATCAACAGGCTCATGCAACACGTCGCCAGGATGATCGTCTTGTGGCGCGGGGTCAGCTCCGCCGCGGAGACGCTTGTGGACATACAAAGATTGTAGAACTACAAGTATCTGGGGGTGAGTCTCTCATTCCGGACATCGGTTCCGTTGAGGTCGACGCCGGTGAACTCGTGATCAGGCTTCGGGATAGCCGTTCGGGTTGTTCGACTGCCATCGCCAGGTGTCGGCGCACATGTCGTCGATCGTCTTCGTCGCATACCAGCGCAAATCGGCGTTGGCGCGCGACGGGTCGGCGTAGGAGGCGGCGATGTCACCGGGGCGTCGCGGGGCGATCTCGTAGGGGATTTCCCGGCCGCTGGCCCGCTCAAAGGCCTTGATCACCTCGAGAACCGAAGTCCCTTGGCCCGTACCGAGATTCCACACCGACATCGGCTCGCCGTGGCTGCCGACGCGTTCGAGTGCCGCCACGTGACCGGCTGCGAGATCGTCGACGTGGATGTAGTCGCGGACACCCGTGCCGTCGGGAGTGGGGTAGTCGTCACCGAACACCGACAACTTCTCGCGTCGCCCGACGGCGACCTGCGCGACGAAGGGCATGAGGTTGTTGGGGATGCCGGAGGGGTCCTCGCCGATCTGTCCGCTGGGATGCGCGCCGACGGGGTTGAAGTAGCGCAGTGCCGCGATCCGCCACGACTCGTCGGACGCGGCGACGTCGCGCAGGACCTGTTCGATCATCACCTTGGTCCACCCGTACGGGTTGGTGGCCGAGGTCGGCGAGTCCTCGGTCATCGGCAGGACCGGCTCGGCGCCGTACACCGTCGCCGACGACGAGAACACCAGTGTGTGTACATCGTGGCGGCGCATGGCGCGTAGCAGCGAGAACGTCGAATCGAGGTTGTTCTGGTAGTAGTCGAGCGGTTTGGCGACCGACTCGCCGACCGCCTTGAACCCCGCGAAATGAATGACCGCGTCGATCTGCTCACCGGCGAAGAGATGTTCGGTCTTGTCGTAGTCGGTCAGGTTGAACGCATGAACCGGCAGGTGGACCCCGGTGAGCGCCTCGAGCCGACCGATCACCGTCGGTTTGGCATTGGAGAAGTCGTCGACGATCACCACATCGTGGCCGGCCTCGACGAGTTTGATCACCGTGTGGGAGCCGATGTAGCCGGCACCGCCGCTGACGAGTACGCGCATGAGCACCACGGTAGAAGGTCGGCCTGGGAAGTGCTCGTGCGGCCGGTGTGTGCTGGATGTGTTGCACCGGCTCGGTCAGTGGTCGCTCGTGACCGCGATCGACGCCGGGGAGTATTCGACCGGACCGTATCGCCACGGCAGCACCCCGGTGCGGTGCACGACGTGGCCGACGGTGATCTCGACGGTCCGTTCGTCCGGCGTCGCATACCGCACCGTGGCGCGGCCGGTGATCTGCAGCAACGCACCCGTATCGAAGTCGGGGACGGTCAGTCCGGCGCGGTCGTCGAGTTCCAGGTTGCCCAGGCTGTTGAACATGGCGTTGCCGGGATGATCGTCGAAACGGATGACGGTCCCGTCGGGGCTGCACTGCAGGAAGCCGGGCATCCCGCCGCGATGCGAGCAGTCCGCCCCGAAGCCGGGTGCGATGGTCGCGAGGACGGCGGTGTCGGCGCGATCCAGTAGCTCGATGTCGGCCTCCGTCAGGTGCGCGGTGTCGGTGCGTGTGGTCGGCACGACGGGGTCGGTGCCGACCGCCGGTCGGTGTGGTCGACTCTGAATGTACTTGGGGCAGTTGGCATAGCACTGGTCGACGTGAACGCGTATGCCGTCGGTGTCGGGGTGGACGGTGCCGTTGATGCGCGCCCGTCGGCGCCGGGTGAGGTCGATGGCCAGCAGCCCGACCTCGGATCCCGCGTCGAGGTCGCGCAGGGGATCGTCGGCCGCCGGATACGGCAGGTGCAGTGTGGTGTCGTCGACGACCTCGATCAGACCGGCGTCGCCGAGGAGTGTAGACGCCCAGATGTGTTGTGCCGCATCCGCACCGCTCAGGTGAATCCATGACTGATCGGCAAGGAAGCCGATCAGCGGTGTCGGCATGCTCGATCGGATGGTGCGTGCCATGCGGGCGCCGGCCGCGGCCAGGCCGGCGCTGCGTTGGGCGGCCAGTTCACCGGCGTGGAAGCCGGTGGCCATCAGAAGAAACCGCAGCTGGGGGTGCCGTCGTCGCGGGTGGGATGGATCTGCGCGCCCTCGGCGGTGCAGATCTCGATCCGGATGCCGTCGGGGTCGGTGAAGAAGATCCCGCCGGAGGTCATCCCGGGCATGTGCGCGAGGATCTCGTCATAGATCAACGGCACGTCCCGCGAACGCAGGAATGCCTGTGCGGCTTCGACATCGGAGATCGAGGGCACGTTGAAGGCGAGATGGTGCAGACCGGCCATGGCCGTCGGGAATTCGTCGGCGCTCTGCTGCCACAGCGTCAGGATCAACTCGGCGCCGCGCCCGAGGAACGCGAATTCCCGTCCGGGCTCGTCGCTGCGTCCCAGCACGTCGAAACCGAAGATGCCCGAGTAGAAATCGACCGATCTCGCCAGGTCGGTGACGTTGAGCGCGACGTGTCCGGTCGCGGCCACCTGCAGTGGTGAGGTCTCGGATGTGGGTGCGGACATGATGCCTCCTGGCTGGTCACCGTCGGCGGGATGCTGCCGGTGTAACTGTCTAAATGACGTTAGGGGGTTAGTGGTCGTGGCGCAAGGGGGTGTGCGCACAAGTGCCGACCCGCCTTTACCCTGGGATCATGACCTCGCAGGCCGATCCACGCCCGCTCCTCGGCGAGCCGCTCCCGCTGGATCTTCTCGACACCCATTGGATCGAGGGTGGCCGCCTGCAGGATCTGCTGGAAACCGTTGGCGGCGTCGAGATCTGGCTCCGTTCGGCGATCATCGACGAGCGGTACCGGCCGGAGCGGGCCGAAGCGGCGTTGCGTGCGGCGTTGTGTACGACGCGGGAGGCGATCGCCTCGGTGGCCCGGCGGCCCGCCGAGGAAGAATCTCGTTCAGCGCTCAATGACGTTCTGGCCCATGGGCATCGCGAGCTGTCACTCGGCGCCGACGGGGTACACGACGAACTCGTCGTCGACGATCCGGCGTGGACGGTGCCGTGGCTCGCCGCCGAAGGCTATCTCGACCTTCTGGCGCGGGTGCCCGACCGGATTCGGCAATGTCAGCACCCGCAGTGTGTGCTCTGGTATCTCGACACCAGCCGTTCGGGGACGCGGCGGTGGTGTTCGATGGCGATCTGCGGCAACCGCACCAAGGCGCGACGGCATCAGCAGGCGCAGGCCGGGAGCTGACCGAGACCGCGCGTCGGGCTATCCCAGGATCTTCTCGGTGACCGAGTACTTCTGTTCGGCGCTCGTCTTGGCCGCACGCCACCAGTCGGGATGCTCGCGATACCAGTCGATCGTTGCCGCCAGTCCGGAGCGGAAGTCCACATACTGTGGCCGCCAACCCAATTCGGTGCGCAACCGCGTGGAGTCGATCGCGTAGCGGCGGTCGTGGCCGGGCCGATCGGTGACGAAGTCGAACGCGTCGCGCGGTTGCCCGAGCAACTCCAGGATGGTCTCGACGACGGTGCGGTTGTCGACCTCACCGTCGGCGCCGATGAGGTAGGTCTCGCCGATACGGCCGGCGTCGATGATGGTCCACACGGCGTCGTTGTGGTCGTCGACGTGAATCCAGTCGCGCACGTTGCGTCCGTCGCCGTAGAGGCGGGGCCGCACCCCGGACAGGACGTTGGTGATCTGACGCGGGATGAACTTCTCCACGTGCTGATACGGCCCGTAGTTGTTGGAGCAGTTCGACAGCGTCGCGGCCACGCCGAACGAGCGCACCCAGGCACGAACGAGCAGGTCGCTGCCGGCCTTGGTGGAGCTGTAGGGGCTCGACGGGTTGTAGGGGGTCTGCTCGGTGAAGCGTGCCGGGTCGTCGAGTTCGAGGTCGCCGTAGACCTCGTCGGTGCTGATGTGGTGGTAGCGCACCCGGTGTCGGCGGACCGCCTCGAGCAGGGTGTAGGTGCCCACGAGGTTGGTCTGCACGAAGGCCGACGGATCGGCCAGGGAGTTGTCGTTGTGCGATTCGGCGGCGAAGTGCACGACGAGGTCGGAGTCGGCGACCAGCCGTTCGACCAGCGGGGCGTCGGCGATGTCGCCTTCGACGAGCTCGACGGAGTCGGCGACCGGCTCGAGAGTCGCGGGATTGGCGGCGTAGGTCAGCTTGTCCAGCACCCGGATTCGGGCGTCGGGGCGATTCTCGACGGTGCGCAGCACGAAGTTCGCGCCGATGAATCCGGCGCCCCCGGTGACCAGCACGCGCATGTGAGTCGAGCCCTTCGGTGTCGGAGACAGATGACGATGCAGACGATGATGACGCTGTAGAGGATACCGAGAGAGTCCGACTTCGGCCCGCTACCCTGGCACCCATGCGCGGGATCATCCTGGCCGGGGGCACCGGCAGCCGGCTCCACCCCATCACGCAGGGGGTGAGCAAACAGCTGGTTCCCGTCTACGACAAGCCGATGATCTACTACCCGCTGTCGACGCTGATGCTCGCCGGCATCCGGGAGATCCTCGTCATCACCAACCCCACCGACGCCGACGCCTTCCGTGGGCTGCTCGGCGACGGCAGTCAATTCGGCGTCGAGCTGAGCTACGTGACGCAGCAGTCGCCGGACGGACTCGCGCAGGCGTTCACCCTCGGCGCCGAGCACATCGGCGGCGATTCGGTCGCCCTCGTCCTCGGCGACAACATCTTCTACGGTCCCGGACTCGGTTCGCAGTTGCAGGGATTCGGCGACGTCGACGGTGGGGCGATCTTCGCCTACTGGGTCGCCGAGCCGGGTGCCTACGGCGTCGTCGAGTTCGACGAGTCGGGGACGGCGATCTCGTTGGAGGAGAAGCCCGCCGCACCGAAATCCAACTATGCGGTTCCGGGTCTGTACTTCTACGACAACGACGTCGTCGAGATCGCACGGGGGTTACGGCCCAGTGCGCGTGGAGAATACGAGATCACCGACATCAACGACCACTATCTGCAGCGCGGCAAACTCAAGGTCACGGTGTTGCCGCGGGGTACCGCCTGGCTCGACACCGGCACCTTCGATTCGCTGCTCGATGCGGGTAACTTCGTGCGGACCGTCGAACAACGGCAGGGACTCAAGATCGCGGTGCCCGAGGAGATCGCCTGGCGTCGTGGATATCTCGACGACGATCAGCTCGCGGCCCGGGCCGAGCAACTGCGCAAGTCCGGCTACGGCGACTATCTGTTGGACATCCTCGCCCGCGGAAAGGGATTCGCATGAAGGTCCGAGAACTCTCGATCGCCGGTGCCTGGGAGCTGACCCCGGTACTGCACGGCGATGCGCGCGGGGTGTTCACCGAGGCGTTCAAGGCCGACGTCCTCGCCGAGACCATCGGGCACCGCTTCGACCTCGCGCAGGTGAACCTGTCGGTGTCGGCGGCCGGGGTGTTGCGCGGCGTGCACTTCGCCGACGTCCCGCCCGGACAGGCCAAATACGTCACCTGTGCCACCGGCGCGATCCTCGACGTGATCGTCGACATCCGAATCGGCTCACCGACATTCGGTACCCACGACACCGTCCTACTTGACGACGTCGACCGCCGCGCGGTGTATCTGTCGGAGGGGCTGGGCCATGCCTTCTGCGCGCTCGCCGACAACTCCACCGTCACCTACCTGTGCTCGACGGGCTACAACCCCGGTGCCGAACACGGGATCAACCCGATGGACCCCGAACTCGGGATCGACTGGCCGAGGTTCGCCCGCGACGGCAGTCCACTGGTCTACGAACTGTCCGCGAAGGACACCGCGGCCCCGGGTCTGGGTGCCGCACGTGCATCCGGTCTGCTGCCGCAGTTCGACGACGTCGAGGACTACGTGCGCGTGCTGCGCGAGAAGTGATCTCACGCAACGGCGTTCAGGGTGTGGGGTAGGCCGGTAGCTCCGGGGTGAACAACCACCGTTGCCACAGATCCTGCAACGGCGTCGGGGAGAAGTTGGCGGCGAGGGCGATGAAGTCCTCGGTGGTCACCGATCCGTACCGGTACTTGTCGGTCCAGCGGTGCAGCAGGGCAAAGAAGTTCCCGTCGCCGATGGTCAGTCGCAGAGCGTGCAGCGTGATGGCTCCGCGCTTGTAGACCCAGTCGTCGAACATCTTTCGCGGTCCGGGGTCGGCGAGTGCGACGCGCACCGGACTCGCGGCGAGCTTGGCGTAGTAGTGCCGGGCCCACTCGTCGGCACTGCGGCCTCCCGAGCGCTGGCTCCACAACCACTCGGCGTAGCAGGCGAATCCCTCGTGCAGCCAGATGTCGCGCCACCGCGCCAGCGTCACCGAGTTGCCGAACCACTGATGCGCGAGTTCGTGGGCGACCAGTCGCTCCGAGCGCGAGGTGCCGTCGCAATGGTTGGCACCGAATGTCGAAAAGCTCTGCGCCTCAATGGGGATCTCGAGCGGATCGTCGGTGACGACCACGGTGTACCGCGGAAACGGATACGGGCCGAACATCTCGACGAACGCCTCGACCATCTCTACCTGCCGGCCGAAGTCGATGTCGAGATTGCGGGTCAGTCGCGGCGGGAGCACCGCGTCGACCGGAATCGGCTTGGTGGCCAACGACACCTTCTTGTAGGGCCCGACCTGGATGGACGCCAGATACGTCGACATCGGCTCGACCTGTTGATAGACCCAGGTGGTCTGGGCCGCGCGTACGCGTTTGGATTCCAGGACGCCGTTGGCTAGGGCGTAGTACGGGCTGTCGGTGGTGATCGCGATCCGGTACGTGGCCTTGGCGAGCGGATGGTCGTCACAGGGGAACCACGACGCCGCACCGTTGGGTTGGTTGGCGCACAACGCACCCTCGGTCAGTTCTTCCCAGCCGACCTCACCCCAGGCGCCGCGGATCGGCCGCGGTGAGCCGTGATAGCGCACCACGATCGTCATCGCGCCGCCCGGCGGAATCGGCGCGGCCGGGGTGATCGAGAGTTTCTTGTTGCGGTGCGAATAGCGCACCCGCTTGTTGTCGACGGTGACGCGCGAGACGCTCAGCGTTCCGGCGAGATCGAGGGTGAAGCGCTGGAGGGCGACGTAGGACGTCGCGGTGAGCGTCGCGGTGCCCTCGAGTCGGTTACTGGCGACCTTGTACTCGAGTTCCAGGTCGTATCGGGAGATGCGGTAGCCGAGGTTCCCGTTGTCGGGGAGGTACGGGTCCAGTTCGTCGGCGGGTGATCCGAGGAGGGGCTGTCGCGATGCCTTGACCGACTTTCCCCGCACTCAACATCTCCCTCGTCCTCGGTGGCGTGTCACATGGTCGGTCCGGTTCTCCGGGCACGCGGGCGTCGCGGGTCGGTCACGGGCTGATTGCGATGGACTCGACCGGGTGACGATCGCGTGTCGGGCCACCTGTTCGAGCACCGACCGTGCGGAAACTCAGAGTACCCGTCGAGGGGTCGGTGGGCATCGCATGCCGGTGTGCCGCAATTGTAAGCGGACCATGGTCCGTATATCTTGGGTTCGGTCAGAGCAACGCCCCGCCATGACGTGGCGGATCGAGAAACGGAAGTGGCACATGAACGGTCTTCGCGGCATCGCACTCCTGGCAGCCCGGGTGATCCTGGGCTATGTCTTCATCATGCACGGCTGGCAGAAGCTTCATACCAACGGAATCGACGCCACCACGGCGTTCTTCAAGTCGGTGAACGTCCCCTGGCCGGAGTTCTCGGCGTACTACGCGGCGTGGGTCGAGCTGGTCGGCGGAATCCTGCTCATTCTCGGGCTGCTGCTACCGCTGGTGTCGATCCTGTTGGTCATCGACATGATCGGCGCGATTGCCACGGTTCACTGGGATCACGGATTCTGGAGCAACGACGGCGGCTACGAGTTCCCGCTCGCGCTCATCGCGGCGCTGCTGGCCGTGGGATTCGCCAACGCCGGACACTTCGCGGCGGACAGCTACGTCTTCCGGCGTCGTCGGGGTGGGCGCGCGGTCGAGGTCTGATCGGCACGATCGGGTGACGGGATGTCCGTGCAGGACACCGGCGAATGCGTCGCTCGGCACGACCGTGATGAACGACCTCAGGCCACCAACCCGTCGATCGTCGTGCAGGTGAACGGCGGGTCGTCGGCGGGCAGTCGTGACCGCAGATCGCCGAGGTCGGCGAGGACGTCGTCGGGGTGGCGCAAACCCACCCCGTCGATGGTTCCCGGCGTGACCAGTGCTTCGGGGTCGAGGTCGTGGCGGTGGGCCAACGCTGCGCCGAGGAGCCGATGGGCCTGGTCGCGGTCGACGTCCCAGAGGGCGTCGGCGGTCAGCAGGTACAGGCGGACCGCGGGCGGGTAGTCGGCGAGGTGCACCAGTGCCCACGCCCAGTGCTTGGCGACGTCGACCGTGTCGGATTCGCCGCGCCCGTGCGTGCGCACGTACTTGCCGTGCAGCTCGCGGCACAGCGGCGTGGCGTCGGCCCACAATCCCAGGTGTGACATGCAGCGCACCGAGTCGTGGAGGTTGGACAGATACATCGGCGAGTACGGTCCCTCACGTCGCGACCGGATCTCGCGCAGCACCGAGAACTCGGCCAGCGCATGTCCGTATTCACCCGCGGAGAGCAAGGAGCGGGCTTCCTCCTGCATTTCCTCGATCACAGTCGATATTGTCGCCGAATTCGGACCGGAACGTGATCTGTTTCACAAAGACGTAACCATGCTCGGGCATTCGGTGCGGGGCCGAAGGACCTCGTTCGGCCCGGCATGCTGGCCCGCGGTCGCGTGGCCTGGCATCGTGAAAGTGTGAGCGGTTACGAGAACGACAGCACCCCCGAAGGCTCGGACGGCGAGTACAGCCTCGACCCCGACGATCAGCTGCAACCCGAGGACACGCTCGACGATCGTGGCGTCGACGACGTCCTCGACGAGGGCTACTCCCCGCCGGATTACGCGCCCAAGGGTGCCGTGCACGGGCTGACCGCGCAGGAGATGCGCGAGGGCGAGACGCTGGACGAGAAGCTCTCCGAGGAGGAGCCCGACGTCGGGGCGAGTGATCCGCTCGATGACATCGCCGCCGACGAGCGACGCGATTGGCGGTCGCACGAATCCGACGCCGACGACGAGTTCGTCGAGGACGCCGACCAGGTGGGTGGGCCTCGCGCCGGTCGATTGCTGGCGCCCGACGCCGGCGACTACCGCGACGACGAGGCCGAGGCCGTCGCCACCGACTGCGGGATCGACGGGGCGGGCGCCAGCGCCGAAGAGGCTGCGGTGCATGTCGTCGGCGACGAGGACTGACACCTCGATCGCTACGTCTTCAGCTGCGAGAGTTGTTCTTCGACAGCCGACTTCGTTGCCTCGGCATCGGCGCCTGCGGCGCGTAGGCGTGCGCCCACGGCCTGATCGGTGAACAGCGCCAGCAGCAGGTGCTCGGTGCCGACGTAGTTGTGCCCGAGTTCGAGCGCCGTCCGAACCGTCTGTTCGAGAACCGCTTTGGCGTCGTCGTCGTAGGGCAGGACGGTGTCGGCATCGGGATTTGCGGCGGGATCGGTGTCCACGGGCGCGCTGGTGTCCGCCAAGACCGTCGGGTCGACGCCCTGTGCGGTGAGTACCAGTGCGGCCAACGACGACGGGTCGGTGGCCAATCCGTGGGACAGGTGGGTCGAGCCGACGGTGTGCGCGCCGGTGGCAACCGCGCGATTGTGCGCCGACGAGATGACGTTGCGCGCTCGTGGGGTGAAGCGGCTGAAAGGATGTGGTTCGTCGGACGCCGGGTTGCGGCCGACAAACCGTTTCTGCGCAGCCTGTTTCGTCACACCCATACTGGCGCCGATCTGCGTCCACGACGCGCCGGAGCGGCGGGCCTGGTCGACGAAGTGTCCGATGAGGCTGTCGCCGACGTCGCCGAGGTGGGCGGCGGCGGTCATGGCGTCGGTCAGTTGCTCGAGCGGATCGTCATGAACCTTGTGGATAGCGCTGATCAGGTCGTCGAGGCGGACTCCGGTCAATTGGGTCGGTGTGGGGTTGTCGTCCATGCGTCAACTCTAGGTTGACGCAATAGTGGCGTCAACCATGAGTTGACGGCGACGAACGGAGTGGACGAACGGTGGATGCGAGAGATGTCCTCGTTGACAGTCGGCGTAGTCGTGGGAACGATGGAGTGGGCGGGGTCGATGAACCCCGCGTCCGCACGCCACGGGAGGACCTCCAGTGAGCATCACCGAACGTATCTCCGTACACACCGATCAGTCGCCGGCGCAACGCTTTCGAGAAGTCCGGGAGCTCACCGACCTGCTGGCCGACCGGTTGTCGCCCGAAGACCAGACCCCGCAATCGATGACCGAGGCCAGCCCCGCCAAATGGCATCGGGCCCACGTCACATGGTTTTTCGAGGAGTTCATCCTCCGCCGCGATCCCGGCTATGTGGTGTACGACGAGTCCTATCGCTATCTGTTCAACAGCTACTACGAGGCTGTCGGCGAACGCCATCCGCGACCGGATCGCGGCCTGGTCACCCGACCCGGCGTAGACGACATCACCCACTACCGCAACTACGTGGACGCGGCGATGGAAAGTGCCCTGACGCGTGGCGCCCTTGACGACGCCGCACTCGACCTCGTCGAACTGGGCTGCAATCACGAACAGCAACACCAGGAATTGCTGCTCATGGACGTCAAGCATCTCTTCTCGACGATTCCGCTCACGCCCGGCCCGATCTACGTCGACCGCGAACTCGATGCGCCGAGCGCGCCGGGGCCGATGACATGGCGCTCGGTCGCCGGTGGCGTCACCGAGGTCGGCGCCGATCCGGGAGCCGGATTCTCCTACGACAACGAGGGTCCGCGGCATCGAGTCTTCTTGGAGGACTTCGAGATCGCCGAGCGTCCGGTCACCAACGCCGACTGGCTGGAGTTCATCGCCGACGACGGCTATCGGCGCCACGAGTTGTGGTTGTCCGACGGGTGGGCGCACCTGCGGCAGGCCGGCTGGCAGGCTCCGGGCTACTGGCGCCGCGACGACGACGGGCAGTGGACGACGTACACGCTTTCGGGTCGGCGACCGCTCGATCCCGGTGAACCGGTGCTGCATGTGAGCTTCTACGAGGCAGATGCCTACGCCCGGTGGGCCGGAGCCCGTCTGCCCACCGAATTCGAATGGGAGACCGCCGCATCCACGCTCGGTGCCCAGCACGCAGAGTTGTTGGACCCGAATCGTTGTCACCCCCGATCGGTCGCCGGATCCGATGAGGCGGCGATGATCGGCAATGTGTGGGAATGGACCTCGAGTGCCTATCTTCCGTATCCGGGGTTCGTCCCGGCGAACGGGGCGGTCGGCGAATACAACGGAAAGTTCATGAGCGATCAACATGTTCTGCGCGGCGCGGCCGCCATCACGCCGCGCGGCCACGAGCGCGTGACGTACCGCAATTTCTTCCCGGCGCCGTCGCGCTGGGTGTTCGCCGGTCTGAGGCTCGCCCGGTGACCGTCGAAACACTGACGCCGCTGGCCGCCGACGCTCTCGTCGGTCTGTGGTCCACCCCGCCGGTGCTGCCGACGAAATGGCTCTACGACGAACGCGGCAGCAGGCTGTTCGACGAGATCACCCGGCTACCCGAGTACTACCCGACCAGGCGTGAGACCGCCATCCTGCGCGACCACGCCGACGACATCGTCGATGCCACGAACGCGGCGATGATGGTCGAATTCGGTTCGGGCACATCGACCAAGACCCGACTCCTCCTCGATGCGTTCACCCGCACGGGTCAGCGGATCGGCCATCGCCCGGCCGGCCAATTCGTCTACGTCCCCGTCGACGTCAGCGCCGAGATGCTCGCCGAATCCGCCGGCATCCTCGCCGGCGACTACCCGGGCATCGACATCCGGCCGGTCGAAGGGGATTTCACCGATACCGGGCTTGTCCTACCGTCGTGCGACGGGGCACGGCTGGCGGTGTTCCTCGGCGGGACGATCGGCAACTTCGACGACGACGGGCGTCGCGCGTTCTTCACCGGTCTTGCCACCACCCTCGCACCCGGCGACTACTTCCTCCTCGGTGCCGACCTCATCAAGGACACCGGTCGGCTTGTCGCCGCCTACAACGACAAGGCCGGGGTGACAGCGGATTTCAATCGCAACATGATCGAGGTCCTGCGTACCGGCCTCGACGCCGTGGGACTGTACGCCGACGACTTCGACCACATCGCCCGGTGGAATCCCGAGCGCCACCGCATCGAGATGTGGTTGCGGGCGCGCCGGGACATCGATGCCTACTTCGGTGACCTGCAACGTCGTTGGCGTCTTCCGGCCGGTGCCGAGATCCGGACGGAGATCAGCACCAAGTTCGATTTGTCGGTGCTGCAGGGCGAACTCGCCGACGCCGGACTGGCGCCCGTCACGAGCTGGACCGACCCGATGGGGGACTTCTCCCTCACTCTTGCGCGTCGGTGACGGCGTCGCCCAGGATCTCGCGAACCCGCGGGATGACCTGGGTGCCATAGAGTTCGACGCTGCGCATCATGGGACGATGCGGCAGTGTGCCGTGGGAGTACTTGAGGTCGAAGCGATCGAGTCCCAAGGCCCGAACGGTGTGGGCGATCTTGTGCGCCACCGTCTCCGGTGAGCCGACGTAGAGCGAACCGCCGGGTCCGGTCGACCGGTCGAACTCGATGCGCGTCGGTGCGGGCCAGCCGCGTTCGGCGCCGATTCGCGCCACATACGTGCGGTAGTGCGGCCACAATTCGTCGCGGGCCTGCTCGTCGGTGTCGGCGACGTGGCCCGGTGAGTGCACGCCCACCGGGAGATCGGTCGATTTGTCGAACTGTGCCAGTGCCCGCCGATACAGGTCGGCGTACGGCGCGAACCGCAGGGGATCGCCGCCGATGATGGCGAGCATCAGCGGTAGGCCGTACCGTGCGGCGCGCACCACCGACTCCGGGCTGCCGCCGACCGCGATCCACGTCGGTAGTGGGGGAGTCTCGAGTGGGGGGTGGACGGTCTGATCGGTCAACGGTGCGCGGGTGGTCCCGGACCAGGTGACCGGGCGCCCGGTTCGCAAGTGGGCGAACAGATCAAGCTTGTCGGAGAACAGTTCCTCGTACTGTTCGAGGTCGAAGCCGAACAACGGGAACGACTCGGTGAACGATCCGCGGCCCAGGATGACCTCCGCACGACCCGACGACAGCGCGTCGAGTGTCGAGAAGCGCTCGAATACGCGGATCGGATCGTCGGAACTGAGCACGGTCACCGCAGTGCCGAGCCGGATCCGCGTGGTGCGCGCGGCAACAGCCCCGAGCACCACTTCCGGCGCCGAGACGGCGTAGTCGTCGCGGTGGTGTTCGCCCACGCCGAGGAAGTCGACGCCGACCTCGTCGGCGAGAACCGCCTGATCGAGCAGGTCGCGGATCGTCTGGGCCGCGGGGTTCGGTGCGCCGGCCTCATCGACCGTCACATCGCCGAAGGTGTTGAGCCCGAGTTCTACGTTCACCTCACCGATTGTGCCGAACCGGCGCCCACTGGGGACGTTGGTCGTCAATTGTCCGTCTCGCGGGTCTGATTTCATGTTTTTGTGAGATGCTGATTCCGGTCAGAAAACTGACCACGCACTCTGATCTCTTAAGGAGCACTCCCGATGTGGGATTCGTTCTGGAACTTCTTGTGGTCGATGGTGATCATCTTCGCGTTCGTCGCGTATCTGATCGTTTTGTGGTACATCATTGCCGACCTGTTCCGCGACCATAAGGCCTCCGGCTGGTCCAAGGCGATCTGGGTGATCTTCCTGATCATCCTGCCGTATCTGACGGCGCTCGCCTACCTGCTGGTCAAGGGGCAGGGAATGGCCGAGCGTGCCCAGAAAGCCGCAGTCGAATACAAGAAGGAATCCGACGATTACATCAAGACCGTCGCGGGAACTTCTCCGGCACAACAGATCGCCGATGCGAAATCGCTTCTCGATTCCGGTGCGATCAACAATGAAGAATTCGAGCACCTGAAGGCGAAGGCTCTCGCGCACTGAGCCCGATCACCACAGACGACCGCCCGCTTCGAATCATCGACACGGGCGGTCGTTCTCGTGATCAGGGTCGACGGTGGATCGGTGTGCGCTACAGGCTCTCCGGTTCGGAGACGAACGGATGGTCGGTGTGCCCGACGAGGTCGGCGACCGAGGCGATGACGCGTGTGGGACGGTACGGGTAGAGCTCCACCGACTCCGGCGTCGAGATGCCCGAGAGCACCAGGATCGTCTGCAGACCCGCCTCGAGACCGGAGATGACGTCGGTGTCCATCCGGTCACCGATCATCAGGGTGTTCTCCGAGTGGGCCCCCATCCTCCGCAACGCCGAGCGCATCATCAGCGGATTCGGCTTGCCCACGTAATACGGGTCGCGGTTGGTGGCCCGGGTGATGAGTGCGGCGACCGCACCGGTCGCCGGCAACGAGCCCTGGGTGGACGGTCCGGTCGCGTCCGGGTTGGTCGCGATGAACCGGGCGCCGCGCTCGACGAGCCGGATCGCGGTGGTGATCGCCTCGAACGAATAGGTCCGCGTCTCGCCGAGGACCACATAGTCGGGGTCGACATCGGTGATGACATAGCCGATTTCGTGCAGGGCGGTGGTCAGCCCGGACTCACCGACCACATACGCCGAGCCGTTCGGCCGTTGGGTGTCGAGGAAGCGGGCCGTCGCCAGTGCCGAGGTCCAGATGGCATCCTCGGGGATGTCGAGGCCGGTCCGCAGCAGGCGCGCACGCAGGTCGCGTGGCGTCCGGATCGAGTTGTTGGTGAGCACGGTGAACGGAATCCCGTTGTCGCGTAACTCCGCAATCAATGCGTCGGCGCCGGGGATCAGGTGCTCCTCGCGGATGAGCACGCCGTCCATGTCCATGAGGTAGTTCCAACTCATGGTGCCAACGCTACGGGGTGGCGACCTGCCGTGGCGACCCGTTCCCTCGAGTGGCCCACCTATGATGAGCAGCATGGAGCTCTCGCGCGCGGTACCCATCCTGACGGTCGACGATCTCGATGCCGCGGTGCGGACCTACCGCACCGTTCTCGGGTTCGACGTGCTGATGAACCTCGGGTGGATCGCCACGCTGGGCACTGCCGGGACCGCCGGTGGCGGCACCGCCCAGTTCAGCGTGATGACCCGTGATGCCACCGCGCCGGTGAATCCGGTTGCCTCACTGGAGGTTTCCGACGTCGACCGGGCTTACGCGGACGCAGTCGCCGAAGGTGTCGAGATCGTGCATCCGCTGACCGACGAGGAGTGGGGCGTGCGCCGTTTCTTCTTCGCCGACGCCGGTGGCAATGTCGTCAACGTGCTGTCGCACGCTTGATCACCGCGCTGGCGCGCCATGGTCACCGCGCTGGCGCTTCCGGGGTGATCTCCACCCGCCAGAGCGGGTTCACCGGACCGTGGCCGGCGCCGAGGGGGTAGGCGGCCTCGAGTCCGCGCGTCACCCAGCGCTTGGCGAAGGCCACCGCCTCGGGCACCGAACAGCCGTGGGCGAGCGCCGATGCGGTGGCCGCGGCCAATGTGTCACCGGCTCCGTGGTCGTGGCCGGTGTCGACGCGCGCGTGCGTGAACTCGTGGAACTCCGCGCCGTCGAACAGCAGATCGGGGCTCTGATCGCTCGACCGGAGATGGCCCCCCTTCACCAGGGCCCACTGCGGCCCCAGATCGTGCAGTGCCCGCGCGGCATCGCGCTGGGTCGACTCGTCGACCACCTCGATACCGGTGATCAGCCGCACCTCGTCGAGATTCGGGGTGACGACGGTGGCCAGCGGAAAGAGCGTGGTGCGCAACGTGTCCAGGGCTTCGGTGGCCAGCAGCGGATCGCCGTGCATCGACGCACACACCGGGTCGAGAACGAACGGGATGCCGGCGTCGCGGCCGATGCCGGCATCGGCGCACGCCTGCGCGACGGCGGCGATGATCGGTGCCGAGGCGAGCATCCCGGACTTGGCCGCGCCGACGCCGATGTCGGAGACCACCGAATCGATCTGCGCGGCCACCACATCCGGTCTGATCTCCTGAAAACCGCTGACGCCCAGTGAGTTCTGCACGGTCACCGCGGTCACGGCGACGCATCCGTGCTGCCCCAACAGGGCAAAGGTGCGCAGATCGGCCTGGATGCCTGCACCACCACCGGAATCCGACCCGGCGATCGTCAGCACCCGCACGGGTGTCGATCCCGGTGCGGCTGTGGGCAACAGGGGTACGTCGGTCACGTAGAACTCCCGGCGTCGATCGGCAGGTAGATCCGGCCACCCGCATCGGTGAACTCGGCCGACTTGGCGGCCATCTCCTCGGCGATCTTGCGGTCGATGTCCTCGGCGGTCACCAGATTGTTCTCCTCGGCATAGGCGCGGACGTCGGCGGAGATGCGCATCGAGCAGAACTTGGGACCGCACATCGAGCAGAAGTGGGCGGTCTTGGCCGGCTCGGCGGGCAGCGTCTCGTCGTGGTACTCGCGAGCGGTGTCCGGGTCGAGGGCGAGGTTGAACTGGTCGGTCCACCGGAACTCGAAGCGCGCCTTGGACAATGCGTCGTCGCGTTCCTGTGCGCGGGCATGCCCCTTGGCGAGGTCGGCGGAGTGCGCGGCGATCTTGTAGGTGATCACGCCGACCTTGACGTCGTCACGATCGGGCAGCCCCAGATGCTCCTTGGGTGTCACATAACAGAGCATCGCGGTGCCGGCCTGTGCGATCATCGCCGCGCCGATCGCCGAGGTGATGTGGTCGTACGCGGGTGCGATATCGGTGGCCAGCGGGCCCAGCGTGTAGAACGGTGCCTCGGAACAGAGTTCTTCCTCAAGGCGCACGTTCTCGGCGATCTTGTGCATCGGTACGTGGCCCGGACCCTCGATCATCACTTGCACACCATGAGATTTCGCCTTCGTGGTGAGTTCGCCGAGGGTGCGCAACTCGGCGAACTGCGCCTCGTCGTTGGCGTCGGCGATCGACCCGGGCCGTAGACCGTCGCCGAGGGAGAAGGTGATGTCGTAGCGGGCGAAGATCTCGCACAGCTCGTCGAAATGTGTGTAGAGAAACGATTCCTCGTGGTGCGCCAGGCACCAGGCGGCCATGATCGATCCGCCGCGCGAGACGATGCCGGTGACCCGGCGTGCGGTCAGCGGGACATAGCGCAGCAGGACCCCGGCGTGCACGGTCATGTAGTCGACGCCCTGCTCGGCCTGCTCGATCACGGTGTCGCGGTAGATCTCCCAGGTCAGCTTGATCGGGTCACCCTTGACCTTCTCCAGTGCCTGGTAGATGGGTACCGTGCCGACCGGTACGGGCGAATTCCGCAGTATCCATTCGCGGGTCATGTGGATGTCGGAGCCGGTGGAGAGATCCATGATGGTGTCGGCGCCCCAGCGGGTGGCCCACACCATCTTCTCGACCTCCTCGGCGATGGAGCTGGTGACTGCCGAATTGCCGATGTTGGCATTGACTTTCACCGCGAATGCCTTGCCGATGATCATCGGTTCGGATTCCGGATGACGATGATTGGCGGGGATCACCGCCCGTCCGGCGGCGACCTCGCGGCGCACCACCTCGACCTCCACGTTCTCGCGCGCAGCGATGAACCGCATCTCCGGTGTCACCAGACCCGCTCGGGCCCAGGCCAATTGGGTGGCAGCGCCGTCGATGGGGGCGGGGCGCTGCCACTGGTCACGAGTCGGGGCGAGGCCGTTGGCGACGTCGATGCTCTCCCGTGGATCGGTGTAGGGCCCCGACGTGTCGTACACGTCGAGATGCTCGCCGTTGGTGAGGTGGATGCGTCGCTGCGGAATCCGCAGTTCGTCGACCTCGAGGTAGTGCTTGGTGCTGCCCTGAATCGGGCCGGTGGTGAGGGTGTCGTTGTCGACGGCCTCGGTGGTGGATACACGTGTGCCCATGAGCGTTCTCCCTACGCCGGCATTACCCGGACAGGTTCGGGCGGTCGGCGACCGCCAGTCGCCCTCTCAGCCCCCGGATCGTGGGAGCCCCCGCGTGGTGAAGTTGTGTGAGCTGTGCGCGACGAAGCGCGCACCCGACACCATACCCGGATTCGCCGGCGCCGGAACCCCCGCCGTGTTGTCACCTTCGTAACCGGGTTGACCTGAGGTTGTTTCATCGCGACGCCTTGCGCCTACGTAACCGTAGGGTATGGTGTGACCCGGATCACAGAGGTGGGTCCGTCGTCGGAGGGGCGCCGACGACTCGAATTTCGTTGTCGTGTCACCGCGACGTGATGAGGGGTTATGAACACCATGAATCGCAAACACCGGCATCGCCCGCCGCAGTCGGCGCAATCGATTCTGCAGCAGATCTCCCAGGTCGTGCACAATCCGGATCGGGAGCGATTCGAGCTCTGGGTTGCGGGCGATCTCGTCGGCGTCCTGGGTTACTCGATCGAGGAGAAGGACGGTCAGCGCACGGTGACCGTGCTGCACACCGTCCTCTACGACGAGTACACCGGCCACGGTCTCGGCACGCGGCTCACCCGCGGGGCCCTGGCATTCAT
Organism: Gordonia sp. N1V; assembly: GCF_029269935.1. NCBI lineage: Bacteria > Bacillati > Actinomycetota > Actinomycetes > Mycobacteriales > Gordoniaceae > Gordonia > Gordonia sp. N1V. Next base: position 137,708 of record NZ_JARJDD010000002.1, read on the forward strand.
CCGGGATCAGAACGCCCGCGTACGCCCGGTGTGCACATTCACCAAACAGTTCCTCGACGGCCATCCCGGCATCGTGCCGATGGCACCGGTGTGAACTGTGCCGATGGCACCGGTCTGAACTGTGCCGATGGCACCGGTCTGAACTGTTAGCCGTAAGAGGCAAGCACGTTACTTACGCCGGTCGGCAGCAGTGACGCTGGTGGTTCTCCGTCGGCGGCGCTGTGTGGCCGGTGGTAGTTGTAGTGGACGTTCCACACGCCAAGGGCTTCTCGGCGTTGGTCCTCGGAGATCCAGGTACGGGCGTAGAGGAACTCCTCGGAGATGATCCGGTTGTGGCGCTCTACTTTCCCGTTGTGGCGTGGCGTGTAGGGCGTGATCCGCTGATGCCTTCCAGGGCCTCGGTGTAGGCGAGGCCGGGAGTACCCGTCGATGGCGGAGTGCAGGTAGACGTAGCCGCCGCGCTCCGACTTGCCTTTGCGGCGCGCAAACCTGTCGGGCGCGGTCGCTGTTCTTGCCGTGGGTGCGCCAGCCTCCGCCGTCGGGGATGCGTCCGACCTTCTTCACGTTCGATGCGGACCATGTGCCCGGGCCGTTTGGCGACGAACTTCTGTGGCTTGCGGCTGTTCTCGCCATCGGGGTCGATGAACCGGCGATGGTTGAGGCCGAGCACCGCGAGGTGGCGGGTCACTGTACGGCGACTGATCGTCAACCCGTCCATCTGGAGCTCGAAGGTGATTCGAGATGCCGACCATTTGTGGACGCGCGGTCGACCGGGCCGAGCTCTCCAAAGCGCCGGTACCAGTTGACCCACTTCGAGGCCGTCGCACGGGAGATCCCCATCTCGGCAGCGACGTGCGCGATCGGCCTGGTGCGAGTCCGTTCAATCAGTCGTCGACGACCTTCAAGTGTCAGCGGGGCGTTGCGATGCGATACGTGACGGTCAATCGGACACCTCAACGGCACCGAACAGAACGAGCCCCGCTCCCGTACCCTCCTGGTGGCCACGGGACGCCCGCGTCAGGTCGTTCATCCGCTTCACGCGCTCAGCAGCTCTTCCGCCTTTCGTCGGATCGCGTCGAGTACCTGGCGAGTCGTCTCTTGCTGGGCCTCGTCGATTCCCTCGACAAGGCCGCGGGTCACTTCAGTTACCGCCGCTCGCGTGGCGGCGAGCTCGTCGGCTCCCCTCGCGGTCAGCACCTCGCCGCCGTCGACCAGTCCTGCGGAGCGAAGCTCGTCGAGCACGACCTCGAGGTCGTCCGGGTTTGCCTTGAGTCCTTCTGCCGTCCGCTCCCGCCAGTTGTTGCCCGGCCTCGCAGCACTCACGGCATTGAGGACAACCCAAGCCGAATAGCCGGGGATCAGGGTTGACGACAAGGCCCGGGCCAGAAGCGCACGCAAGGCGTTCTCGGTAGGTCCGATCACGGTGGGCAAGGGGCGCGCAGATGACATCAGTTCTCCTAAGATGTTGGTGTAACCAATACTGTATTGGTATCACCAACAGGAGGCAACGCCGTGCCGCCAGATCTCACCTCCCTGCCCACTTGGATTTTGAGCTCGGCTGCGACCAGGTCGCACCAAGTGCTTCTGGCACTGCTTGCACAAGAGGGCGTCAACGGGTACGAGTATCGGTGTCTGTCGGCGCTTGCCGCTGCTGACCAGCTGAGCCAGACGGACCTCGGCGCAGCCGCGGCCCTGGACCCCCGAGACGTCACTCACACCGTCCGAGCACTCGAAGACCGCGGCCTGGTCTCCCGTGCCAAAGATCCCAGCCATGGGCGCCGTCAACTGGTGTCGCTTACCAGCGATGGCCAGCGGACGGCCAAACGCTTGGCTGACACCATCGTCGAGGTCCAAGATGCCGTGTTCGGCAACCTGACCCGGAAGGAATGCGCCACGCTCCTTGCCCTTCTCGAGCGCGTCGCTCGGCCCTGAGCAACTCCAGGACGTCAACAACCTCCTGGCTGGCAACAGTTAGCCGTAACGCCCGGGCGCTGGTTAGGCTACCCTGACCTCGACACCGACGTTCGAGGAAAGGGGCCGTTTCCCATGGCCGAGACCACACACAAGGCGCCGTCGCGCGGGTGGCAGGGGGCGGTTCTCAAACTGCTGCGTGCCGACGATTACGAGTTCACGGTCACCAGCACCGAGAAGATCACCGAGCACTACATTCGGCTCGGATTCACCGGCGGTGGTGTGCTCACCGATCGGCCCGTCCATCCCACGATGTGGGTGCGGCTGTGGTTCGAATCGAACGGCAAGGCCCATCAGCGTGGCTACACCCTCGCCGACCCGGATCCGGCGACCGACAGTTTCTTCATCGAGTTCGCCGTCCACGACGGTGCGGCACTGCGATGGGCGCTGGCCGCCAAGCCTGGTGACACCATCAGCGCCACCTTCATGGGCTCCAAGTTCGCGATCCCCGAACCGGCGCCCGCCGGCTGGCTCGTCGCCGGCGACCCGGCGTCGCTTCCCGCGATCAACTCGCTCCTCGACGCGCTCAGTGCCGCGTCGGGACCGCAGGTCGGCGCGACGATCTGGTTCGAGTACTCCCACGACGACGACCGTGACCTACCGGTTCGGTTGCGTCCGCAGGACACCATCCACTGGATCGAGCGGGGCGCCGACGGGAGCGCCCTCGTCGAGGCGGTGCGTGCCGCGGCTACCGCGAAACCTGACCATTTCGGTTGGGTGGCACTCGATTCGGTGAACACCCGGGTCGTCGCCGAGGTGTTCCGCACCGGATTCGGGCTCGGCAAGAAGCGTGTCAAGGCGTTGGCGTACTGGCAGGTCGACGCGGCCCCGTCCTGATCATTCGCCGGCCGGGGACAGGCGAGGCCGGACGGATGACTCCATACGGATGAATCCCGCCCATCCCCACAAACCGGGCTTGGGTTTGATGCCGTAGGCAGGTTAGCCTTTCCTGAACAGGGGCTTCGGGGGAGCGAAGCTCCTGCCGCCACGACAGGAGCACGACAGTGACACAGGGGTTCGGGACACAGGGGTTCGGGGCGACACCCGGCTATTCGGGTCAGGCGTACGAGAGCCGCGGTTTCGATGCGCCGTACGGGGACGACCAGCCGACCGAGCAGCACGCAGCCGCGGCCGCAGAGATCGCCCCGGTAGAGCCGGAGGGCCAAGATCCGGAGGGTCAAGATCTGGAAGGCCCAGACGAGGACGTGTCGGGCGGCTCGTCCCTCAACTGGCCCACGGTGCTGGCGTCGGCGGGTGTCGCCGCGGTGATCTCGGCACTGATCGTCACGATCGGGGTGGTCGGGTTGCTCCTGGTCGACAACCGCAACGGACTGCAGAACACGGCCGCGCAGCCGACGGTGGTGAACCTCGGGGGCGCGCAAACCGCGCAGGCACCGGCGGCACCGGGTGCAGCGGCGCCCTCGGCACAGGCGCCGGCAGGTCAGGTGCCCGCCGCGGCTCCGACCGAGGCCGTCCCGCCGGCGGCCGGTGCCGTGACCCCGACCGCGGTGGCTCCCGCGCAGCCGGCTGCACCGCAAGCCGGCGCACCGCAGGCCACCGCGCCCGCGGCGGTCACCCCGGCGGCACTGACGCCGGCGCAGTTGACCACCAAGATCAAGCTCGTGATGAACACCGGCGCACCCCGCGCCACCCGCGCCGCCGAACTCCAAGGCGGTCAGCAGGCACTGACCTCGGTCGACGCCGTGTCGAGGTTGTTGGCCGCATATCCCAATTCCGGGTTCAGCTATCAGATCATCGGCCCGGTGACCGTCAGCGGTACCACGATGAATGCGCAGCTTCAGATGTCCTTGGTGGGCAACGGGTCTCGCTACAAACCGATGAGATGGCTCTGGCTGGACGGCAAGTGGAAGCTGTCCAACGAGAGTGTCTGCGGTATCGCCTCGTACGCCATGATCCCGTGCTCGGTGTGAGCGCCGGAATGGCCAGGATGCGGGCATTGCTCGGAGTATTGATCGCCGCCGCGGTGATCATCGGACTCGGCGCCTGCTCGTCGCCCGACGAGTCGGTTTCCGGTGGCTCCGTGCAGATCAACCTGCCCGACGGCCGGTCGGTGACGATCCCGCAGACCCCCACGCGGATCGTCACCCTCGGCGGGCAGTGGACCGATGTGCTGCTGTCGTTCGGGCAGAAACCGGTCGGCTACTACGACGCGATCCAGGCCACCGCCAAGCAACTCCCGCCGTGGTACGGCACCAAACTCGCTGACTCCACGCCGCTCAACCCCAACGGCGACATCGTCGCCGATGTGGCCAACCTCAAACCCGATCTCATCGTCGCGCCCGGATTCGCCTCCATGAGTGGGGTTTTCGACAAACTGACAAAGATCGCGCCGACCATCGACAAGATCAGTGGGGCGCAGGTCGATCCGTGGCAGGACATGGTCACCCTGATGGGCACCATCCTGCACCTGCCGGACAAGGCCACCCAGATCATCTCCGGCGTCGACGCCAAGATCAACGCCGTCGCCGCGGAGTACCCGGGGCTGAAGGGTAAGACATACTCGTTCGCCTACATGTATGGGTCCGACCAGATCTCGGTCCTCGGTGACCCGCAGGACGGGGCCGGCAAACTCTTCACCTCACTGGGACTGACGATGGCACCCCGGCTGGTGCAACAGAGCACGACGACCGGACAACCGAGATTCCAGATCAGCGCCGAGAACCTGCCGTGGCTCAACTCCGACGTCCTGGTGATGGCCACCCAGTCCGACGCCCTGCGCACCCGCCTCGTCGGGCTGCCCGGATACCGCAACCTCACCTCGGTGAAGACCGGCGCGGTGTCGATGATGGATCAGGTACAGATCACCGGACTCAACGAGCCGTCGCCGAACGCCACCGTCTACATCCTCGACCGGTTGCGTCCGGCGTTGGCCCGCGCGGCGGGGCAGTAGAGCCTCCGAGACCAGCGGTCGGGAATCCCTCAGCTGTCCGGGATCACCGACGCGACGGCGATGCCGGTGGCCCGCCACCGCGCCAGGGTGGCCCCGCGTGCCGCCACCGGCGTTGAGAGCAACACGGCGAATGTGGACGGGGGATCGGCGATGTCGCGGTAGTGATCCCGGTAGAACACCAGTGATCGCGCGAACCAGGCGAATGTGTCGTCGGCGTGCGGCAGCACGTGCTGGGCGTCGGTGAGCACGGTGAGGAATCCGGTGATTCCCGCGGGCTGATCGAGGTCGCGCATGCAGTCGTCGAAGGCGTCGGCGTTGCGCCCGAAATGGTCGGGGAATCGCCAACTTCGAGCGAACTCGTCGAACACATCGCGGCGAGTGGTCAGTCGGGTGCCGGTGATCACCCGCACCCGGAAACCGTCCGGTCGGGGCACGTCGTGGGTGGCGACGCCATCGGGGCCCACGATCAACCCCACCGCCGGTCCACGCCCGGCGGCGCCGATCAGGAACTCGCGCAGCGACACCTGTTGTGTTGTCATGTGTTCCGCGTCTTCATGAAGTCGGGCCCCTGATGAGTACGAAGGTCTGATAGTGGTCGTCGGTGTACCAGGCCGATCCGTCGCTGCCGGTGACGATGCGCTCCGCATCGCGGGATCGGCCCGGCTCCTTCGGGTTGACGTCCCATTCGCGGTAGGTGATCGCCTTTCCGGATGACGTGGTCGACGGTAGCCGACCTTCGTTGTTGCGGAACACGATTCCGCCGCGGGTACCCGGTGCGTTGGCCGCCGCAGGCCATGTGCCCGCATCGACGAGCGCCAGGGTCTGGCGCACCCGGGCGGGAACCCGGGTGTTCGACGGGGCAGATGTGGACGAGACCCCCGACGACGAGACCCCCGATGACGAGGAGCCGTCGTGGGAGTTGTCGATCACCCATGTCACGATCACGACGACGGCGATCACCACCAGTGCCGCCGCGGAGATCACCGCCTGCCGCCGACGCCGAGCGGGACTCGGGCCGGCCGCGCCGCGACCTCTCGGCCCGCCGGTCACGACGACGTCCGTGGTTCGATGTAGCGGTAGCGGTGGTGCAATGCGAAACCGCGTGCGCGATACCAGGTGCCGGCGATCCGGTTGCCGGACTCGACCTGCAGGTACGCGCGCGCGGCCCCGTTCTCGGCACCCCATCGCCGCAATCGTGTAAGCATGGCATCGCCCAGATGTTCGCGGCGTCGCGCCGGATCGGTCCACAGCGCCGTCAGGCCGAGCATGCGTGTGCCGTCGGGTGATTCGGTGACCGCGCCGCGCCCGATCGCGATCGGTCGGCCCGCATCCTCGATGGCGGCGAAGGTCACCGGCGCGTCGTCGAGGGTCGCGCCCAATACTGCCGTGGCCGCCGCGATGTCGGTGGCGGGGCCGAGGTAGGCCCGGAGCCAGTCAGGGGTCGGGGTCGATCGCAGGATGACGTCCGGGTGTTCGGGGAATGGGTGATCGGTGGTGGGCCCGGCGGTCAACACGTGGATGACCGGCGATGCGGGCACACCGTCGACCCCCGGTGGTACCAGTCGTTCAGGTGTCGCGATCAGCGTCGGCAGATCGCGGGCGGCATACCAGGATTCGATGGCCGATCGGGTGGCCGGGTCGAGGCGCGCCGAACGGTCCAGGGCGATGGCCGAATTGGCGCGCCGGGAGATGCCTGCACCGGCCCGCACCAACCAGCCCTCGATCCACGCCTGCTCGGTGCCGGGCCAGGCTGCGGCCGCGGCGTGCTCGAGGGCGCGAATCTCGCTGTTGCGCACAGGAACCGCCGACAACACCCGCAGCGAAGTGATCGCCGCGCGCGGAATCTCTTCGACGGTGCCGTTTCGGTCGAGTCGAACGGGGTCCCCGTCGTCGACGAGAAACCCGGTCACGTCCGATTGGGTGGGACCACCGGAGCGTGCCGGAGCCGGGTTGGGCCAGTCGCGCCAATCGGCGGGAGTTGCCTCGCCCAACAGATAGCGCACCACGACGCGGTCGCCTCGGTATGCGCCGAGGTCGGGTCCGTCATCGCCCACCGCCATCGCCTGGAATCAGTCGTCGTCGTGGCCGAAGGGGTCGGCCTGCTCGCCGGGCACCCAGGTGAGTCCGGGTACGCCCCAGCCATTGCGTTTGATGGCCTTCTTGGCGGCGCGGGCGTTGCGGCCGACCAAGACGTCGACGTAGAGGAAGCCGTCGAGATGACCGACCTCGTGCTGCAGCATCCGCGCGAAGAACCCGCGGCCCTCGAGGACGACCTCTGCGCCCGTGCGGTCGACTCCGGTGACCCGCGCCCAGTCGGCCCGCCCGGTGGGGAACTGCTCGCCGGGCACCGACAGGCAGCCTTCGTCGTTGTCGTCGGGGTCGGGCATGGTCTCGGGGATCTCCGAGGTCTCCAGCACGGGGTTCACGACCTCGCCGCGACGCCGCGTCGTGGACAGCCGGGACTCGCCGTCGGGGCAGTCGTAGACGAACATCCGCTTGCCGACCCCGACCTGGTTGGCGGCCAGGCCGACACCGTTGGCGGCGTCCATCGTCTCGTACATGTCGTCGAGCAGGGTCACGATCTCCGCCGAGGGTCGTCCCTGCGCGTCGAGTTCGACCGGCTCGGTCGCGCGATGCAGGACCGGTTCGCCGACAATGCAGATCGGGAGGATTGCCATGCGGGACAGATTACTGTGCGCGAATATTCGTCGACCGTCGGTGACGGCGGGGCCACGGCACGGCTCGGGGACGGGGTGAGCGGGGCCGGCTTCCCCCGCGAGTCACACCACCTCGGCTGGTGCCGTGCGTGGTTAGATATTCACGAACCACACCGCTGTGATTCTCGATGGCCGGCTCGTCGGAAAGTGCGCGGTGTGAGGTGTTGCAGCGAGATCTTCGAGGGAGCGAGATGGACGGCGCAGCAGCGCGTGACCAGAAGCAGCAGAGTGATCGGCCGGATTCGGTGACCACTCCCGACGATGGTGCGCAGGCGGTCGACCCCAATGCGGTCGGACCCGACGGTCTGTCGCGCCGCGAACACGACATCCTCGCCTTCGAGCGGCAGTGGTGGAAGTACGCGGGGGCCAAGGAAGAAGCGATCAAGGAACTGTTCGGACTCTCGGCGACCCGCTATTACCAGATCCTCAACGCCCTGGTGGATCGTCCCGAGGCGCTGGCCGCCGACCCGATGTTGGTCAAGCGGCTGCGCCGGCTGCGGGCATCCCGGCAGAAGGCGCGCGCGGCGCGTCGGCTCGGGTTCGAGATCACCTAGCGGCGGCGGCAGCGTCGCGGGCGCACCGGCCGATGTGCGTTAAGGTCATCGGTGATGAATGCTGATCGCGAGTCGAACCGCCTGCCACTGCGGGCCGGGGCCATGGTGCTCTTTGCGGTCGCCATCGTGTTCGTGGCCCTGGGATGGCATCACGCGGCGACGTCCGGCGACAATCCCGAAGCCCAGTTGCAGGCCGCCCAGTCCAGCGTGCCGAGCACCACGAGTGCCCCGGCGAGCACCTCGTCCTCGGCGGCCGGCAACGCCCGGATCTGCGTGATCAACGCGGGCACCGTCACCGGGCTGGCGACCGAGGTCGACGAAGAACTGAAGGGCAAGGGCTTCACCACGATCGGCATCAACGCCCAGAGCAACTACGACGGCGGCTTCTCGCAGAACACCGTCGTGTACTCGTCGCCGGCGCAGAAGGACGAGGCCGACAAGATCGCCCAGGCCCTCGACAACGATTACACCGTCGACTCCCGCGCGAACCTGGGGAGTTCCTTCAGCAGGTGCGTCGGCGGTATCGCCGTCGTCGCGGTGCAGCGATGACCCGGCACACCTCACCCGGGAATCCCGGGCACCCCCGATCAGGCACTCGCACCGCCGATCCCGCATACTTCAGTGCCGAGGCCCACGGCATTGACCCCGGCACGAGTGCCGACATCTGTGCCGGCATGGGTGCCGGTGTCCCATCACACATCACTCGAGGAGCGAGATGACCGTCAATTCGAAAGCAGGCTCTGCGACCATGCGTGCCCTCGCGGTGCTCGCGTCGGCGGGTGCCGTCGGGTTGGCCTTGGCGGCATGTACTCCCAACGAGCCGACGACCAGCGAGAAGGGCACCACCCCCGCGGTGCAGACCGGTGACCAGGCACCCCAGGGTGGTCTCGTGGACGCCGACAACATCCCGGCCAGCGGTGGCGAGACCGAAACCGCCTCGCTGATCAACACCGACGGCAAGAACATCGGTGAGGCCGTCTTCCGGCCCAACGGCTCCGCGCTCGGTGTCACCGTCACCGTCAAGGCCGGCAGCGGTATCCCCGCCGGATTCCACGCGATGCACATCCACTCCGGCAGCGCCTGCAACACGGCCGACAAGTTCGTCTCGGCGGGCGGACACCTGCAGGTCGACGGTCACACCGGTCACCCGTCGAGTGGCGACCTGGTGTCGATCAACATCCTGTCCGACGGATCGGGTTCCACGACGACCTCGACGTCGGCAGTGGATCTGTCGCAGATCGCCAACAAGACGATCATCATCCACGAGAACGCCGACAACTTCGCCAACATCCCCAATCGGTACACCTCCAACGGTCAGCCCGGCCCGGACGAGGAGACGATGAGCACCGGTGACGGCGGAGCGCGTCTGGCGTGCGGTCAGATCTCGGCGGCGCAGTAGGCCTGCCGCCTCTCCCCGGCGCCCCGAGACTGAACTGATGCCGGTCAACACCCTCATCGGGTTCCGCGGTTCGCCGACCCCGACACTCGGGGTGGAGTGGGAGTTCGCGCTGACCGACAAGGTCACCGGCGATCTGTCCAACACGGCGGCGGATCTGTTCACCGAGGTCGGCGCACGGTATGCGGGGCTCGACGGCAAGGTCCACAAGGAACTGCTGCGCAATACCGTCGAGCTCGTCACCGGTATCTGCAACACCACCGCCGAGGCGGTCGCCGACCTTTCGCACACCCTGGACGCGGTGCGCGGCGTGGTCGACGAGCTCGGTGTCGATCTGTACGGCGCAGGGACTCATCCGTTCGCCGAATGGTCTACGCAATTGCTCACCGAGGGGCATCGATACGCCGAACTGATCGAACGCACCCAGTGGTGGGGTCGGCAGATGCTCATCTGGGGTGTGCACGTACACGTCGGTATCGACCACCGCGACAAGGTGTTACCGATCTTGTCGTCGTTGCTCAACTACTATCCGCATCTGCTGGCGTTGTCGGCGTCGTCGCCGATGTGGGCGGGCCAGGACACCGGCTATGCCAGCAACCGCGCGATGATGTTCCAGCAGTTGCCGACCGCCGGGCTGCCGTTCCAGTTCGAGAAGTGGAGCCAGTTCGAGGCGTTCGTCGCCGACCAGAAGACGACCGGGATCATCGACCACATCAACGAGATCCGCTGGGACATCCGGCCGTCACCGCACCTGGGCACCATCGAGGTGCGGGTGTGCGACGGGATGACCAACCTCACCGAACTCTCGGCGGTGGTCGCGCTGATCCATTGTCTCGTCGTCGATCTCGACCGCCGGCTGTCGGCGGGCGAGGAACTCCCGCAGATGGCGCCGTGGTTGGTTCAGGAAAACAAGTGGCGCGCAGCACGTTACGGCCTCGATGCGATCGTCATCCTGGACTCACGTTGCAACGAGCGGCTGGTCACCGACGATCTCGCCGACCTCTTGGTCCGGCTCGAGCCGGTCGCCGCCGACCTGCGATGCCTCGACGAACTCTCGCAGGTCGCCGCAATCGCGGAGCGCGGCACCAGTTATCAGCGGCAGCGGGCCGTGTACTCACAGACCCATGACATGCGTGACGTGGTGGCCTCGGTGGTGTCGGAGCTGGAGTGAGGGCTCACGCGAGCGCGTTCGGCGCAGCCAACTGGGGTCCGGTGCCCTCTCGTGCGGCGATCCACCCGTCGTGATCCCACTGCTCGGTGGCGCGCCGTCCGGCTGGGTAGTCCCAGTGTGATTCGCGTTCCACCTCGACGATTGCGCCCCCCGGGACCGACGGTGACCCAGTTGTAGGTTCCGTTGGGGTGCATGTGTTTGGCCCACTGCACCACGATCTCGACGTCGGTCCCGTCGACTGTCCGCCAGGTGCGGGTCTGGGTGTCGACGCGCATCGGACTCAGGTGTCGCGCATAGCGAGGGTCGAGGGCGGCGAAGACGTCGTGCGCGATGTGCTCGGCCAGTGTCGGTGAGGGCAGAGAACCGGTGATCCCCGGAAGGATTGCTGCGACACGAGCGTCGCATGCCTCCGATGCGTTCCTCAACGGGATTGGTGCGACCTCGGTGCGATACGTCACCTGAGCCGGGGGCAGGAACGTAGGCTGCGCAGCCCGGCGCGGATCTCGCGGACCAGGATCTCGGGTTGTTCGAGCGCGGCAAAGTGCCCTCCGTGTTCGGCTTCGCCATAGTGAACGAGGCTGCGATAGGTGTCCTCGATCCACGTCCGAGGCAGGCGTGGGATGTCCGCGGGAAAAACGGTCACCGCGACCGGGAGCGTCAGCGTCGGGCCCGCGAAGCCGGCCGAGCCGTTCTCCCAGTAGATTCGTCCGGACGATGCCGCACTGTTGGAGAGCCAGTAGAGCGAAATCACGTCGAGCATGTCATCGATGTCGAGGGCATCCTCCGCGAGTCCCTGATTGTCGGTCTTGGATTGGAACTTCTCGTAGATCCAGGCCGCCTGTCCGGCGGGGGAGTCCGCCAGTGCGAACCCGATGGTCTCGGGCTTGGTGCGCTGAAGGTGGTTCGACCCGCCGAGGTTGTCGGCGTAGAGAGCGAGGCTCTCCACGGCGCGACGCTCGTCGGGTGACAGGATTTCGGGAATCGTGGTGGGGAAGGCGTACTGGGTGTTCAGGTGAATTCCGAGGAGCCCTGTTGGTGCCATGGCCCCGAGTTCGGTGGTCACGACCGCACCCCAATCACCGCCCTGCGCAGTCCATTCCGTGTAGTCCAAGCGCCTCATCAGCTCCGCCCACGCGTTCGCGATGCGTGAGACGTTCCACCCGGTCGTGCTCGGTTTGCCGGAGAACCCGAACCCGGGAAGGGAAGGGATGACGACGTCGAAGGCATCGGCGGCGTTCCCGCCGAAAGACTCGGGATCGGTCAATGGGCCGATCATGGCCAGGAAGTCCATGATCGAGCCCGGCCATCCGTGCGTCAGGATCAGCGGCATCGCATTCGCAACGGTCGATCGGACGTGGATGAAGTGGATGTCGAGCCCGTCGATCTCGGTCAGGAAGTGGGGGAACCGATTGAGCTCGGCTTCGAGGCGTTGCCAGTCGTAGCGGTGCTCCCAATGGTCGACCAGGGACCGGGCATTCTCCAGCCGAACCCCCTGTGACCAATCGCCAACCGTCTCCGGATCCGGCCATCGGGTCCGGGCGAGTCGGTGCTTCACATCATCGATCTCGGCATCGGAGAAGGAGACTGTGACCGGGCGTACGGCGGCCGCAGTGGTAGGCGGTGTGGTGGGTGTCAGTGCGGCCATGGCCATTCTCCTTGGGCGTCGAGGTGCAGTGAGATGTCTCGTTGCACACTGGTGTGCAACGTACTCCACTGCACACCAGTGTGCAAACATGGTGAGATGGCCCCTGACTCCTCGCGCGCGCGCTCGACAGCCGAGACGCGCGATCGCATCCTCGACGTCGCACTCGAAGTGCTGGGCGCCAACCCCGATGCCGGCATGGGTGAGATCGCCACGGCGGCAGGCGTTGTCCGACGAACGGTCTACGGCCACTTCCCCTCCCGGGTCGAACTCATCCGGACGCTCACCGGACGCGCCGTGACCGAGATGACCGCCGTGCTCGCCGACGTCGACGCCGCTGATGCGGATGCGGCATGGGCGGAATTCGTGTCCCGGCTCTGGCCGGTGGTGAATCGGTACCGAGTGCTGGTGGCGTTGCGTCGTGGCGAATACGGCGAAGCGATCCACGCCCTGCTCGGGCCTATCGACGAGCGGCTCGCCGACCTCGTCCAGCGTGGTCAGGACGCCGGTGTGTTTGCCCGGTACCTGCCTGCGAACCTGCTGAGTCAGGTCGCCTACGGAGCCGTCTTCGCCATCGCCGACGGTGACACGGCCAGGGGTGACACAGCCGGGGATGGCGCCGCAGCCGCCGCGATCACGAGTCTGCTGATGTTGGGTGTTCCCGAAGCCCGTGCGATCGCACTCGTCGACGGGATCGGCGCGGTGACGTGATCCCCCGAGCTGCCAATCCGCTCTGGCTCCGGGCCTCGGCAGTCAGCGAGACAGTAAGTTCGATATCCCTTCGTACACTTGTGTCCCGCCGGTCCGTTGATCCCGACCCCACTGTGCCGCGCCGATCGCCAACGCTCACCTCGCCGAGTGGGTGCCGACGCTTTACACCGATCGCAGGGTGGAGTGGCGGAGCGGGCGGACGGCGCAGATCATCGTCACCCACCCGCGGTGACGTTGCCTCACTGCTAGTCCCGGTCCCCGCGCTCCATCTGGTCCCGCGACATCAGCCCGTCCTGGGCGCGTTGCTCCTGATAGACCAGACGGCCGATACGGTGGGCGACCACCGGTGCGGTGATGAGTGCGAACAGTCCGGCCAGGACCAGCATGCCCATGTCGACGTGTGTGCCGCCGATGCTGACCATTGCACCGATCAGCATCATCAACAGACCCAGGGTCTGGGGTTTGGTCGCCGAATGCATGCGCGAGAGCGTGTCGGGAAAGCGCAGGATGCCGATCGCGGCGGTGACCGCCATGAGCGCTCCGATGGTCAGGAAGACGGCACTGACGATGTCGGCGATCATGCTTGATCATCCCGAACTCGGAAACGGGCGATGGCCACCGACCCGACGAAGCTCACCAGCGACAGTGCCACGATGCCCGGCACCACCGTCGTGTCACCGCTGTAGGCCGTCCACGCCGCCAGCCCGCACATGCACAGGGCGATCAGTGCGTCGAGCGCGACCAGCCGATCGAGGGTGGTGGGCCCCAACAGGATTCGGGCCATCACCAGCACCGCGGAGATGAGTAGCGCGATCGCGATGAAGAACCACATGACGGTCATCGGCTGCTCCCGTCGCCGAGACCCTGGGCGCTCGCGCGGTCGGCGGGTCGCACGTGGTGGTAGTCGTCGTCGATGCCGTGATAGGGGCTCGGATGCCATTCACTGTCGCGCTCGAAGGCCTTGATGAACATCCGCTCCACGAAGGACACCTGCTTGTAGAACTGCCGGACCTTCTTGTCCGAGCGCACATCGAAGACGTGGACGTAGAGCATGCGACGGCGGTGATCGATCTCGAGCACCATCGTCCCGGGGACCAGGTTCAGGTAGTCCACGGCCAACGTCAGCACCATGTCGGATTTGATCGCGACACGCACCCGCATCACCGCGCCGAGGGGGGGTTTGCCCGGTCGGATGGCCACCCACGCCACCTGCGCGCTGGAGACGAAGAAGTCGACGATGAGCCGACCGATCAGTGCGAACACAGTCAACGGGTGGACACGGCCCTCGACGGGCACCCGCGGCAACGGCAGCAACACCCCGATCGCCACGGCCAACACGATGCCGGCGATGATGTTCGCCCAGGACACGGTGCCCCACAACAAGACCCACACGAACGTGAGCCACGCGATCGACCACAGGCGTACCGCGGCCTCGCGGCTGTCGTTGCCCAGCCATCGCGGGATGCGCAGCCGGTTGTGCAGCCACACCCACGCGCTGACCGTCGTCCAGGCGAAGAACAGCACCGAGTAGCGGGCGGTGTTGATCAGCAGTCGCTTGACCGGCCCCTTGCCGACGGGTTTGACCGGGGCGATGCGGTCGGGCCTGTTCTCACGCGGCTGCTTCTCATGTTTCTCACTCATCGGCCACTCCCGAGCACCGATCCGATGTAGACGTCGCGGTTCATGATGTCGGTCGCCGCGCGGTCGGTGAACCCGAAGATCGGGCCCGCCCAGATGGTCAGGGCGATCCCGGCGGCGACCATCAGCGCGGTGGGGACGACCATCGTGATCGGCATGCGGCCGACGTCCTCGCGGTCGTCGAAGGCGATGTCGGCGCTCTCGTCGATCAGTGCCGACGGTGCGCTGTCGGAGAGCTCGCCCTCGGGGGCATCGGCGCGCGGACGCCAGAATCCCTTGGTCCAGATACGGGCCACCACATAGAGGGTGAGCAAGCTGGTCACCACCGAACCGGCCACGAGTGCCCACGCGAGTACCGACCCGTTCTCGGTACCCGCCTGGATGAGTGCGACCTTGCCCAGGAAACCCGAGAACGGTGGAATACCACCGAGATTGAGTGCGGGGATCAAGAAGAGGGCCGCCAGCACCGGGCTGGCGATCAGCCCGCCGAGCCGGCGCAGCGAGGCCGACCCCGCCTGCCGTTCGATGAGTCCGACGACGAGGAACAGCGTCGTCTGCACCAGGATGTGGTGGGCGACGTAGTAGATCGCCGCACTCATCCCGAGTTCGGAGGACAGGGCGATACCGAACACCATGTAGCCGATGTGACTGACGAGCGTGAACGACAGCAATCGCTTGATGTCGGACTGCGCGATCGCACCGAGGATGCCGACGATCATCGTCAGCAGACCGGCGACGAGCAGGATCGGATCCATCGATCCGCCGGGGAACAGCAGGGTGTGGGTGCGCATGATCGCGTACACACCGACCTTGGTGAGCAGGCCGGCGAACACCGCGGTGACCGGCGCCGGGGCGGTGGGATAGGAGTCGGGCAGCCATGTCGAGAGCGGGAACACCGCGGCCTTGATCCCGAAGGCCACGAGCAGCACCGCATACAGCGCGTTGCGGGTGCCGTCGGGGACGTGATCGAGGCGTACCGCCATCTCGGCGAGATTGAGCGTGCCGGTGGTCGCATAGGCGAAGGCGATCCCCACCAGGAAGATCAGCGACGACACCATCGACACCATCACGTACGACGCGCCGGCCCGCACGCGATCGCCGGTGGCGCCGAGGGTGAGCAACACGAAGCTCGCGGCGAGCAGCACCTCGAAGGAGACGAACAGATTGAACAGGTCACCGGCGAGGAACGAATTGCACACGCCGGCACACAGGATCAGATAGGTCGGCAGGAACACCGACACCGGCTGTTCGGACGCACCGTCACGGATACCCTGGCCGATCGCGTAGACGACGACGCACAGCAGTACCAGCGTCGCCACCACCAGCATCAACGCCGCGAGCTGATCGACGACGAGCGTGATCCCGAACGGTCCGTTCGGATGGCCCTTGTCGTCCCAGCCACCGATCGCCAGCGAGTAGGTGCCGTGCGCATTGGTGAGGTAGAGCATCATGCACGACGCGACGAGTGTCACGATCAGCGCCGAGACGGTCACGATCCGCTGGAACAGCGGGTTGCGCCCGCGCAGCAACGTGAGAGCTGCCGCCAGCATCGGCGTCAGCGTCGGCAGGGTGATGAGCACCGGGAACCACGAGACCTGGGGGATCATGAACGTCCCCCGTCCGAGTCATCGCTGCTCGTGCCGTCGGAATTGCCGGTACCGCTTCCGCCCGGCTCCGCATAGGCCTCGCCGGTCTCGATGACGTCGACGACATCGGTGGCGAGTTCGTCGACGACGTCGGCGTCCTCGGGCATCAGGTCGGTTTCGATCCGTTCGCGGTGCAGCGCGATGTACTCCTCCTCGGTGAGTGGGTTGCCCTCGTCGTCGAAGAAGTCACCCGCACTGGTGTCGGCGCCGGTCACCGGGTCGTCGCTGCGGTCGCGGTCCGGGGCCGACTGCAGGGAGCTGGTGGCGACCTTGACGTCCTCGGTGTCGTCGTCGACGTCCTCGTCGCGGTTGAGCACGAACAGCCTGTACACCATGGCGAGGATGAACGCGGCCACACCCATCGTGATGACGATCGCGGTGAGCACCATCGCCTGGGCGAGCGGATCGGCGTCGTGCGGGCGGGCCTCGGAGGAGCGGCCCATGATCGGCGGATTGCCCATCCCGCCGGCCAGTACCAGGATCAGCAGGTTGACGCCGTTGCCCGCGACCAGCAGGCCCAGCAACATCCGCACCAGGCTGCGTTCCATCAGCAGGTAGGCACCGCAGGCGATCATGATCGCGATGACCACGAGCAGGCCGAGATTGACGCTCATCGGCCCGCACCTCCCGGACGCTCGCCGGCGTCCTGGCGGCGCAGCGGTCCGCTCGGGAAGCCGGCACCGCTCTCGACGTCGAGGCGGGCACCGAGACTGCGCAGCACGTCGAGCACCAGGCCGATCACGATCAGATAGATGCCGAGATCGAAGAACAGTGCGGTGACGAACTTGATGTCGCCGAGGACCGGCACGGTGATCTGGAAGACCGCCGACGACAACGCCGGGGCGCCGAGGAACATCGAGGTCACCGCGGTGGACGCCGAGATGAGCAGTCCGGCACCGAGGAAGGTACCCGGTTCCACCGGCAGCGCCTCACCGAGCTCGTAGCGTCCGCCCGCGAGATACCGCAGCACCAGCGCCAGACCCATCGTCAGACCACCGGCGAAGCCGCCGCCGGGCGAATTGTGGCCTGCGTAGAAGAAGTAGACCGAGAGCACCACCATCGTCGGGAAGATGAGGCGGGTTGTCGCCTCGAGCACCATCGACCGGTGGCGCGGGTCGCGGAACTCGCTGCCCAAGAGCCACGTCGTGCGGTCGGGTGGGATCGGATCGTCGTCGTCATCGGTGGTGATGCCGAAGTGTCGGGCGGCGTCGGCCACCCGCGGCGCAGCACCGAAGCGGCGATTGCGGAACACCATCGACGCGACGCCGGTGGCGGCGACGATCAGCACCGACACCTCGCCGAGGGTGTCCCACGCGCGGGTGTCGACGAGGAGCACGTTGACGGCGTTGGCGCCGTGCCCGAACTTGTAGGCGACCTCGGGAATCGAGATGCTGACCGGCTGGGCCGAGCGCGCGGCGGCGGCGAACATGCCGATCACCACGATCGAGACGCCCAGCGCCAGACCGATCGCCGCCCGCAGCGGTTTGAACCCGGTCGCATGCCGCGGCTCGGGTTCGGCAGGCAGCTTGCGCAGCACCAGCACGAAGATCACCAGGGTCAGCGTCTCCACCAGGAATTGGGTGAGCGCGAGGTCGGGGGCACCGTACAGCGCGAACAGCATGCCGCATCCGTAACCGGTCACCCCGACCACCAGGGTCGCGGCCAGCCGGTTGCGCAGGATCACCGTCGCCAGCGCCGCCGCCGCCATGATCACCGCGATGACGGCTTGGGTCATCGAGTCGAAACCGTTGGGCTCCAAGGTGTTCCGATTACCGAGGAACAGCATCACGGTGGGCAGGATGATCATCGTCGACAAGATCACGCCCTGGGTCACCGGCAGCGAGCCGCGCTGGGTGTTGCGGGTCAGCAACAGCGACAGCGTGTCGGCGCCACGCAGGGTGGCGTCGTAGATGCGGTCGGCGTTGATCAGCGGGCGCGAGCCGAACACCACGTCGCGTAGGCGCCGCAACACCAGGAACAGCACCGCACCGCCGAGAACGACGATGACCGAGAACACCACCGGCAGCCCGAAACCGTGCCACAACGCGAGGTGCTCGAGCTCGTGACCGTAGGCGGGCAGCGACTCGGCGTACGGCTCGAACCAGTGGCCGAGCCATCCGCTCCAGAATCCGGCGATGACGCCCAGCGCGGCCAGCAGCAGCGGCGAGAGCAGGAACATCGGCGACGGTGGGTGCATCTTGGCGACGGCCCGGGTCGGCAGCCTACGGACCTTGCGTCCGAACGCGCCCCAGAGGAAGCGGCACGTGTAGGCGAAGGTGATCACCGAGCCGACGAGCAACACGATGTCGACGGTCTCGGCCTGCCACGGTTGCAGCGACCCGGTCTCCCAGACGGTGCCGAACGCCGTCTCCTTGCCGACGAAGCCGAGCGTGAACGGCAACCCCGCCATGCTCGCCCCGGCCACCGCGGCGATCGCCGCCAGGACCGGCAGTCGATGGCCGAGGCGGGCCAGCTTGCGGATGTCACGGGTTCCGGTGGCGTGGTCGATGATGCCGACCACCATGAACAACGACGCCTTGAACAGGGCGTGTGCGACCAGCATCGCCAAGCCGGCCATCGCCACGTTCGCGTCGCCCATACCCATCAGCACCGCCATGAACCCGAGCTGGGAGACGGTGCCGAAGGCCAGCACGAGCTTGAGGTCGAGTTCACGCATCGAGCGCCAGCCGCCGAGGAGCATGGTGAACGAGCCGAGGCCGATGACCATGATCTGCCAGCTCGGCAGCGGCGCGAACGCCGGTGCGAGACGACCGATGAGATAGATGCCGGCCTTGACCATCGCCGCGGCGTGCAGGTAGGCGCTGACCGGGGTGGGGGCGGCCATCGCACCGGGCAGCCAGAAGTGGAACGGCACGATCGCCGACTTGCTCAGCGCGCCGACGAGTAGCAACACCACCGCGACCTCGACGTAGACCCCCGCGGCCGGTGGGTGGGCGAGCAGATCGCTGAGCAGGTAGCTGCCGGTCCGTTCGCCGAGCATGATGATGCCGACGAGCATCGCCAACCCGCCCAGCGTGGTCACCAGCAGTGCCTGCGTCGCCGAGCGCCGCGAGGTCGCACGGATGCGGTAGTAGCCGACGAGCATGAACGACAGAACGGTCGTCAGCTCCCAGAAGATGTAGAGGACCAGCATGTTGTCGCTGGTGACGAGACCGAACATGGCCGCGGCGAAGGCGACCATCTCGCCGCCGAACACCGCGACGCGTGGTCGCGCGTCGTCGAAGTAGTGGGCGCAGTAGCAGATGACCAGGGTGCCGACGCCGAGGATCAGCACCGACAGGATCGCCGCGAGCGAGTCCATCCGCATCACGATGTTCATGTGCAGCGACGGCACCCACTGCAGCGTCTGGACCTCGGGTGCGCGGTCGGAATCCGGCCAATGCGTCAACACCCAGAGCAGCCCGCCGAACGGGGCGAGCGCGACGACGTAGAAGCCCTTGGTGCCGATCCAGCGGATGATCCCGGGTGCCACGAGCGCGCTCAGTGCCAGGGCGATCAGCACAGTGAGCAAGGGGGCGCACTCCGTCTCTGGTCGGTTGGCGGGGTGGTCACGGGGTTGCGGGTCGCGGTCGCGGTGATCGCCGATCGGACGCGATCACGCGCCTGTCCCGGTGTGTCACCGGACGAGACCGGCGTTGTCTATCTTACCGTTGCGGGCATGCCCCGGTTCGACAGAGTCGCGGCGACGGTCCTTGCTGTGGTCGTCGCCACTGTGCTGATGCTGTTCGCGGCAGGGTGCTCCGACGATGCGCCCGCTCAGCGCGAGGGACTGCCGAAGGATTTCCCGTCGTCGCAGGTCCCGCTGATCGACGGGCACGTCATCTCCGGTGACGGCACCACCGATGAGTGGAATGTGGTGGTGCAGGCACCGGCGAATGCGGGCAACCCGATCGACAGGGCCGTCCGGGCGCTCACCGACGCCGGGTACCAGGAGGATGGTCGCGACAGCGTGGGCGGACAAACCGTGGTGCGGCTCTCGGCGTCCAAGGACGGCAAGACCTACTGGGTGACCGTCGGCATCACCTCGCAGGCCGCCGCCGGGGGGACGTCGGTTTTCTATCACGTCTCGACGTAGCCGCACCGCGACGGTTTCACAGTCGACTCACAGCGATCGGGCAGCCCCGACCAAGCGGACGTCGGCACCGTGGAGTCACTTCCATCCGGCCCCCGACAGCGCGTGTCAGACGCGCCCCCGGGCAGACCCGCGAAAGCGAGAGTGACTCATGTCGGCTCCCGACACCACGACCCAGGCCCACGTGCCCGACCCGAACGAGGGCGATGCCCCGACAATTCCGGTGAGCCGGCCCGCTCCGGCTACCGAACCCGCGGCGGCAGCCCAGCCCGCGGCAGCGGGCGGCCCGGGGATCCCGTCGAAGACCAAGAACGCGATCATCGCCGGCGGCATCGGACTCGCGGTGGGATTCGGGCTCCTCGGCTTCGGCGCCGGCTACGTCGTCGGCGACTCCGGGTCGTCGACCACCCAGCAGCAATTCCCCGGTGGTGGCAACGGCCAGTTCCCGGGTGGGGGCACGAATGGTGGTGGAATGAACGGCGGTGGCATGAACGGTCAGATGCCGGGCGGCGGCAACGGTCAGTTCCCCGGCGGCGGCAATGGCCAGATGCCGGGTGGAACCCAGAACGGTCAGACGCCGGGCCAGCAGAACGGTCAGACGCCGGGCGGTCAGACGGCTGCGCCCACCCAGACGCAGTCGCAGACCAGTTGATCCGGCGGGCGGCTCCCGGTCCGTGCGGTGACTATCTCCCGTCGTGACCGGCGAGCTCGCCGAGTCGGATCGGTTGGGCAATGGGCCGATTCTGCGGTGTGGCCGCGGGTAGGCCGGAGGCAACCGTGCGGTCGGCGGCCCGCCGGCCGCAGATCGCGTCGACGTTGGCGCCGCAGAATCGTGCCTGGCACGGGCCGAGGCCGGCGCGGGTGTTCAGGCGGGTGGCGCGCGCGGAGTCCTCGGCACTGTGTGCCCCACGCAGTTGCCCGAGGGTGGTGGCCTCGCACCGGCAGACGACGGTGGTGTCCTCCAGCCACGTCTGCCAGCCGTCACCGATCGGGTGGGCGGTGGCCAACCGTGTCGAGAAATGGTGCGCTGCAACGCGTGCACGCGACGTGCGGGCGGTGATGAGGTCGGCGCGACCGGCGGCGGCATACCCGGCGACCACGCCCTCGGCATGAGCCGCGGCCGCGCCACCGATGCCCGTGACCTCACCGGCCGCATAGACCGCCGGCGCCGACGTCAACTGGTTGTCGTCGACGCCGACGAAGGTTCCACCCGCGACCTCGACGGAGGCGCGGCCGGCCGCGGTGGCCAATTCCAGCGACGGGGTGAAACCGTGTCCGACGCAGATGGTGTCGACCTCGATCTCGCGTTCGGTGCCGGGGATCGGGGTCCAGTCGGCGTCGAGGCGGGCGATGACCGCCCCCTCCACGCGAGAATCGCCGAGTGCGCGGATCACCGCCTGGCCACCGCGAATCGGGATGCGGTGCGCGAGCAGATGGCGGCCGTAGTGCACGAGGTCGCGGGCCTTGCCGGTCTGTGCGAGGAGTCGTTGCGGGTGCGCGCTCCAGCCGCGTGCGATGGTCCCGATGCCGTTGGCCTCCAACACCTCTGTGACCTCGGTGCCCACCGACGACAACGACTCGGCGACCGGTAGCAGGAACGGGCCGGTCCCGGAGATCACGGCGCGGCGTCCGAGTGCCACCCGTTCGGTCCGGGCGAGGGTTTGCGCGGCGCCCGCGGTGTACACCCCGGGCAGGGTCCATCCGGGGAATGGCAGCACGCGGTCGTGGGCTCCGGTGGCGAGGATCAGCGCGTCGGGTTCGAGTATCGAGCGGGTGCGGTCGGGGGCATCGACGCCGCCGGTGAGCAGGTGCAGGCGCGGCGCCCCACGGCCTGGTCGTGCGTCGACATCACGTCGTTCCAGCAGGAACACAACGGTATTCGACATCCACTTGCATGCCGGGTGTCCGAGGACGTGATCGCGGCGCCGCCGGTACGCGTCCCACTCGTGTCCGACGACGTCGGGCCGGGTGGCGCGGTAGGCGGCGGGCAGTTCCCGGTGGTACTGGCCACCGGGGGGCGTTGAGGTCGACCAGGGTGACGGTGGCGCCGGCGTGCAGGGCGGATTCGGCGGCGGCCAAGCCCGCGGGCCCGGCACCGATGACGGCCACGTGGGTCATGAGTTCCCTCTCGTTTGGACGGTGACGACGTCACCGTCGGCGACGCGACGTTCGGCACAGCCGAACATCGCTGTGCCCGTTGACCGTTGCCACGCAGTCGAAGCAGGCGCCGATTCCGCAGAACAGTCCGCGCGGGGTGCCGTCGCCGGCCGTGCGCCACGCGGTGATGCCGTTGCCGAGGAGGACTCCGGCCAGGGTTTGTCCGGTGATGCCGTGCAGGGTGGCGCCGTCGACGGTGACGGTGATCGTCTCGTCGGTGCGCCCGATCGGGTCGTCGGTCGGTAAGAGCCGGCCGCTCATGATGCCGTCTCCATCGCCGCGGTGAGGATTGCCGGACGATCGACACGAAAGTCGTTGTCGGGCAGGGGAGTGGGATGTCCGAGGAGTTAAGCGCGTAGCTGTACGGCGGTACCCAGACACAGTCCGATGCCGGCACCCTCGTGTCCGGTGGCGTGCCACAGTCCGGGGAGTCGAGGGTCGGGTCCGATGACCGGCAGGTGGTCGTCGACGTAGGGACGGAAGCCGCCGTAGCATCGCATGATCTCGACGTCGGCGAGCCCGGGGAACAGTCGGATCGCCTTGCGCGCCATGCCATCGAGGCTGTCGAGCCGGATGCCGGTGTCCAGCGGGGCCCGCCGCCGCGACGAGCCGATGAGGATCGGACCCGCGGCGGTCGACTCGACCACCGCCGAGGTCTGCAGGTCGGCATCGCCGCTGCCGACCGCCCCGACGTAATCGGCGTCGTAGACCTTGTGGAACACCGTCGGCGGTTGCGGGGTGGTGATCAGGACGCACTGCGTCGAGGCTTCACCGCGATCGGTGCGCCGAGTCGGTTCGACACGTCGGCGGCCCACGGGACGGCACAGTTGATCACCACATCCGCGTCGATGCGGCCGGTGATGGTGTCGATACCGACGATGCGGCCGTGTGCGACGACGGGCGCGAGCACTTCGGTGCCGACGCGGACGCGGGCACCGAATCCCTTGGCGCTGAACAACAGTGCATGGGCGGCGCCGACCGGCTGCACCTGGGCGTCCTCGGGATAGAGGTAGGCGGACGCGAGATCGCGGGTGAGATGGGGTTCGGCCTCGTGCGCCTCGGCGTGCGACAGCGCGGTGGCGGCGACGCCGGCCAGTCGCTGACGCGCGGCGAAGTCGGTCAGCGACTGCGCTCCGGCATCGGTCGTCGCCACGACGATGCCACCCTTCGGCTCGAACTCGATCAGCCGTCCCATCTGTGTGCCGCACTGCTCGTCGATCTCGTCGATGGTCGACGGCCACAGCGTCCGGGACAGTTGTGCCAGTGCGAGTTCGGGGCCCGGGCCCTTGTCGGACACGAGAACGTTACCCTCGCCGTGCGCGGTCGTTCCGGCGCCGGGCGCGCCGCGATCGATGACCTCCACATCGAGCCCGTGGCGCGCCAGCTCCCGGGTCAGAGCGCATCCGATGATGCCCGCACCGACGATGACAGCCTTCATCTGAAGGACTCCGGGTCGGCTCCCGCACCGGGACGCAACTCCTGGGGGAGCAGTCCGGCGGGGAAATTCTGGTAGGTGACCGGCCGCAGGAATCGCGCAATCGCGTTGGCGCCCACCGAGGTGGTGTGGATGGCGGTGCTCGCCGGGTACGGGCCGCCGTGATGCTGTGCGTCGGTGACGGACACACCCGTCGGCCACTGATTCCACAGCAGTCGGCCGGCCGTGCGAGCGAGAATGCCGGTCAGTGACTGCATGTCGTCGCCGACGTCGGAGTCCTCGCCCTGCACCGTCGCGGTGAGCTGGCCGGGCAGTGCGTCGGCAAGCGCCGTGAGTTCGGCGGCATCGGCGTAGGTCACGATGACCGACGACGGCCCGAAACACTCCTGCAGCAACGTCTCCGGGTCGTCGAGGACGCGTGCGGCGGTGGTGCGGTGCAGTTGCACGGCGGCGGTGAGAGCATCGTCGCCGTCGACGATGTGCAGGGTGCTCACGCCGTCGAGGGCGGTGACCTCGGTCACCGCACGATCGAAGCCCGCGCGCATCGACGCGGTGAGCATCGGTGCCGGGTCGGGCAGAGTGGCCCGCTCGAGGGCGGCAAGCGTCGCCGAGCCGTCGGGGACGATGAGAAGCCCTGGGCTGGTGCAGAACTGACCCATGCCGAGGGTGAACGACGCCACGTACTGTTCGGCGATCTCGGCGCCGCGTGCGCGGTCGGCGGCGGCGGTGACGAACACCGGGTTCACACTGCCCAGCTCGCCGAAGAACGGGATCGGGTCCGGACGCGACGACGCGATGTCGAACAGGGCGCGCCCACCGCGGGTGGAGCCGGTGAAGGTTGCCGCCCGTACCCGCGGATCGGTCAGTGCGGTGATTCCGGCGTCGACCCCGGAGATCGTGCCGAACACGCCGTCGGGGGCGCCGGCGTCGTGCAGGGCGGTCGTCATGAGGTCGCCGATGCGTACCGAGAGCCGCGGATGGCCGGGATGGATCTTGACCACCACCGGGCAGCCGGCAGCCAGCGCCGAGGCCGTGTCTCCGCCCGGGACGCTGAATGCGAACGGGAAGTTGCCCGCCGCGAAGTTGAGGACGACACCGAGCGGCAGGTGCGTGCGGCGCAGATCGGGCCGCGGGGCGCCCATCGGCCAGTCGGGGTCGGCGTGATCGACGATCGGGTCGAGGTGCCGGCCGGCGGCGACGTACTCGCCGAGATAGCGCAGTTGGAAGGTGGTGCGGACGAGTTCGCCGCGCAGGCGTCCGAGGGGTAGGTGGGACTCCTCGGCGGCCAGGTCGATCAGTTCCTCGCCGTGCGCGTCGAGGACGTCGGCAACGTGCGTCAGGGCGCGGGCGCGGTCGGCCGCGCCGGTGGCGGCCCAGGCGGTGGCGGCGCCGTGGGCGGCCGCCACCGCCGCCTCGACCTGATCCGGGGTGGAATCGGCGATGTCGGTGCTGGTCGGGGTCAGTGCGCGGTTCATCTGGAGTCCTTCCGAGGCAGGTTGGGGCGGGGCCGGGGTCAGCGGTAGCCCTTGCCGAGTACTGCTTCAGTGTCCCCGATGATCGGCCGCAGCCGGGAGGGAAATCTATTCCGACCGTCGCTGGGCGTAGGCGCGGAGATTCTCCACCTGCGCGGCGTCCAGCGACGGGCGGACCCGGGTGCGGGCGTCGGCGACGTCGTCGGCGGTGACCGTGGCGGCCTCGATGTTGCGGCGCATCGCCGAGAGTGCGGCCTCCCGCAGCAGAGCCGAGCAGTCGGCGGCCGAGTAGCCATCGAGATCTGTTGCCAGCGCCTCGATGTCGACGTCGTCGGCGAGCGGGACGTTGCGTCCCGAGGTGCGCAGGATGTCGGCGCGTGCCTGCGCATCCGGTGGTGGGACGAAGACCAGTCGCTCGAGTCGGCCCGGCCGGAGCAACGCCGGATCGATCAGATCCGGACGATTGGTGGCACCGAGGACGACGACGTCGGCCAGCGGTTCGACGCCGTCGAGTTCGGTGAGCAGCGCGGCGACCACGCGATCGGAGACCCCGGAATCCGACGACTGACCGCGCCGGGGCGCCAATGCGTCCACCTCGTCGAGGAAGATCAGGGAGGGCGCGGATTCCCGTGCGCGGTCGAACAAGTCACGAACCGCGCGCTCGGAGGCGCCGACCCATTTGTCCATCAGTTCGGCGCCCTTGACGGTGTGTACCGAGAGCCGGCCCGACGCGGCCAGCGCCCGTACCACGAAGGTCTTGCCGCAGCCGGGCGGTCCGTAGAGCAGCACCCCGCGCGGCGGATCGACACCGAGTCGGGTGAACGTGTCGGGATGTTCGAGCGGCCACAGTACAGCCTCGGTGAGCGCCTGCCGGGTCTCGACCATGTCGCCGACGTCATCGAGCGTGATCGATCCCAACGAGACCTCCGGCGACGTCGCACGCGACACCGGTCGGATCACCCCGACGGCGCCACGCAGGTCCTCGGCGGTCAGTGCCGGTGCGGCCGTCGATCCGGCCGCGGTCACCCGGGCCGCCGCCCGCAGGGCCGCCTCCCGGGTCAGCGCCGCGAGATCACCGGCGACGAAACCAGGTGTCCGTGAAGCGATCTCGGAGAGTTGCAGATCTCCCTCGGTGGGCACCCCGGTGAGGATGGCCGCGAGCAACCGGCCGCGCAATGCCGCGTCGGGCAGCCCGATCGAGAGCTCCCGGTCGCACAGTTGGGGATCGCGCAATCGGGTGTCGACCGCTGCCGGTTGTGTCGTGGTGGCGATCAGTGCGATCGTGCCAGGCTGATCATCCTTGCCGGCCAACGCTTCTCGTAGGGCATCGAGGAGGAGTGTGGAGACCGGTTCGGCCTCGGTGGGCAGCAGGGCGTCGACGTCGGTGATCAGCAGGACCCCGCCGCCGGGACGCAGTGAGGACACGGCGTCGGTGACGGTGCGTAGTCGCGAATTCGCCTCGGTCGCACCGACGGTCGGGCCGTCGATCACGGCCAGCGGCCGCCCCGCCGCCACCGCGCGTACCAGCGTCGCCTTGCCCACCCCGGCCGGGCCGGTCAGCAACACTCCCAGGCGCGGGACCGCACCCAGGGTGCGCAGCACCTCGGGCTGATCGAGGGTGATCCGCAGCCACTCGGTCAGTTTCGCCACCTGATCGTCGACGCCGACGAGCTCGGCCACCGGCCGCACCGTGCCCCCGCCGACAGCGCCCGTCACCCCGCCGACAGCGCTTGTCATCCCGCCGACAGCGCTCGTCACCGCGCCGACGGCGCCCGCCACCCCGCCGACGGCGCCCGGCGCGGTGGTGTCCGTCCACACCACCGCGGTGTTCGGCTGCACGCTGACCGGCGCGCCGGGGTCGGTGGCGGTCACCGTGAGAAGCTGTGTGGTCCAGGTGATCCCGACGGAGCGGGCCAGGGCGCGCACTGCCTCGCTGGCGGTCAGTTCGGGTCCGAGGTCGCGGGGGAGCAGGGAGACGGTGTCGCCCACCGACAGCACCTTGCCGAGCAGTGCGCGTCGCAGGGTTTGCGCGTCGACGCCCTGGCTGGCCAACGCCGACCCGGTCACCGTCACCCGGGTGGCGGCCTGCACCTGCACCGGCCCGACGACCACCTGGGCGTTCTCGCGGACGCCGGTGTTGGAGAAGGAGATGTCGTCGAGCAGGATCGTGCCGGTCGACGAGTCCGCGGGGGCAGCGGCGACGACGGCGGCGCTCACGCGCGCACCGGTGATGCGTACCGCATCCCATTCGCGGAGTCCGAGTGCGGTGAGCGCCTCGGGGTGGACGCGCACGATGCCGCGGCGGGCGTCGCCGGCCGACGGGTTCAGGCGTGCGGTCAGTGTGAGTTGGGCGCTCACGCGGTGGGGCTCTCGGCGTCGTCGGGATGGGGCGTGCCGTCCCGACGGGGTGTGATCGTCCCGGTGCCGGCGGGCCGGTGCAGGCCGAGGCGAGCCTGTGACTTCTTCATCGTCTGCCGACGCCGCGGAATGGCGCGCCGTCCGGGCGTCTCGCGCGCCATGGCCCGCCGCTCCGCGCGACGTTCCCGTGGTGGCGCGTCCCAGTGTTCGGGACGCGAGGCCACCCAGCGACGGGAGCGCCAGGCGAACGGTATGTGCACGGCGTAGCCGGCAATGCCGATGATCATCAGCACGTACGGGAAGGTCACCAACAGCGCCGCGCCGATGGCGACCAGGATCAGCAGGACCGGCAGAGCGCGCGGCGACACCTTCGCCGCCTTCAACGACGCCGTCGGTACCCGGCTGGCCGCGAGAAACGCGACGATGAGCAGCCACGTGCACACCACCGGCAGCGACGTCCACCAGCCTGACCCGAACTGCTGCAACAGCCCGACGGGCAGCAGCGCGATGATCGCGGCGGCCGGTGCGGGTACGCCGACGAAGAAGTCGCGGGTGTATGCGGGTGCGTCGTCGTCATCGAGGAGGGTGTTGAAGCGGGCCAGGCGCAGCACGATCGCGCAGGTGTACACCAGGCCGATCAGCCAGCCGATGTCGGCGTGCTCCATCAGGGTCAGATACACCAGGAATGCCGGTACCACACCGAAATTGATGGCGTCGGCGAGTGAGTCGATCTCCGCGCCGATCTTGGTGGTGGCACCCATCAGGCGCGCCACCCGCCCGTCGATGCCGTCGAGCAGCGCGGCCGCGACGAGCAGGGCCAGTGCCGCATTGATGTTGTCGTTGGACGCGAACCGGATCGCCGTCATGCCCGCGCAGATCGCGAGGATCGTCAGCGCCGACGGCACGAACATCCGGCCCGCCGACGCCTGACGGCGCAGCCGCGACTGCTCGGCCGGGGTGCGCACGCGTCCGGCCACACGAGCCGGCGTGCGGTGCGGGGTTCCCGGCCGGTCCGCGCGCGGACTCATCGGCCTGCCGCTGGATCGGAGCCCGGACCGAGGACGGCGATCGTCGTCTCGGCGCCGATCGTTCGTTGCCCGAGCCGGACCTGCGGTGTGGTCCCGGGCGGCAGGTAGACGTCCACCCGCGAGCCGAAGCGGATGAGTCCGTAGGTGTCACCGACCGACAGTGCGTCGCCGACCGTCGGATTGCACACGATTCGACGGGCGAGCAGCCCGGCGATCTGCACGACCGCGATGTCGGCGCCCGTCGCGGTGCGGATCGTCATGGTGGTGCGCTCGTTGACCTCGCTCGCGTCGGGGAGATCGGCCGAGACGAATCGACCGGGCGTGTGGGTCACCGAGGTCACCGTGCCGGCGATCGGCACGCGCTGCACGTGCACGTCGAACAGCGAGAGGAACACCGACACCCGCGGTCGCGGCGCGTCGCCGAGCCCGGACTCGGCGGGCGGCACGGCCTCGTCGAGAAGACTCACGGTCCCGTCGGCCGGGGCGGCCACCGCGAACGGATCGGTGGGCGCGACGCGGGAGGGATGCCGGAAGAAGGCCGCGCAGGCCCCGGCGGTCAGGGCGGCCGGTGTCCGGATCCACCGGTGACGCCGACCGAGCACCGCGACGGCCGAGGCCGCGGCGACAAAGGGGAGGCCCGCCGGGTGGACCGGGGGTACGGTCTCGCGGGCCAGGGTGACCAGATGTGCCGGGGACAGTCCGTCTGGTGCGTCCTCACGCGGGCGCCTCGCCACAGTCATCCTCTCCGACGTCGTCAACGCGACCGCTCGCCGCGCCCGTTCAGCTTAGAGCCCCGGGTGCCGGTGGCTCCACGTGCTGGGAGGCGGTGTGCATCGATGGCGGTGGTGCACAGCCGGTGAGATCGGTGGCACAAATCACCGAACGCATATACAATAGATCAAGAGTTCGACGTACGCGCTACGGACACCGGGGGGTGGCAATGCTCGAGACGACCGACGATCTTCGCGAGTTCGCCTGCGCGCTCGTCGAGATGACGGCGGCGGCCACACAGGCCGATGCGGTGGAGCGGATCACCTTCCTGGAAGAACTGAAGTCCGCCGCCGCGGCCGCCCAGGTGCGCGAGACCGCCCGACTCGACGAACTGCGCGCCGCCGATGAAACCGAACGCAATGTGCCCCAAGGTAAGAGGGGTAAGGGGTTGTCGGCCGAGGTCGGTCTGGCGCGCAAGGCGTCGGCGCAGCGAGGTGGCCAATTCCTCGGGTTCGCGCGGGCCCTGGCCACCGAGATGCCGCACACCTTGGGCGCTCTCGAGGACGGCGATCTGACCGAGTGGCGCGCGACCATCCTGGTCCGCGAAACCGCCTATCTGACACGAGAATCCCGCGAGGAGATCGATCGTGTCGTCGCCGGGGACCGTCAGGCTCTGCTGAGCATGGGGGACAGGGCGTTGACCGCGCGGGCCAGGGAGTTGGCCTACGAGCTCGAACCCCGCGCCGTCGTCGACCGCAAGGCGAAGGCCGAGCGTGATCGTCGGGTTTCGGTGCGCCCCGCGCCGGATCTGATGGCGCAGGTGTCGGCGCTGGTGCCGATGGCACAGGGGGTCGCGGTGTTCGCCGCGCTCAAACGCCACGCCGATGCAATTGTCGGGTCCGACGGACGCACGCGGGACCAGATCATGGCCGACACCCTGGTCGAGCGGGTCACCGGTCAGGCGAGCGCCACCGCAGTGCCGGTCGCGGTGAACCTGGTGCTCTCGGCCGAAACGATGCTCGGCGGGGATGCGTCGGCGGAGATCCCCGGATTCGGGCCGATCCCTGCCGAGATGGCGCGGCAGCTCATTGCCGACGGTGTCGGCCCCGACGGCGAGACCGCCTCGACGATCCGGCGACTGTACGTGCGGCCTGCGGAAGGCACGCTGGTGGCTGCCGACGCGCGGTCGCGGTGCTTCCCGTCGAGCCTCGCGCACTTCGTCCGCATGCGCGACCGGCGCTGTCGGGTTCCGTTCTGCGATGCGCCGATCGCCGAGATCGATCACGCCCAGCCGCACCGGCACGGTGGTCCCACCTCGCTCGCCAACGCCGACGGCACCTGCGTGGCGCACAACCGCGCCAAGGAGGCCGACGGCTGGACCTACACACCCATCGACACCGAATACGGGCACATCCTCGACGTCACGACGCCGACCGGCGCCTGGCATCGGAGCCGGGCGCCGCATCTGGTTGGCCGGCAGCCCCGCGCGTCGATGACGTCGACGTGGCGAAAACCCAAACATCCCAATCGGATACGCCCTGCGCGTCGGCCGCGCCGGTCACGTCAGCCGAACCACGTCCACCAGGTCGCCGGCCGCCAGTGACACGGTCTCGGCGGGGATGTCGACCAGCGCGTCGGCGTGGGCGAGGTTGCTCAGATGATGTGATGCCGGCGGCCCGACGGTCGTGACGGCCGGTCCGTCGGGGTGACGGACGAAGACCGCACGCTGGAACTGACGTTTGCCCGCCGGTGAGGTCAAGGCGGTGGTCAGTTGTGCGCGCAGCCGTTGTCGGCGCAGATGCAGGCCCATCGCGGCACGCAGCGGGTCCCGGATGAACACCTCGAAGGACACCAGCGAACTCACCGGATTGCCGGGCAGGGTCACGATCGGCACGGACCGTCCGGCCGGACCGCGATAGTGCCCGCAGCCCTGGGGCATCCCCGGCTGCATTGCGACCTTCACGAACTCCACCCCGCCGGTCATGCCCAGCGCTTCCTTGACCACCTCGAAGGCGCCGGCACTGACCCCGCCGGAGGTGAGGATGAGGTCGGCGTCGGCGGCGATCTCGTCGAGGCGATGCAAGAACTGGGTCGTGTCGTCGGGGACGAAATGCACGTGCCTGGCCTCGGCGCCGGCCTCGATGGCCGCCGCGGTCAGCATGGCGCCGTTGGATTCGTAGATCTGTCCGTGCCGCAACGGAATTCCCGGCGCCACCAGCTCGGAGCCGGTGGACAACACGGCCACCCGCATCGGCCGGAACACGCTCACCGTCGAGAACCCGAGCCCACACAGCAGCCCGATTTGCGCGGCACCGATACGGGTACCGGCCGGCAGCGCGGGCTGCCCGGCGACGATGTCGGAGCCCGCCGGGCGAATGTGCTTACCGGTCGGCACCGCGGTGGTGATGCCCACCTGCGTGCCCTCGACGGGTTCGGCGCCGCTGAACACGGCGGTGGTCAGTTCCACCGGCACCACCGCGTCGGCACCGGCCGGCATCGGTGCGCCGGTCATGATGCGGTGCGCAGTTCCCGGTGCCAGCGGCGGTGGGTCGACGCGGCCGGCCGGGATGTCGGCGTCGACGCGAAGGTGCACCGGCTGCGCCGGCGTGGCCGCGGCGACGTCAGCCGCGCGGACCGCGAAGCCGTCCATCGCGGAGTTGTCGAAGCCGGGTAACGAGATCGGGGCGACGACGTCGGCGGCGAGCACCCGGCCCAGTGCGGCAGTGACGGGCATGGTGACCGGCTCGGGCGGGCCGAACAGACTGGCGACGACCTGCTGGTGTTCGGTGACCGTACGCATGGCCCCAGCATGCCATCGCCCCCACGGCGCGCACGCACCGCCGACGCGCAGGTTCTCCCCACACACCCTAGATTTGTAGGATGACGCTCGGGTTGCTGATGGACATCGACGGTGTGATGGTCACGTCGTGGAAGGCGCTGCCCGGCGCGGTCGAGGCGGTCCGCATCCTCGCCGATCGCGGCCTGCCGCGGATGTTCTTGACCAACACGACGTCCCGTTCGCGCGGTCAGATCGCCGACGCCCTCAACAGCTGCGGGTTCGAGGTGTCGGCCGAGGAAATCCTCACCGCCGCCAAACTCACCGCCGAATACCTCGCTCAGACCTATCCGGGCAAGAAGGCGTGGGTACTCAACGAGGGCCCGATCGCTGACGACATGACCGGCATCGCCCTCACCGACGACCCGGCCCAGGCGCAGGTCGTGGTGCTCGGCGGCGCCGGACCGGTGTTCACCCATCGAGCGTTGTCGATCGTGCTCGAGTTGATGTTGGCCGGAGTGCCGGTGGTGGCGATGCACCGATCGATGATCTGGTCGACCGCCCAGGGACTGGCCATCGACACCGGCGTCTACCTCGAGGGCCTGGAGAAGGCGTCGGGTCGCAAGATCCGCGCCATCGGCAAACCGTCACCACTCGGCTTCCGTGCTGCAGTCGAGATGATGAATCTCGAGCCGACCCAGGTGGTGATGGTCGGCGACGACATGCACAACGACGTCCTCGGCGCGCAGGCGTCGGCGCTGATCGGGGTGCTCGTGCGGACCGGCAAGTTCCGCGAGGAGGCACTCGTCGCCCTGCAACGCGACGAGTTCGGGCCGGTCCCCGACCACGTCATCGACTCGATCGCCGACCTGCCCGCCCTCATCGAGAAACTCGACGGCTGAGGGCGCTACTCAGCCCTCGACGGCGCGCTTGATCTTGCCGAGCGTCTCGGCCATACCGAGTTTCAGCTCGGCCTCGAAGTTCTCGGTGCCGCCCATCAACTTGTCGACGAGCACCGACGACACCGTCGACGTGGTCCCGCCCGGCACCTCGCGACGCTCGGTCACGGTGACCCCGCTCGCCGTCGGCGTGATCGTGTAGCTCCACACGGTGCGGTTCTCGGCGACGCGGAAACCGAGTTCCTGGTTGGGGGAGAAGCGGACGATCTTCGACGTCGTCGGCCACACCAGCGGTCCGCGGCGGTTGACGTTGATCGTCTTGGTGCCCAGGCCCACCGGGCCGCGGACGATCATCTTCACGCACTGCGGACTCCATTCGCCCATGCGCTTGAGGTCGGAGATGACCTCCCACACCTGTTCGGGTGTGGCGTCGATGTCGATGGACTCCTCGATGAGTGGTGCGGCCATGCGGTGATCCCCCTGAGTGGTGTCGGTCCGGCCGGACGGCGCGCGCCGTCCTCTCTGGGGACACTAGGGCACTTATTGAGCAAGCGTCAATAAGCTCATGCGTCAACAAGCCCGGGGCGTCAGGCCAGCAGAACCGCCGCGATCACCGCGCCGATACCGAGGAACACCGTCGCGGTCACCCAGATCGCCGGATGCTCGCCGTCGTCGTCGAGCAGCAGGGTGCCGAGCTTGCCGGGGGTGAGCCAGTCGATCAGGACGAACGACCACATCATCACCGCGATGGTCAGCGCGACGTAGACTATGGTGTCGACCAGCCCGCGCCACAGCTCGAGATAGGCGGTGTCGATCACTGAACAGACCATCACCGCTGCCAGTCCGATCACCATCGAGACGGTCAGGATCGTGGCGTTGCGGTTGTGGTCGACCCAGACCAGCTGCCGCAGCCGGCCCGGGGTCACCAGATCGAGGGCGACGAAGCCGACGATCAGCAGCGCGATCCCCACCAGGGAGAACGACGCACCATGTGCCAGGTTGTCCCGCAAGATCTCCACTGAAACCCTCCCGTTCTCGCACGTCAGCGGCGAACCGCATCCCTGCGGAGAACCCTAGGCCATCACCGGCGCCCGATCGGGCAAGAAGATCAAACCCTGGATGGGCCAAACCCTTCCGCGGGTAGCGGGTCGGTTGTGTACTCCCACACCATGACCTGGTTGTTGCGCCTGCTCGAATCCGAGCACCGGCATCTGCTGAGGGGTGTGGAGAGTTTGTGCCCGGAGGGGGTCGGCGCCACCGATCTCGGCACCGACCCCGTCCGGGTCGAGATCAGGACAGGGCGACCAGATCGTAGGAGTTGACGTTGCGTGCCAGGCTCTGCACGTGCTCGGTCGCGTCGCCGAGGGTGTGGCTGATCGCGGTCAATCGGCTCGTGTAATGGCCGACCGGGTACTCGGCGGTCATCCCGATACCGCCGTGCATCTGGATCGCCTCCTGGCCGATGTGACGGCCTGAGCGGCAGATCTGCAGCTTGGCGCGTGAGGCGATCACCGGGTCGGAGATGCCGTCGGCGAGCGCGGTCGTCGCATACAGGCTCATCGACCGTGCCAGCTCGAGCTGCACGTACATGTCGGCCGCCCGGTGCGTCAGCGCTTGGAAGGTCGCCAGTGTCACCCCGAACTGCTTGCGCGTCTTGAGGTAATCGACGGTCAGGTCGAGTGCGCGTTCCATCGCCCCGACTGCCTCCGCGCACAGCGCGGTCTGGATGCCGACCTCGACGTCGGCGAGCTGTGCCGAGGCGTCGCCGGAACCGAGGCGGGTGGCCGGGGCGCCGTCGAAGACGATCTGAGCGCCTCGACGCCGATCGTGGGTCCGGTAGGCGGTTCGGGTGACGCCCTCGGCGTCGGCGTCGACGAGGTACAGGCCGACCTCGCCGTTCTCGCGCGCCGACACGATCAGCTTGTCCGCGCAATCACCGTGCGGCACCAGCGATTTGGTTCCGGTGAGCTTCCCGTCGGCGGCGGTGGTGGCCACCGCGGCCGCAGGCCAGCGGTCGCCGGCCTCCTGATGGGCGAAGGCCAGGAGCAACTCGCCGCCGGCCAGGCCGCCGAGGAGTTCCTCGCGCAGGTCGCCTTCGGCGGTCGCGACGATCAGCGAGCCCGGGACCAACGCCGCGTCCAGGTACGGCTCGGGTGCCAGCGCTCGGCCGATCTCACCCATGACCGAGGCGAACTCGACGGGGCCCGCTCCGGCGCCGCCGTCTTCCTCGGGAATGGTCAGGCCGAGGATGCCGATGTCGGCCAACGACTTCCAGACGTCGCGGCTCCAGCCCAGCTCGGTGTCGGTGACCTTGCGCAGCGTCTCGACGTCGTAGGTCTTGCTCAGCACGTCGCGGACGGTGTCGCGCAACATCGTCTGTTCTTCGGACAGTTCGAAATCCATGTGTGTTCCTCGTGTGTCGGGAGGTCGAATGGTCGTGTGTGCGGCGCGATTACAGGCCGAGCACGGCCTTGTCGATGATCTGGCGCTGGACCTCCGACGAACCGCCGTAGATGGTCACCTTGCGGTAGTTCAGATAGGTCGGCACCGACAGCTGCGCCCATTCCGGGGCCTCGATGTCGGCCGATCCGTTGGGCGCGGCCGGGTCGAGGCCGGCGACCGGAAGTGAATCCGGGCCCGCGATGTCGGCGAGCAACTCCATCGCCTCCTGCTGCAGCTGGCTTCCGCGGAGCTTGAGCAGCGACGACGCGGGGTTGGGCTTGCCGTCGGCCGACGATGCGACCACACGCAGCTGGGTCAGTTCCAGGGCGAGGATCTCGTTCTCGAGTTCGGCGAGGCGAGCGGCGAGGAACGGGTCCTCGATCAGTGGCTTGCCGTCGGCCGCGGTGATCTCACGGGCGAGTTCCTTGGCGCGGGCCAGTTTGGTCTTGGTGTAACCGACGCGCGCGATGCCGCTGCGCTCGTTGCCCAGCAAGAACTTCGCCTGCGTCCACCCCTGGTTCTCCTCGCCGACGAGGTTCTCCACCGGAACCCGCACGTCGTTGAAGAAGACCTCATTGACCTCGTAACCGCCGTCGATCAACTGGATCGGACGCAGTTCGACGCCGGGGGTGTCCATCGGGAACAGCAGCATCGAGATGCCGGCCTGCTTCTTGACGTCGGGGTCGGTGCGGCACAGGCAGAAGATCCAGTCGGCGAACTGGCCGAGGGTGGTCCAGGTCTTCTGGCCGTTGACGACGTAGTGGTCGCCGTCGCGCACCGCGCGGGTCTTCAGCGACGCGAGGTCCGAGCCCGCCTCGGGCTCGGAAAAGCCCTGGCACCACCAGATGTCGAGATTGGCGGTCTTGGGCAGAAAGCGTTCCTTCATCTCCTGCGACCCGAACTGGGCGATGACGGGCCCGATCATGCCCGCGTTGAACGGCAGCATGTCGGGCACCGACGCGAGGCTCATCTCCTCGCGGTAGATGTGGTGCTGGATCGGGGTCCAGTCCTGGCCGCCCCATTCGGTCGGCCAGTGCGGTACGGCGTAGCCCGCCTCGTTCATGATGCGGGTGGTGGTGACGATGTCCTCGGGGTAGTTCAGCTTCCCGGCGGCCGAGCGTTCGCGCAGGTCCTTGGGGATCGCGGTGGTGAAAAATGTCCGAAGTTCGTCGCGGAAGGCTTCTTCACTTGAACTGAATTTCAGGTGCATGCCTACCTTCATACTCTCCGAGGTCGCGGGCGCAAACCCGGGCCCGGAGATTCGCCCGCCGGCGGGTGCGCGCCGACGCCAGTCCGCCGAGGACGGCGAGTGCGAGCACGTACCCGACGTAGATCGCGACGGTGGCGCGCAGACCGAGGTGGCCGACAACGAGTCCGGCGATCACCGCGGGCACGCTGAAGGCCACGTAGCTGACGATGAAGACCGCCGAGAAGACCTGGCCCCGCGCAGGAGCGGGTGTCTGCGCGCTGATCGAGTCCAATGCACCGAGGAAGGTCCCGGCGAATCCGGATCCGGCGATCAGCGAGCCGACGATGTACACCGGCAGTGACTCGGTGAGCACGCCGGCCAGCGAGATGACCGCACCACCGGCGAGCGCCGGATAGCCGAAGGCCAGTTTGGCCTGCGGCGCCCACGACGTGACCAGCAACGAGGTCAGCGCGCCGGCGGCGAAGAAGGCGAACAGCAGTAGGCCCGCTTCGGCGTGATTGGCGACGCCGAACACGCGCGCCACCACCGATGAGCCGAGCGAGAGGTAGAGGCCACCGAGCGACCATGTGGCCACGAACGCGGGGATGGCCGCCCAGAACAGCGGGCGCACCGCGGCGGGCACCGACGCCTGCGGTGCCAGGGTGCCGAGCAGGTGACGTCGTGACGAGAAGCCCACGCGCTCAGACGTTTCCGGCACGATCAGCAGTGCGATCAGGAGGACGGCGTAGAGGGCGAGGACGATCTCGTAGACCAGGAAGCGAGGGTGGGGAGCGTACTGAACGAGAACGCCGGCCACCGCGACCCCGCCGGCGAGACCGATGGTCGGCCCCGCCCCGGTGATCGCCGACGACAGGCGGGGGCTCGGTGCCATGTCGACGACGGTCGCCGTCAGGGTGCCGATCGCAGCACCGGTCGCCAATCCCTGCAGCGCACGGGCCGCCATCAGGGTGCCGACGCCGTCGGCGACGAGGAACAGCGCCATGCTCGCGATCAGTAGCACGAGGGCAACCGCGAGGACGGGCCGTCGGCCGATGTGATCGGAGAGCGATCCCACCGACAGCAGGCTGATCAGCATCGTGACGACGTAGATCGCGAAGACGCCGGTCAGGGTGAACGACGAGAAACCCCATAGCTGTTGGTAGACGGGATAGAGGGGTGAGGGCGCCGCCGACGCGAACAGCACCATCACCACCGTGGCGGTGACCACCCAGAACGCGCGGTGCGGATGTAGTCGCGACACGGGAACCTCCGAAGTTGACGAGCCGGCAAAAGCAAAGACGTTTGCGTTAGTCAAACTAGCCGGGATGGACCCCTAAAGCAACGCAGTTTGCAATAATCGATTCCATGAGTGCGACAACGGCGACGAATGTGCAGGTGGACGAGGGGCAACACCCACGACGGCCCGGTGGACGCAGTGCTCGCGTGCAGCAGGCCGTCTACCGCGCCGTGGGACAACTCGTCGGTGCCGGCGAGCGCGAGACCATGACCATCCCGCAGGTCGCCGAGCTCGCCGGGGTCAATCCGACGTCGATCTACCGGCGCTGGGGATCGATCACCGCACTCGTCGAGGAGGTGGCGGTCGCCGCCCTCACCCAGGGGGAAGATCTCCCCGATACCGGCAGTCTGCGTGGCGATCTCACCGACTGGGCACAGATCATCGCCGCCGACATCGGGCGGCCCAAACGTCGTTCTTACCTACGGGCGATGATCGTCGCGCGCGATGAACTCGTCGACGAATGCCCGTGCTGGGAGATCCGGCGCGACCAGGCGCAGCAGATGGTGGCCCGCGCCACCGACCGCGGCGAGCCGACGCCGACCGTCGAGCAGATCCTCGACCACATCATCGCGCCGCTCTATCACCACGCGGTGTTCGGCAAGGCCATCGACGACGCGTTCGCCGCGCGACTGGCCGGCGATGTGATGGCGATGATCGCCTGATCAGCCGCCGATCGCGCGTCGGAAGAACGGCCACGACCGGTGGAGCTGATCCTGCCAGTAGCCCCATGAGTGGGTGCCCGGCCGGCCGACGTCGGCGGTGTAGGGGATGCGCAGTCCGTTGAGGCGTCCGAGGAGTTGCTGGGTGCAGATGCTGGTCGCCGCCTCGATCCCGCCGCCGAGCACCACCTGATCGGTCAGCGTGATCGGGTCGCGCACCGCCTGCGGGTTGTCGTGCGGACCGGGCAGACCACTGGAGTTCGAGATGTAGAGCGCGGTGCCGCGCAGCTTGCCCGCATTGAGGACGGGATCGTTGGCACGCCACAGCGGACCGTTGTCGGGGCCCCACATGTTCACGGTGTTGCCACCGCCGCGACCGTCGACGACGAGCTTGATGTACTGCTGCCCCAACGGGTCCGACGTCGAGGCGCAACCGCTGTAGGACGCTGCCGCCCGATAGAGCCCGCGATGAGCGATCGCCAGATTGAGCACCGAGGTCCCCGACGACGAGATGCCGCCGATCGCGTTGCGTCCGCTCGTGCGGTAGGTCGAGTCGATGACCGCGGGCAACTCCGAGCCGAGGAACGTCGACCACTTGTTGACGCCGAGCGTCGGATCACGACGAATCCAGTCGGTGTAGTAACTGAATGCGCCCTGCTCGGGGATGACGACGTAGACGTTCTTGTCGGCGAAGAACGACTCGATGTCGGTCCGCGCGAGCCAGGAGGCGCTGTCCTCACCGCCGCCGGCGCCGTTGAGCAGATACAGCACGCCTCGCGGCTGCGACGGATCGCGCGGCTTGATCACCGTCAGCGGGATGTCGCGGTCCATCGCATCGGAGTGCACGACGATGGTGGTGAGCTTCTCCGACGGCGAGCCCGCCGACACCATGTGCCCGGCCGCATGGGCGTCGGGAGCCACACCGACCGGAACGAGTAGCGCTGCGATGGCCAGCACCGCGATCAGCAATCCACGTCGTGCTCGTCGCGTCATCCCCGGGCCCCGTTTCGTGTCTTGTGGATGGAGTGGACGCTATCAGGGTCGACGCCCGCTAGGGTGGGCCCGCATGAGGCATGTGCATGCATTCGGTGACGACGCACTCGGGCAGTCCGACGCACTCGGCGTGGCGGAGGCCATCGCCGCGGGGGAGATCTCGGCGACCGAAGCCGTCGACGCCGCGCTCGAGCGGATCGACCGGGTCAACCCGCAGATCAACGCGATCGCCGTCGACGACAGGGAACGTGCCCGCAAGCGCGCCGCCGACGACGATTTCGGTGGTGGCGTGTTCGCCGGCGTGCCTTCGGTCATCAAGAACAACACCCTGATGGCGGGTATCCCGACGACCCACGGGTCCGCGGCGGTCCCCGTGCGGGTGGCCACCGCCAACGAGCCGTTCACCGATCAACTGCTCGCCACCGGACTGAACATCGTCGGGGCATCGACGCTGCCGGCGTTCGGTCTGACCGCGACGACCGAATTCGTCGACCGGGACCCCACCCGCAATCCCTGGGACACCGACTACTCCTCGGGTGCGTCCTCCGGCGGATCGGCCGCACTCGTCGCATCGGGGGCGTTGCCGATCGCGCACGGCAACGACGGCGGCGGATCGATCCGGATCCCGGCCGCCGCGTGCGGACTCGTGGGACTCAAACCCAGCCGCGACCGGGTGGTGGCCTCGCCCGAGGGTAAGGCGATGCCCATCGACCTCATCTCCAACGGGGTCATCAGTCGTAGTGTGCGCGATACCGCCCACTTCCTCGCCGATGCCGAGAAGTTCTGTCCGGCACCGGGTCTCCCACCCGTGGGTCTCGTCCAGGGGCCGTCGGAGCGGCGCCTGCGCATCGCCATGCTCACCGAGCCACTGACCGGACAGTTGCTCGACGACGACACCCAGGCCGGCCTGACCGCCACCGCCGAACTCCTCGAAAGCCTGGGCCACCGCACCGAATTCATCCCGGTGCCTGTCGACCGTGCGTATGTCACCCAGTTCACCGATTACTGGGCGATGCTGGCGTTCTCGCTGGACCGATTCGGAAAACGGATGATCGACAAGGGGTTCGATCGCAGCAAGCTCGACCCGTTCACCCGCGGGCTCTCGCGCCTGTACCTGCGCCGCATGTGGCGTACGCCGTCGGTGATCCGCGGACTCAAACAGTCGACCGTCCGTTTCCGGGAGACCTTCGCCCGCTTCGACGCGGTCCTCTCACCGACGCTGGCGCACACCACCCCGAAGATCGGATACCTCGATCCCGCAGGCGATTTCGACGAAATCTTCGACCGGCTGACCCGCTACGTCGCGTTCACCCCGGCCAACAACACCTCCGGCGCGCCGGGTATCAGCCTGCCGCTCGCGCAGACCTCGCAGGGCCTGCCCCTCGGCATGCACTTCACCACCGACTTCGGTGACGAGCGCACGCTGCTCGAACTCGCCTACGAACTCGAGGCGGCACAACCGTTCGCACGAATCAACGACGCCGGCTGACGCCGGGAACTCGGGGGAGATGTCGGATGGGTGTAGAGCTGTGTGGTCGAGCCGTGTCGAAGGGGGCCGCGCTCCTGGCAGCGGGAGGCGGGATGGGCGCGGCTGTGATGGCTGTCGTGGCCTTCTTCAGTCGGCGGCCCGCCACGCTGATCGGAGGTGACTTCGGTTCTGTCACCTCCTTTCTCGGCACGGTAGTCGGAATGGCCATCGTGCAGGCGGTGGTGGTGGTCGCGGCCGTGACCGGGGTGATGGTGAGACGTGTCCGGCGTCGAATCGCGTTCTTGGTGACCCCGGCGATCTCCGTGTTTCTCGCGGCCTCGATGGCAGTGGCCGCATGGGCGTGGCGTGGATCGCCGTCGAACGACGCCGACGACGAGTTGTTGGGCTTCGACGTTGCGCCCGTCATTGCGATCGCGCGGTGGGCGTTGACGTTGATGGCGGCGTCGGTGGCGGTGCTGTTGGTTGGCGCGGTCCGCGCGGGCGGACCGGCGGCCACGACCGGCACCCGAGCCGTGCTCGTCGGCGCGCTTGCCGGCGGTCTGGTCGTCGTGTGCGCCGCTGTCGGCTCGATCGTCGTGGCGACACCTTGGCCGTCCGTAAAATCCGTTGCAGCGGTTCCTATTCCATCGATTCCGGCAAGCCTGGGAACCCGCATCGCCTACACCGTACCTGCACTCGGTCCGTTCTCGGTGACCCCGGCCGGACCGGGTTTCGTTGTGCTGGGCCGGGATTCGGTGGCCGCCTACCACGGTGAGACCGGGCAGCGGCGGTGGGTCCGATCGTTCGCAGATCTACCGTTCGGCTGCCGCACGGTGGGGATATGGGCTGCAGGGCCGGCCGGGCACGAGGTCGTCCTGGTCACCTGTTCGGACGGGGGGTACCGGAATGCCCTCGTCGGGATCGATGCCGTGTCGGGAGAGCGCCTGTGGACCAACGCCGAAGGTTGGCGAGTTCGGGTACCCGGGGCCACCAGGGCGTCGATCGTGGGGGTGATCGCTTACGACCGCAACGACCGCCCAACGACCATCGGAGCGCTCGATGTCCGCACCGGCCACACGCGATGGACGACGTCGACCCGTGAGTGTTTCGGTGGCTTCAGGGTGTCGACGACGTCATCGGCGGTGGTGGCCATCTCGACCTGCGGGGAGCGACCATCGCTCGTGACATTCCATGCGACATCGGGAGTCGCGCGTACGATCGGACTCCCGTCGTCGCCGGACTCCGAGGCGTCGATCATCGCGGTGGACGGCGATCGCGTGGCGATAGTGTTGGAGCGCCAGTTGATCCACGAGCGAAAGTTGGCGATTGTCGATGTGTCACAGAAAGATTCGGTCACGACAGTGCCCGGCGCGACCGATCCACCCGGTCCGGGGTTGTTGATGAGGGCCGGAGACCAAGCCCGTTACCTGCAATCCGACTGGTATGGCACCGACGGCCGAACCATGAGCGGGATGGTCGATCTGCGAAGCGCGTCGTTCTCGACCATCCGTGGTGCCGATCTCTACCCGAACGGGATACCCGACGAGATTCCGGTCGGACAACGACTCGCCGCCGTCGGCGATGGCATCGTGAGCGGGGTGGTGGCCACGACCGGACCGAATGTCGTGGCGGTGATCGCCGCCGATGGGCAGGCAACGACGCGACCCGCGCCTTGCGACAAGCTATCCGGGGTCCTGCCGGTACCCGGCGCCATCCTGATGACCTGCTTCCGCCACGATCGACCGAACACCGTGAACGACGTCGTCGTGCTGGGTATTCGGTAACCCCGGCCGAGGGGCGCGCAGGCCCCTCAGCCCAGCGCGACCGACAGCCGATCCGCGAAGTCCGTCATCACCTGTCGATCTCCCGGGACACCCGGCTGCCAGGGCAGTCGCAGGCGGTCCCGATCCCGATCGGCGTAACGCGGTATGACGTGCAGGTGAAAGTGGAAGACGGTCTGCCAGGCGTCGGCGCCGCAGCAGTTGAGGAGATTCACGCCGTC
Organism: Gordonia sp. N1V; assembly: GCF_029269935.1. NCBI lineage: Bacteria > Bacillati > Actinomycetota > Actinomycetes > Mycobacteriales > Gordoniaceae > Gordonia > Gordonia sp. N1V. The sequence goes on from NZ_JARJDD010000002.1 coordinate 181,044, forward strand.
GGCGTCGAGGTCGCCGACCACGGCGCGGGCGATCCGCTGCGCTTCGAGGGTGACCGCGGTCAGATCCTGCGCGTCGATGTCGAGTAGATCGGTGCTGTGGCGCTTGGGGATCACCAGCAGATGGCCGTCGTTGCCCGGCGCGATGTCCATGAACGCGTAGGTGGCCTCGGTTTCCGACACCCGGACACTCGGCGCCGTACCCGCGACGATCGCGCAGAAGATGCAGTTGGTCATGCCCGAATGGTAAAGGCGTGTCTCCCGAGATCACCTCGGGAGACACGCCTTCGGGTCGTCGGATGGCGTCTTAGTGCGCCACCGCCTCTTCGGCGCCCACGCCGGTCAGGGAGCGAACCTCCATCTCGGCGTTGCGTTCCGGGGTACCGCGATCCGACGGCGAGGTCAGCGTGCCGACGATACCGAGCACGAAGGCCAACGGGATCGAGACGATGCCGGGATTCTCCAACGGGAACCAGGCGAAGTCGGCGCCGGGAATCATCGAGGTGGCCTTACCGGAGACCGCGGGCGAGAACACGATGAGCAGCAGCGTCGAACCGAGGCCACCATAGATGCTCCACAGCGCACCGCGGGTGTTGAAGCGCTTCCAGTACAGCGAATACACAATTGTCGGCAGATTGGCCGCAGCGGCGATGGCGAACGCCAGGGCCACCAGGAAGGCCACGTTCTGGCCGTTGGCGAGAATGCCGAGCACGATTCCGAGGACGCCGAGAGTGATTGCAGCGTAGCGTGATACGCGGACCTGGTCGTCCTCGCTGACCTTGCCGCGCTTGATGACGCTGGCGTAGATGTCGTGGGCGAAGGACGCCGAGGCGGTGATCGTCAGTCCGGCGACGACGGCGAGGATCGTCGCGAACGCGACGGCTGCGATGATGCCGAGCAGGATCGTGCCACCGAGTTCGAAGGCGAGTAGTGGCGCTGCGGCGTTCTCCTTGCCGGCGGCCGCGAGGATGCGGTCGGGTCCGACGATCGCGGCGGCACCGTAACCGAGGATGAGGGTGAACAGGTAGAACGCACCGATGAGCGCGATCGCCCAGACCACCGAGCGCCGAGCCTCTTTCGCGGTCGGGACGGTGTAGAAACGCATCAGCACATGCGGTAGGCCGGCGGTGCCGAGAACCAGGGCGATGGCCAGTGAGATGAAGTTGATCTGCGATTCCATCGACCCGCCGTACTTGGCGCCGGGCGCGAGAACGTCACGGGCGGCGACCTTTTCGCTAGACGATCCGCTGATCGCATCCTGGGCGCCGCCCAGGATGTGGGACACGTTGAGCCCGAACTTGGCCAGCACCAGGACCGTCATGAACGCGGCACCCGCGATCAGCAGTACGGCCTTGATGATCTGCACCCAGGTGGTGCCCTTCATTCCGCCGACGAGCACGTAGACGATCATCAGCGCGCCGACCACGGCGATCACGATCGACTGCCCGGTCCGCGAGGTCACGTCGAGCTGCAGGGCGACCAGGCCGCCGGCACCGGCCATCTGCGCCAGCAGATAAAACAGCGAGACCGCCAGTGTCGAGATCGCCGCCGCCAGTCGTACCGGGCGCTGCTTGAGGCGGAAGCTCAAGACGTCGGCCATCGTGAATTTGCCGGTGTTGCGCAAGAGTTCGGCGACGAGGAGCAGCGCCACCAGCCAGGCGACGAGGAAGCCGACGGAGTAGAGGAAGCCGTCGTAGCCGTAGACCGCGATGGCACCGGCGATACCCAGGAAGCTGGCCGCGGAGAGGTAGTCGCCGGCAATGGCGATGCCGTTCTGCGGTCCGGAGAAGGCGCGGCCACCGGTGAAGTAGTCGGTGGCCGAGGCGTTCTTCTTGCTCGCGCGGATCACCACGAACAACGTGATGGCGACGAAGGCGACGAAGATGGCGATGTTCGCGATGGGATTACCCACGGCGGCAGATGCTGCGAGAGTGGTCATTTGGCTGCCTCGTTGTTCATCGCGTCGTCCATCATTTCGGTGCGGATCGCCTCGGCCCTGGGGTCGAGCTCGCGGTTGGCGAAGCGGACATAGATTCCGGTGATGGCGAAGGTCGTCACGAACTGCAGCAGCCCCAAGACGAGTCCGATGTTGATGTCGCCCCACACCGGCGTCGCCATGAAGTCATGAGCGAAGGCACCGAGCAGCACGTACAGCGCGTACCAGAGGAGGAAGAACGCCGTCATCGGGAACACGAAGCGCCGCAGGGTGCGCTTGAGGTCCTGGAACTGCGGGCTGGCCTGCATCGCGATGTACTGGGCGCCCGTCGGATGCGCGTGCGGCGGCGGTGGCGCCGCCGCGGGTTGGTCGACAGTGGACACGGAATCCTCCCAAGCTGTGATGGTTCGCCGAACTGTGATGGGCGATAACTAATAGCTTTGATGAGGTTCACATCACACACAATGCAGTGGTGTGCGTCACGCGACGAAGCCGGGGATCGATGCGGTGGGCGGTCGATCGGCCCCGATGAACGGTCGCTGAGTGTGCCTGTCGGGAGATCACTCCGTCGGAAACGTCACCCCGGAAACGTCACCCCGGTGAGCTGCTCAGTGAGCTCCCACATCCGAGCCCCGTCTTCGGGACTGCGTAGCCGCGAGTAGAGCGTTTGCTCGGCAGGTCGACCACCGAGACCGCGGATGCCGTTCGGGCCGAAGAACTTCCCGCCCTGGTCGCCGGGGGTGGTTGCCGCCATCAGTGCGGGGAGGCTTGCGCTGGATATGGTGCCCATGACGCCGAGCCGGGAGAACAGGGTGATGAGGCGCCGGGTCGGCACCGCCTGTGTGCGACCGATCTCGGGACGTGCGGCGAGCAGGTTCGTCGGTGCCACCCCAGGATGAGAGAGGTTGGCGGTGATACCCCACCCGTTGGCTTTGCTGCGCCGGTCGAGTTCCAGCCCGAGCAGTCCATAGGCGATCTTCGAATGGCTGTAGGCGCCCATGCTGTCGTAGGACCGCTCCCAATTGGGGTCATCCCAATTCACTGCTCCCTGATTGGCGGCGATGCTGATCTGGAGGGTGACCCTGGCCCGCCCGTCTCGCAGCAGCGGGAAGAGACGCGCGATGAGGGCTGCGTGGCCGAGATGATTGGTACCGAACTGGAGCTCGAAGCCGTCGGCGGTGCTCTGCCTCTCCGGTGGGTTCATCACCCCCGCGTTGCCGATGAACATGTGGATCGGCTTGCCGTCGGAAAGCAGTGTCTGGCTGAACTCGGTGACGGACTCCAACGACGAGAGATCAAGGTGATGCAGTGCGAGGTCGGCGGTGGGTGCGGTGCTGCGAATCGTGTGCGCCGCCGCCTGGCCCTTCTCCATGTTGCGGACCGGCAGGATCAGCTCGGCGCCGGCGTCGGCGAGCCGGCCGGCGATGGCCAGCCCGATGCCGTCGCTGCCGCCGGTGAGAAGGGCGCGGGTGCCGGTGAGGTCGGGGATGGCGAGGTCGGTGGATCGGCATGCCATGAGGATTGTCCTTTCGGGGTATTCAGTGGTCGCCATCGAGTGTGTGTGGTCGGCGAGAAGGTAGCCACTGTCTGGCAATCCGTGGTTGGGCAATGCGTGGGCGCCAGAGCAGCGGATCAGCGAAGGTGGGATCAGCAAGTCCTGGCTGCGCGCAAGTCCCGACGCTACAAAGGACGAAAGAAGGAGGAGTCGATGACCGTTGATCGGACCGGGCTCGCGGAGTTCTTGCGGAATCGGCGTGAGGCGTTACAACCCGAGGACGTCGGATTACCTCGTGGTCAGCGCCGCCGCACCGACGGATTGCGCCGTGAGGAAGTCGCGGCGCTGTGCCATATGTCGACCGACTACTACGCACGGCTCGAGCGTGCCAGCGGGCCCCAGCCGTCCGAGCAGATGATCGCGTCGATCGCTCAGGGCCTTCACCTCAATCTCCAGGAACGTGATCACCTGTATCGGCTCGCCGGGCACTCACCGCGGGCGCGGGGGGTCTCGGGACAACACCATATTTCGCCGGGCCTCCTCCGGGTGCTCGACCGTCTCGATGACACGCCGGCCGAAATCGTCACCGAGCTCGGTGAGACGCTGCGCCAGAGCCCGATGGGCGTCGCCCTCACCGGCGACCTGACCGGGTATCAAGGCCCGGCCCGCAGCATCACCTATCGATGGTTCACCGATCCCGCGACCCGTGCGCGCTACGCGCCCGTGGATCACGAGCAACTCGGTCGAGTTTTCGCCTCCGGACTGCGCGAAACGGTCGCCAGGCGCGGCCGGGACTCGTATGCAGCCCATCTCGTTGATCTCCTCCTGGCAGAGAGTGCGACGTTCCGGGCGGTGTGGGATCGCCACGAAGTCGGTCTGCGGTTCACGACCGGCAAACGGTTCGTACACCCGGAGGTCGGGCTCCTCGAACTCGAATGCCAGTCGCTGATCGACCCCGAGCAGTCGCATTTGTTGCTGGTGTACACCGCAACGCCCGGCTCCGAAAGTCATCAGAAGCTGGCTTTGCTCTCGGTCATCGGCAGTGGCGTGGCTTAAGTGCCCGTCCTCGGCCGGCGGTCCACGATCGGCCAGAATGACCCGATGACGACGTCGAGGATCGCTTCATGACGCTCCTGTGGGATCAGCACGCCTGTCTGCCGTTGCAGCCCGACGCTGACGTGGCCTACCTCGAACGATTCACCCGCGATGCGCCGACGTATGTGTCGGTCAACGTCGGCTACGCCCCGCAGAGCTTCACTGATTCGACGCTGCTGCTCGATCGTTTCGGTGCCGCAATTGCCGCCCATCCAGGGCTGACGCAGGCGTGGACCATCCCCGACATCGACGCCGCGGGAGCGCACGGACAGATCGCCGTCGCCTTCGATCTCGAGGACTCCAACCCGCTCGACGGCGATCTCGACAACGTGGCGCGATTCGTCGAACTCGGGGTTCGCACGATGCTGCCGTCCTACAACCACGCCAACCGCGCCGGGTGTGGATGCCTCGATACCGACGACACCGGACTGACCGCGTGGGGTCGCGACCTCGTCGCCGAGATGAATTCGGCGGGGATGGTTCCCGACGGTTCGCACTGCTCGGTGCGCACCGGCCTGGATCTGTGCGAGGTGTCGAGCAAGCCCGTCATCTACAGCCATTCGTGCATGCGCGGTGTGTGGGATCACCCTCGCAACATCACCGACGATCAGGCCCGCGCGTGCGCCGCGACCGGCGGGGTCGTCGGGATCACCGGTGTCGGGATCTTCCTCGGCCCCAACACCCCGACGCTCGAGGCGATGACCCGCCACCTCGAGTATGCGGTCGAACTCGTCGGCATCGAGCACGTCGGCGTCAGCACCGATCATTCCTTCGACGCCGAGGACTTCCTCGCCGAGATCCGCGACCATCCCGAGGCGTTCGACGAGTCCTACACGCGGTGGGGTCCGATCCGCTGGATGGCGCCCGAGGTCTTCGTCACCCTGGGAAGCCATCTCGCCCAACGTGGTTGGGCCGCCGACGACATCACCGCCGTACTGGGCGGGAACTTTCGGCGGGTCGCCGAGTGCTCGTGGTGACGGTGTGTGACCTCACTGCGCCGATCCGTCGCGGGGAAGGCGTTCGACGCCCATGCCGACCCGTTCGGGGACGTGCATCCGCGCGAAGGTGCGCGAGAGGTCGCCGGGCACGCGGGTGCGGGTGGCGAGGCTGACGAGCATCATCGTCGCGAAGGCGAGCGGTACTGTCACCGCTGCGGGGAAGCCGACGATGACCGCGGGCCATCCGCCCAGCGAGGTGTCGCCGATACCGCCGGCGATCGCCAATGATGTTGCGGTGCCGGACGACAGACCACCGACCAGCATGCCGGCGATGGCGCCCGCGGGGGTCAGTCGGCGCCACCAGATACCGAGGATCAGCAACGGGCACAGGGTTGAGGCTGCGACCGCGAACACCAGGCCGACCGTGCGCGACAACTCCAGAGACGTTGCGGCCACACTGAACACGATGGGGATCACCCCGCCGATCACGGCGGCGACCCGGAAATCACGGATGCGCCCACGCAGGACGTCGGTGGAGATCGCCCCGGCCACACTGACGAGCAGTCCCGACGAGGTCGCGAGGAATGCGGCGATCGCGCCCGCGGCCACGAGTGCGGCGAGCAGTTGGCCGGCCACCCCTCCGATCGCCGCCGACGGCAACAGCAGCACCGCGGCATCGGAGGTGCCCGTGATCAACAGTTGCGGCACATAGAGTCTCGCGAAGACCCCGAGCAACATCGGGAACAGGTAGAACAGGCCGAGCAGGGCGATCACCGTCAGCGCGGTCCGGCGTGCGGAGCGTCCGTCCGGGTTGGTGTAGAACCGCACCAGCACATGCGGCAGCCCCATGGTGCCGAGGAAGGTCGCGATGATGATCGAATACACCTGGTACAGGGGATGATTGCCGCCGAGTCCACCGCCCGGCGCCACCCAGGACGCACCGGTCGTCGGGGCGCCGGCCACCACCGGGGTGGCCGCGCCGGCGTCGAGCCGGATGGTGCTGCCCGAGCTCAATGTGTACTCACCGGGCGCGCGAAAGGCGGCGTCGTCGACGTGTGAGCCGTCGATGGTGCCGGTGACGTGCACCCCGGCGGTCTCCGGGACCGACAGCACGGTGTCGGTGGTGATGTCGACGGTGGTGGCGACGTCGACGCGCGGCGGCGCGGGCTCTCCGACCGGTTCGCGGTGTGCGAGGAACACGATCACCAGGGCGAGCGCGGGCACCCCGATCGCGGTCAGCTTCAACCAGTATTGAAATGCCTGGACGAAGGTGATCGAGCGCATGCCACCGCCGACGACGTTGACGATCACGATCACCCCGACCGCCACTGCGCCCACCCAGACCGGTACGCCCAGCAGGATGTTGAGAGCCAGTCCGGCGCCCTGGAACTGCGGGATCAGATACAACACACACACGACGACAACCACCAGCATCGCCGTCTGGCGTGCGGGTCTCGACGAGAGTCGGAACTCGGCGAAGTCGGGCACGGTGTAGGCGCCCGAGCGTCGTAGCGGGGCGGCCACGAACAGCAACAACCCGAGATATCCCGCGGTGAAACCGACCGGATACCACAGGGCGTCGGCCCCGTACTTGGCGACGAGTCCGGCGACGCCGAGAAATGATGCCGCCGAGAGGTATTCACCGGACACCGCGGCGGCGTTCCACCGCGAGCCGACGCTGCGTGAGGCCACCAGGAAGTCCGAGGTGGTGCGCGCGAAGCGCCCACCGTAGGCGCCGATGACGATGGTCGCCAGTGCCGCGGCGACGAGAGCGAACGCGGTCAGGATCGTCCCCGACATCAGTCGTGCTCCGAGGGTCCGGCGCCCGCGTCGTCGTCGACGACGCCCATGAAGTCACGCTCGGCCTGCTCGGCCAGATGTACGTAGAGTCTGCCGAACAGATACAGCAGCGGATAGACGAGCACCCCGAGGACCAACCAGGACACCCGGATGCCGAACACCGTGTACTCGCCGAGCGCTGGAAAGACGATGCCCAGCAACGGAACCAGTGCGATGATCGCCGTCACGCTCAGGCCCAGCCGCAACGCCAGACCCAGCTGTGCGCGCATCAGGCCGCGCACCAGGGCGTCGCCGACCTCGGTCTGTTCGTGCACCTCCACGCGCGTGCGCACCACGCGTGCGCCGCGTCGGCGGGCCAGCACCACCCGCTCCCGCTGCGGCGGACGCTCCGGGCCCGGAGTTGTCTCGCCCCGGTCCGAGGTCACTGGTCGTCCCCGGTTCGGTAGGCGCGCATCGGGTCCCGGATGAGGCGATCCTTGAGTTCTCGGACCTGCCGGCGGCTCACCGGGAGTTCCACCGCCTCCGAGCGGCCGTTGGCGCGCACCGCCACCATCGTCGTCGAGCCGGAGGCCCGCAGCCCGGTCACCATACCCAGCGCCACCAGATACGACCGGTGAATACGCGCGAATCCCTTGTCCTGCCATCGGGATTCGAGGGTGGACAGCGGAATCCGCACGAGGTGTGCACCGTCCGCCGAATGCAGCCGGGCGTAATCGCCGACGGCCTCGACCCACGAGATCGAATCCCGTCGGATCAGCGAGGTCACCCCGCCCAGTTCGACGGGGACGACGTCGTCGTCACGCGCGGTCGACTCGGGGGTGGTCGTGGGTGGGGCGGCCGCGGCGGCGACCCGATCCACCGCCTCACGTAACCGGTCCTCGCGCAACGGTTTCAGCAGATAGTCCAGCGCGCCGACGTCGAATGCGTCGACCGCGCGGTCGTCGTGGGCGGTGACGAACACGATCTGTGGGGGACTGCTGAGTTTGCGCAGCACGGTGGCCAATTCGATGCCCGAGAGGCCGGGCATGTTGATGTCGAGGAAGACCGCGTCGATCCGGTGGTCGCCGAGTTCACGCAGCGCTCCGGTGGCATCGCCGGCGGCGAAGACCTCGCCGATCCCGGGCGCGCGGCGCAGCAGGAACACCAGTTCGTCGAGGGCAGGGCGCTCGTCGTCGACAGCCAGGACCGACAATGCCATGGGTGTCATACTCGCACCCCGGCACGGAATTTGGGGACCCGCATCCCGACCTTGGTGCCCGCGCCGATACCGGTGTCGACCACCAGCCCGTAGTCGTTGCCGAAAGCTGCGCGCAGCCGATGGTCGACATTGGTGAGTCCGACCCGGGCTCCCGCCGATTCGTCTCGGGAGGCGGGCGGATCGAGCGCGTCGATGTCGCCCGACCGCAGGAGCTCGGGGTCCATGCCGACGCCGTCGTCCTCGACGGTGATCACACAGTCGGTGCCCTCGTCGCGTGCGGTGATCGTGATCGATCCGCCGCCCTTGGCGGCCAGTCCGTGCCGTACCGCATTCTCGACCAGCGGCTGCAGGGCCAGGAACGGCAGCACAACACCCAGAACCTCGGGCGCCACATGCAGTTTCACGTCGAGCGCCGGGCCGAAGCGTGCGCGCTCGAGGGTCAGGTAGCGGTCGATGTTGCGCAGCTCGTCGGAGAGCAGGGTGTACTCGCCCGCCGCGCGGAACGAGTAGCGGGTGAAGTCGGCGAACTCGATGATCAGTTCGCGTGCCCGGTCGGGGTCGGTGCGCACGAATGACGCGATCGTGTTGAGCGCGTTGTAGATGAAGTGCGGACTGATCTGTGCACGCAGGGCGAGGACCTCGGCCCGGTCGAGCCGCGCCCGTGAGGCGTCGAGCTCGGCCAGCTCCACCTGATCGGAGACATACCGGGCGACCTCCGCGATGGCGCCGAGCATGCCCGGGCCCGGGCGGCTCACCGTCGCGACGACGAGCGCTCCCGCGCCGGCGTCCCCGGCGATCAGCGGTTCGGCGACCAGCGCGCGTACCGGGGAGTCCGGGCCGGACGGATCGTTGACGAGTACCCGCCGCTGCTGCGCCAGCGCCGACGCCGCCGCCGCGTCGGCCGCGGTCAGCACACGTGTGGTCCACACCGGGTCGTCGTCGTGGGCGAGTGCTTCGGCGTCCGCGTCGTACAGGGCCACCCCCTGCGCCGCGGTCAACGAACGCAGAGGTGGCAGGGCGTCGCGCGCGGACTCGGCACCGAGCCCGCCCCGTAGTGATCGCGCAGCCAGCGACGCCGTGTGCAAGGCAGTGTGCACGGCACGCTCGGTCGGCGTCGCGACCACCCGCCGGGTCCGGATGAGCACCACGAGGCCGACGACGATCAGCGCGGCCAACACCACCACGATCGCCGCGAGATCACTCGACATCGGAATTCACCGACTCATTGTCGCGCGATCGGCGAGTCCGGGATCGGAACATTGCCGGATGTGTCGTACAGTTTTCGCGGCGATGGCAGGGGGCCAGCGTGAAGGGGGAATCCAGAATGGTGCGATATCTGTCGACGAGGCTCGTGGGTGTGCTCGGGGCAGCGGGGCTGATGGCGATTGCGCTGACCGGCTGTTCGGCGCTGCCGTTCAGCAAGTCCACGCCGGTCTCTTCGGTCACCGAGAGCCAGGACGCGGGCGGCGACGTCGACTTCGACGCCGCGATCGGAGCGTGCGTCTACCTGTCCGGCACGATGATGGATGCCAAGATCGACCACGCGACCTGCGGACAGGCGCCCGCCAACTATGTGGTGGTGGCCAAATCGCCGACCAAGGAGGCCTGCCCGTCGGACGTCGACCAGACCTACTACGTCACCCAGGGCGGCACACAGCAGGGCGCGCTGTGCCTCGACACGGATTGGGTTGTCGGACAATGTATGACGGTGCCGAGCTTCGGCGACCCGGCGCACGTCCCGTGTAGTTCCACCGATTCCGACGCTCGTCGCATCCTTGCCGTACTGCCCGGAGCGACCGACGAGAGTGGTTGCCCGGACGCGACGACGAACTACTACACCTACGATCAGCGCCACAAGGTCGTCTGCGTGGAGAAGCTGAGCTGAGAGTTCGGCGCCGACAGCGCCCGCTAGCACGCCGACAGCGCCCGCCAGACCACTGACAGCGCCCGCCCACACGCCGACAGCGCCCGCCCACACGCCGACAGCGCCCAGTGCAAACGCCGACAGCGCTTTGCTGGGCGCTGTCGGCGGTGAGGAGAGCGCTGTCGGCGCTGGGGAGGGCGCTGTGGGTGTCAGCCCTGGTCGCGCAATTCCCGCCGCAGGATCTTGCCGGTGACGGTCTTGGGGAGATCCCCGACCACCTCCACCGAGCGCGGGTACTTGTAGGCGGCCATCTGCTCCTTGCAGAAGGCGATCAGTTCGTCGGGATCGACGGACTGTCCCTCCCGAAGGGACACATAGGCTTTCACGGTTTCGCCACGATAGTCGTCGGGTACGCCGACCACAGCTGCCTCACGCACCGCCGGATGGGTGTACAGCACGTCTTCGACCTCACGTGGCCACACCTTGTAGCCCGAGGCATTGATCATGTCCTTCTTGCGGTCGACGAGATAGAACCAGCCGTCGGCATCCATGAAGCCAACGTCACCGGTGTGCAGGGCGCCGCCGGGGATCGACTTCTCGGTGGCCTCGGGCTTGTTCCAGTATCCGGGCACCACCTGTGGGCCCGACGTCACGAACTCGCCGACCTCGCCGACGGCGACGTCGTCGCCTGCCTCGTCGACGACGCGCACCACCGTGTTGAACACCGGCACACCCACCGACAACGCACCCGACGCGGGATCGACCGGCGCCCGAACACCCAGCGGCACACCGTGAGACGGAGAATTGGTCTCGGTGAGTCCGTAGATGTTGTGGATGTAGGCCCCGAAGACCTGCTCGAGCCGATCACCCATCGCCGGGGCGATGGGCGCGCCACCGGAGTACAGGATGCGCAGACTCTCGAAGTCGTCGGCGCTCGCGCCCGGCGCCGACGCGAGAGCGTTGAACGCGGTGATCGCGGCGACGGTGAACACCGGACGGTGTTCACGGATGGCGTCGAGCATGACCGACGGCTCGAAGCGATGTGCCAGGATCAGCGGTGAGCGGGCGATCATCGCGAACATGACGTGACCGACCAGTCCGGTGATGTGGAACAGCGGCGCGATACCAAGGATTCCTTCGCCGGGTTTCAGTCCGGTCCAGTCCCGATAGGTTTGCGCGTTGAACGCCAGGTTGCCATGGGTGTTCATGGCGCCCTTGGGATTACCGGTGGTTCCCGACGTGTAGGCGAGGACGGCCAGATCATCGGGGCCGGGGGAGACCTCGGGGAGATCGCCACCGACGAAGTCGTCGATGATGGTCACCAGATCGAGAGTCCCATCGGGCCGGGTGCGCTCGAGCTCGGCGAACAACCGGGGATCGCCGCGCTTCTGGAAATCCAACGCGGAGCACGTGATCACGGTGTGCACCGACGTCGCCCCCGACTCGATGACCCCCTTGGCGACACCGGTGTAGAGATCGTCGAGGGTGAGCAATGCCACGGCACCGGAATCGGTGAGCAGATAGGTGAGCTCGCGGGCCTTGTTCATCGGGTTGATCGCCACGGCGGCGCCGCCGGCCCGCCACGCGGCGAGGAGTCCGATCACGAACGCCGGATTGTTCTGGACGTACAGACCGAGGCGATCGTCATCGCCGAAACCGTGCTCGCGCAACGTGACCGCGACGGCACGCGAGGCGCGATCGACCTCGGCGAAGGTCAACGACTGATCGAAGTAGATCAGGAAGACGTCGTCGGGATTCTCGGCGACGGCGGCGTCGAACAACGCCAGGCCCGACGCGTACTCCGTCGTGATGTCACCGGCGGTGCCCGGTGGGTACAGCGACAACCACGGCCGCGCGGCGTAGAGACCCTCGCTCACTTGATCACCACCGGGTTGACCGGCGAGCCGGTGGCGTTGTGGATCTTCAACGGTGCTGCGACATAGAAGAACTCGTACACTCCGTCGTCGGCGCAGTCGGCGGCGAGCTTCTCGAGATCACAGATCTCGGTGAAGGCGATGCCGAGGTTGCGCATCAACGCGTTGTGCAGCACCAGGGCGACACCGTTGTTGGGGTCGGTGGTGATCTCGTTGGCGATGGTGTCGGTCACCAGGTTGGGGATCTCCTTGGCCTGGAACCATTCCACGAGTTCGGGCGAGTAGACCAGGCCCGGCTCGCAGAAGTCGTCGTAGAACTTGTCGCCCTGCTGGAAGAACAATTCGAGATGGTTGGTCCGGATGATCAGGATGTCGCGCGGCTTGATCTCGATTCCCTGTGCCTGCGCACACTTTTCGAGATCGGTGTGATCGTAGGTCTCGCGCGGGCCGAGGTGGTCGACGCCGCGGTGGCGCGCCATGTCGAGCAGCACGGCCCGGCCGGCGACGCCACGCTCGGCGATCGGCTCGACGCTGGCCTTGTCGAGGCCGCCGATGGTGGTCCGGGCGTCGAAGCCGTTCCAGATCTTGCCGCCGTACCAGACGTGTCCCAGCGCGTCGTACTGTGTGGAGCCCTGCAGGAAGGCGTTGATCTTGTCGTCGGCGTAGTGCAGGCCGCCGGGGAATGCGGGGCCATCGCCACCGTCGTCCCAGTGCGACTCGTCGAGGATCATCTCGCGGGTGGCGGGACTGCGGCCCGGCCAGACCGGGTCGCCCTTCGGGTCGCCGATCAGGCGTTGCAGGGTGAACAGTGCGCCCTTCTTGATGAGCGACGCGCCGGCGATCACCTGTTCGGCGGTCAGGTAGTTGAGGCTGCCGACCTCGTCGTCGGGTCCCCACTTGCCCCAGTTGGTCGGCGCGTTGTCGAGGAGTTCGGTGAGTGCAGGAGCTTCGGGAGCGGTGGTCATCGTTGATCCTCCAGTGATGAGCGAATGTTCTGAACTGTCCGAGCGATCGTTCAGGCCGGGTTCAGTGAGATGAGCATCACAGATGCCCCCGGGGTGCGTCAACCCCCTCGGCACAGCGGTGTTCGGGTGACGAAGTGCGCCGGGCGAGTTCAGTTCTGCTGAACTCGATGGCCCATCATCGCCAGGGCGAGTTCGGCGTATTCGGCGGCGACCTCGGCCGGTGATTGCGGGCCGCCGGGCGAGTACCAGTAGGGCAATGCCATGCACATCGTGGCAATGGCCCGTCCGGTGTTGTGCGGGTTGGGGGTGGTGAACTCGCCGGCCGCCACGGCGTCCGCGGCAACGACGTCGAGGTGCTGTTGGACACGGCGTCGGGAGTCGGCGACACGGGTTCGGTCGGGCTCCTCGAGGCTGCGCATCTCGGTGGCGGCGATGAAGGCGAGGTCGCGCCGGTGCGTGTGGCACAGGGCGAGCGCCTCCACCATGAGCGCGAAAGATGGCACCGGATGCGGATTTTCGTCGGCAGCCGCCGACATCCGCCAATGCACCTCGGTCATCATGACGTCGAAGAGCGCGACGAGTAGCTGCTGTTTGCTCCGGTAGTGGTGATAGATCCCGGCGACGCTGATCCCCGCCGCGCCGGCGACCACGCGCATGGTGGCACCGTGATAGCCGGTCTCGGTGAACACCTCCACCGCGGCGGCCAGGACGGGGTCGAGGTCGAGGTCGGCGAAGTGTCGCCAGTCGTCATCCCCGCGCGCCGGGGTCGGACGGACGAAGGTATCGCCGGCCAGCAGGGCGCCGGCGGTTACCCCGAGCACCGCGGCGACGGCGTTGAGTCGTTCGACGGTGACCGCGACCTTGTTGTTCTCGATCGCGCTCATCGTGCCGACACTGACTTCGAGGCGCCCGGCGAGATCACGCAGGGTCATCCCCGCGCTTTCCCGCGCTCGTCGCACCGCACCGCCCACCGCAGGTTCAGTCACGCTGAACAATCTACGGGCCGAGTCGGGCGCGCGCCGCGATTCGTGCGTTCACCACTGCTGCACGGGTTGCGGCCGTACACTCACGCACGCGATGCGCACACCAAACGACCCCGATCCCCGACGATCGACGAGCGGCCCGGGCGCCGGCGACTACGATCGGCGCCCGTGGCTGGTCCACTATGCGCCGGATCTGGGTGCGCACCTGACACCGGGCGCTGCGAATGCATTGCAGATGTTCGAGGCGACCGTCGCCGACCGGCCCGACGAGATCGCCCTGGACTACCTCGGACAGACGATGACGTGGCGGGAGGTCGACGAGGCTGCCGACGCGGTGGCCGGTCTGCTGGTCGCGCGCGGCTTCGCACCCGGCGATCGACTCGCCCTGCTCCTGCAGAACGACCCCGCGTTCGTCATCTGTCTCGTCGCGGCGTGGCGGGCCGGCGGGATCGCCGCGCTCATCAGCCCGATGGTCACCGCCGACGAACTCCGTCAACGACTCCACGACCACACGCCGACGGCCCTGGTCGCCCTCGACGACCTCTACCTCGACGTCGTCTCAGCACTGCTCTCCGACGGAACCAGCAGTGTGCGCGTCGTGATCACCACGTCACCGGTGGACGGACCGAGCGGTCCGGTCGACGAGCCGAGGCTCTTCGCCGAGGTCACCCGCCGCACCGTCGCCGATGCCGTCGACCTGCGCACACTGATCGCGAATGGGCATGCGCGGCAGGGCTTTGCGCCTCGACCGATCGGCCCGCGGGACATCGCGGTGGTGATGGCCACCTCCGGGACCACCGGGCCGCCGAAGGCGGCATGCCTGACCCACGCCAACGTCGTGTTCAGCGCGCACGTCTACCGACGATGGTGCGCACTCGGGGCCGAGCCGATCCTCGCCGCCTCCCCGCTGTTCCATGTCACCGGTCTGATCGGCGCCGCGGCACTGTCGATGCTGACCGGGTCCCCGCTGGTACTCACCCACCGGTTCCGGGCCGACGTCGTCCTCGACGCGATCCGCCGCACCCGGCCCCGGTTCATGGTCGCGGTGATCACCGCCTACATCGCACTTGCCGACGAACCATCGTTGCTGCCAGAGGATCTCGACTCCCTGGAACTGCGGTTGTCCGGTGGGGCGCCGATCGATCCGGCGATCGCCTCGCGCCTACAGGATCGTCTCGGAGGCTACATCCACAACGTCTACGGACTGACCGAGACGTCGTCGCCGTCGCATATGGTGCCCATCGGCGCGCAGGCGCCCTTCGACTCCGAGACCGGGGTGCTCTCGGTCGGGGTGCCGGTCTTCGACACCGTCGTCCGCATCGTCGGTGATGACGGAACAGATCTACCGCCCGGCCAGATCGGCGAGCTGGTGGTCTCCGGCCCGCAGGTGATCGGCGGCTACTGGCGTAACCCTTGTGCCGACGCCGAGGCCTTCGTCGGCGGCGAATTGCGCACCGGGGACATCGGTTTCATGGATACCGATGGCTGGTTCTACGTCATCGACCGCAAGAGCGAGATCATCAATGCCTCCGGATTCAAGGTCTGGCCCAACGAGGTCGAGCGGGTCCTACGTACTCATCCCGCGGTCATCGACGCGGCGGTGGTCGGCATCCCCGACGACTACCGTGGCGAGTCGGTCAAGGCCTTCGTTGTTGTTGCCGAAATGGAAGCCTCCGAAAAGGATGTCGCCGAAGAGGATTCGGCGGAGACGGTCGCGCCGACCGAGCAGGAACTGATCGACTACTGCCGAGATCATCTGGCGGCCTTCAAATATCCGCGCGAGATCGAGCTGGTCGGCGAATTGCCCCGCACCGCCACCGGGAAGTTGTTGCGGCGCAAGCTGCGGTGAGGTGACCCTGCCCGACCCCACCACCGGCCCCGATCACCGCAACGGGTAGAAATCCGCCTGGTTTCCCGACGCCGCTGCCGCGAGGGTCGCCGCGACCCGCTCGACGTCGTCGCGCAGCGTGGCGATCGTGACGCGCACGTGGTCGCCGCCGCGCTGCGGCTCGACGATGAATGGATCACCCGGTGCGACCTGAATGCCGTTGGCGGCCAGATGGATCAATGCGTTGCGTTCGTCGGAGACCGGCACCCACACGTTGAGGCCGTCGGTGCCGCCCACATCGATTCCTCTGTCCGCCAACGCCTCGACCAGTGCTGCGCGGCGGGACCGATACGCCGCGCGGGCGTTGTCGACGGCGGCGACGGACGCCTCGTCGGTGAGCAGTTCATAGAGCACCCGTTGCAGCAGCCGCGGGGTCCAGCCGGGGCCGAGCATACGGGTGGCGGTGACCCGGTCGATCACCTCGCGCGGACCGGTCATCGCGGCGATCCGCAGGTCGGGGCCGTGTGACTTGGAGAAGCTGCGCACATGGACCACCTGATCGGGAAGCCACCGGCCCAGGCTGATGTCGGGGGCGGCCACGGCGGCGCCGCTGTGGTCGTCCTCGATGACGACGCACCGCGTCCCCCGGACGGCACGCGCGAGATCGCGTGCCCGGGCCGCGGTCATGCTGACACCGGTCGGGTTGTGGGCACGCGGCTGCAGGAGCGCCACGGTGGGCGCCTGGGTCATCGCGCGGGCGAACGCATCCGGATCGGGCCCGTGGCGGTCGACCGGCACCGGGATGTGCTGCAGGCCAAGGGTGTCGAGGAGGTCGAGGAACTGCGGGAACGTCGGGTCCTCGACGATGACGCGGTCACCGAAGCGGGTGACCGCCTGCAGTGAGCGGGTCACCGCGTCGAGGGCGCCGTCGACGACGGTCAGTGCCTGCGCCTTGGACGGCCAACGGGTGCGCAGCAGGTCGCCGAGCTCGGGAACCACGGGATGATCGTGATAGCTGGTCGTCGCGGCCCGCTCGGCCACATTCGACAGTGCGGCTTTCAGTTCGGGGAGCAGCTCGGGGTCCGGTGACCCCTTCGACAGGTCGAGCCCGATGCTGCCGTGGGTGCGGGCCATCGTCGCGGTGCGCGACACCCGGGGCACGTCCGGCGCGATGGCGCCGTCGGCGACGAACGTGCCGCTGCGTCCGCGCGAGACCACCAGGCCCGAGCGGGACAACGCCTTCCACCCGTAACTGACGGTCGCGGGGGAGACCCCGAGCTGGGCGGACAGGTCGCGCACCGTGGGCAGGCGATCACCCGGGACGAGTTCACCATTGCGGATCATCCGTCCGATGGCGCCGGCGATCCCCGCAGGTGTGGGGTCGTCGATCACGATGCGCTGCGGCGTCACCTCGGTGGTGGGGTCGTGCACGGTCATCGGATACCTCGGTGGGTCGGTCGGGGCGGTCGGTCGGGATCGAGAAGTGTCTTGTGAGGAGATTCTGTCGTTTCGGCCCCGCGGTCGTAACACATACTCCATAGTGAGAAATATTCCGGAAATGTTTACTCGCCAGAGTGTCATTTATTCAATCACAAGTTGACGAGTCCCACCGACGACGGAGGAAACAAGCGATGACCGTGATCAGAGCGGCGATCACCCAGGCGGAATGGACCGGGGACGAGGAGTCCATGGTCGTCAAGCACGAAGGCCTGGCCCGCGAGGCCGCGGCTCAGGGCGCGACCATCGTCTGCTTCCAGGAGCTCTTCCACGGTCCGTACTTCGGGATCGTCGAAGACGCCAAGTACTACGAGTACGCGCAGTCCGTCCCGGGCCCGCTGACCGAACGCTTCGCCGCGATCGCGAAGGAACTCGGCATCGTCATCGTGCTGCCGGTGTACGAGGAGCAGATGGCGGGCCTCTACTACAACACCGCCGCGGTCATCGACGCCGACGGCAGCTACCTGGGCAAGTACCGCAAGAACCACATCCCCGACGTCGACCGCTTCTGGGAGAAGTTCTACTTCCGGCCCGGCAACCTCGGCTACCCGGTCTTCGACACCGCGGTCGGCAAGGTCGGCGTCTACATCTGCTACGACCGGCATTTCCCCGAGGGCTGGCGGGAACTGGGCCTGAACGGCGCCGAGATCGTCTTCAACCCCTCGGCCACCAAACCCGGGCTCTCGAACCGCCTGTGGGAACTCGAGCAGCCCGCCGCCGCGGCCGCCAACCAGTACTTCGTCGCCGCCAACAACCGGATCGGCACCGAGAGTGGCGAATTCGGCGACAAGGCGGTTACCTTCTACGGCAGCTCCTACTTCGCCGACCCGCGCGGCAACTACGTCGGCGAGGTCGCCTCCACCGACACCGAGGAGATCGTGATCCGCGACCTCGATCTCGACCTGGTGCGCACGGTCCGCAACGACTGGCAGTTCTACCGCGATCGCCGCCCCGACAGCTACGACGCCATCCCCGCCCGCTGACCGCGCCTTCTCGCGAGAGGATCTCCATGGCAACCACATTCATCCACGGCGGCACCGTCGTCTCGGCCACCGGCAAGGGCACCGCCGACGTCCTGGTCGACGGCGAACGCATCGTCGCCCTGCTCGAACCCGGTTCGACGGTGCTCGGCGCCGATCTGGCCACCACCGCCGACACCGTCATCGACGCCACCGGCAAGTACGTCATCCCGGGCGGTATCGACGCACACACCCACATGTCGATGCCGTTCGGCGGCACGCAGGCCAGCGACACCTTCGAGACCGGCACGCGGGCCGCGGCGTGGGGTGGTACCACCACCATCATCGACTTCGCCGTGCAGAAGTTCGGTGAGCGACTGCAGGATTCGCTGGCCACCTGGCACTCGATGGCCGACGGCGAATGCGCGATCGACTACTCGTTCCACCAGATCGTGGGCGACGTCAACGCCGACTCGCTGGCCGCCATGGCCGGCCTGCAGGACGAGGGCATCACCAGTTTCAAACTGTTCATGGCCTATCCGGGCGTCTTCTACAGCGACGACGCGCAGATCGTGCGGGCCATGCAGGTCTCGGCCGAGACCGGCTTGCTGACCATGATGCACGCCGAGAACGGTCCGGCGATCGACGTCCTCGCCGAGCAACTCGTCGCCGCGGGCAAGACCGATCCGTACTATCACGGCATCGCCCGCGCCTGGCAGTTGGAGGAGGAGGCCACCCATCGGGCGATCATGCTCGGAAACCTCACCGGCGCACCGCTCTACATCGTGCACGTCTCGGCCAAGCAGGCCGTCGGCCAACTCGCCGCCGCCCGCGACGCCGGACAGAACGTCTACGGTGAGACCTGCCCGCAATACCTGTATCTCTCGCTCGAGGATCAGCTCGGCGCACCGGGGTTCGAGGGCGCCAAGTGGGTGTGCTCGACGCCGCTGCGATCCAAGCACGATCACCACCAGGACGAGGTGTGGCAAGCCCTGCGCACCAACGATCTGCAACTGGTGTCCACCGACCACTGCCCGTTCTGCATGAAGGGCCAAAAGGACATGGGCATCGGGGATTTCACCAAGATCCCCAACGGCATCGGCTCGGTCGAACACCGGATGGACCTGCTCTACCAAGGGGTGGTCGACGGCAAGATCAGCCTCGAACGCTGGGTGGAGATCACCGCGACCACCCCGGCCCGGATGTTCGGCCTCTACGGACGCAAGGGTGTCATCGCACCGGGCGCCGACGCCGACATCGTGATCTACGACCCCGCCGGGCACACGTCGATCGGCATGGGCAAAACCCACCACATGAACATGGACTACTCCGCGTGGGAGGGATACGAGATCGACGGCGCCGTCGACACCGTCCTGTCCCGCGGTTCGGTGGTCGTCGCAGACCGTGACTACGTCGGCACCAAGGGCCACGGGAAGTTCGTCCGCCGAGAACTCAGCCAGTACCTCATCTAGGAGCATCATGGATTTCGGAGTTGTCCTGCAGTGCCATCCGCCGTCGGCGCGCACCATCGCGCTCACCCGCCTCGCGGAATCGCATGGCTTCAGCCATGTCTGGACGTTCGACTCGCACGTGCTGTGGCAGGAGCCCTACGTGCTGTTCGCCCAGATGCTCGCCGAGACCCGGCGCGTCACGGTGGGGCCGATGGTCACCAATCCCGCGACGCGCGATTGGACGGTCACCGCATCGCTGTACGCCACGCTCAACGAGATGTACGGCAATCGCACCATCTGCGGTATCGGGCGCGGTGATTCGGCGGTCCGCGTCACCGGCGGCAAGCCGACCACCCTGCGTGATCTGCGCGAGTCGGTGAACGTCATCCGCGAACTCGGCAATTCCCGTGAGGTCGAGATCAACGGCTCCACGGTCCGATTCCCGTGGAGCTCCGGTTCGTCACTGCCGGTCTGGGTGGCCGCCTACGGCCCGAAAGCGCTGGCGCTGACCGGTGAGATCGCCGACGGATTCATTCTGCAACTCGCCGATCTCGACATCGCGTCGTGGATGATCGACACCGTCCGCTCCGCGGCCTCGGATGCCGGCCGCGACCCCTACGACGTGAAATTCTGTGTGGCAGCACCGATGTACGTCGGCGACGACCTCGATCACCAGCGTGATCAGTCCCGGTGGTTCGGCGGCATGGTCGGCAATCACGTCGCCGACATCGTCGAACGCTACGGCACCGACGGCTCGGTCCCGGCCGCCCTCACCGACTACATCAAGACCCGCGAGGGATACGACTACAACCAGCACGGCCAGGTCGGGAACACCCACGCCGACTTCGTCTCCGACGAGATCGTCGACCGCTTCTGCGTGCTGGGGACCGTCGAGGACCACCTCACCAAACTCGAGGCGCTCGGCAAACTCGGTGTCGACCAGTTCGCCGGCTACCTCCAACACGACAACAAGGAGGAGACGATGCGCATGTACGGCGAGCACATCATCCCGACCCTCACCCGCGGCGGCGTCGCCGTGCGAAAGGAGCAGTGAGATGAGCACTCTCGAGAGCTCGGTGCACGAGCGCGCCTATCAGCTCGACCGCCAGTACGTCTTCCATTCGTGGTCGGCGCAGGCCGATCTGAACCCGATGGTCATCACCGGCGGCAGCGGTTGCCGGGTGTGGGACGATGCCGGGCGCAGCTACCTGGACTTCTCCAGCCAGATGGTCAACACCAACATCGGGCATCAGCATCCGCGTGTGGTGGCGGCGATCGCCGAGCAGGCACAGACGTTGTGCACCATCGCCCCGGCGACGGCCAACCTCGCCCGCGGCGAGGCCGCCAAACGGATCGTCGACCGTGCCCCCGACGGGTTGAACAAGGTCTTCTTCACCAACGGCGGCGCCGACGCGGTGGAGAACGCGATCCGCATGGCCCGCCTGCACACCGGCCGTGACAAGGTGCTCAGCACCTACCGCTCCTATCACGGCAACACCGGTGCCGCCGTCGTCGCGACCGGCGACTGGCGACGCGTGCCCAACGAATTCGCGCGCGGCCACGTCCATTTCCACGGTCCCTACCTCTACCGTTCGGAGTTCTGGGCGAGCACCCCGGAGCAGGAATGCGAACGGGCACTGGCACATCTGGAGCGAACCATCGTCGCCGAGGGGCCCGCGAGCATCGCGGCGATCCTGCTCGAATCGGTACCCGGGACCGCGGGAATCATGGTGCCGCCGCCCGGCTACCTCGCCGGCGTGCGCGCGCTCGCCGACAAGTACGGCATCGTCTACATCGCCGACGAGGTCATGGCCGGATTCGGCCGCACCGGAACGTGGTTCGCCTTCGAACCGCACGACGTGGTGCCCGACCTCATCGCCTTCGCCAAGGGCGTCAACTCCGGATACGTGCCGATCGGCGGGGTCATCATCTCCGACGCCATCGCCGAGACCTTCGCCCACCGGGTCTTCCCGGGCGGACTGACCTACAGCGGGCACCCGCTGGCGGCGGCGTCGGTCGTCGCCGCCCTCGACGCCATGTCCGAGGAGGGCATCGTCGAGAATGCCGCACGCGTCGGCGCCGAGGTCATCGGACCCGAACTCGAGGCGCTGGCAGCGCAATTGCCGATCATCGGCGAGGTCCGCGGCGTCGGCGTGTTCTGGGCGATCGAGCTCGTCACCGACCGTGCCACCCGGGAACCGCTGCCCGCGGCGCAGGTGGCCGGACTGAAGTCCGAACTCGCCGCGCGCGGGCTGCTCGCGTTCACCGCCGAGAACCGCATCCACGTGGTCCCGCCGTGCATCGTCTCCGACGACGAGGTCCGCGAGGCCATGGCCATCTATCGAGAAGTACTGTCCAGCACGACGATCGAAGGAGTGACGAAGTGACCACCACGGTGCTCGACCATTACGTCGGGGGCAAGGCATGGGCGGGGGATTCCGAGCGCACCTCTCCGGTCTACGACCCGGCGCTCGGTGAGGTCAGCAAGCAGGTGCGGTTGGCCAGTGCCGCCGACGTCTCGCAGGCCGTCGCCACCGCCGTCGGCGCCTTCGACGGGTGGGCCAACGCCTCCATCGCGGCGCGTCAGGCAGTCATGCTCCGCTTCCGCGAACTGCTCGCCGCGCGGCGCGACGAGCTCGCCGAGATCCTGACCGCCGAGCACGGCAAGGTGCTCTCCGACGCGGCCGGCGAGATCGCGCGCGGACTCGAGGTCGTCGAGCTTGCCCTGAGCATGCCGCAGCTGTCCAAAGGTGAGTTCTCCCAGAATGTCTCGACCGGTGTCGACGTGTACTCGGTGCGCGAGCCGGTGGGCGTGGTCGGGATCATCAGCCCGTTCAACTTCCCGGCGATGGTGCCGCTGTGGTTCTTCCCGCTGGCCATCGCGGCCGGCAACACCGTGATCCTCAAGCCCAGTGAGAAGGACCCGTCCGCGGCGAACTGGCTCGCTGAGCTGATGACCGAGGCCGGTCTGCCGCCCGGAGTGCTCAACGTCGTACACGGCGACAAGGAGGCCGTCGACGCCCTGCTGACCCACCCGGACGTCCCGGCGATCTCCTTCGTCGGGTCCACACCGATCGCGCGGTACGTCTACGCCACCGGCACCGCACACGACAAGCGGGTGCAGGCACTCGGCGGTGCGAAGAACCACATGCTGGTGCTGCCCGACGCCGACCTCGACCTGGCCGCCGACGCCGCGGTCAACGCCGGATTCGGCAGTGCCGGTGAGCGATGCATGGCGGTGTCGGTACTGCTGGCGGTCGACTCGATCGCCGACGAGCTGATCGAGCGCATCGCCTCCCGGATGGCCGGCCTGCGCACCGGCGACGGCCGCAAGGGCTGCGACATGGGTCCGCTGATCACCGCGGCCCACCGCGACAAGGTGTCGGGCTACATCGACATCGCCAAGGCCGACGGCGCCCGCGTCGTCGTCGACGGTCGCGACGGCGAGTTCGACGGCGGCGCCGACGGATTCTGGCTGGGCCCGACGCTGCTCGACGGGGTGCCGCTCGACTCGGCGGCCTACACCGACGAGATCTTCGGACCGGTGCTCTCGGTGGTCCGGGTGCCCGGCTTCGCCGAAGGCGTCGAGATCATCAATGCTTCTCCCTACGGAAACGGCACGGCGATCTTCACCAACGACGGTGGGGCCTCCCGACGATTCCAGCGGGAGGTCACCGTCGGGATGATCGGGATCAACGTGCCGATCCCGGTTCCGGTGGCCTACCACAGTTTCGGGGGTTGGAAGGCGTCGCTGTTCGGCGACGCGAAGGCGTACGGCAGTGCCGGTTACGCCTTCTTCACACGGGAGAAGGCGGTCACATCGCGGTGGCTGGATCCGTCACACGGCGGCATCAACCTGGGTTTCCCCCAGCATGATTGACCCACTTCACTTTTCGGAGAACTGATGACCGACACAACAATTCAGCAGACGCCGGAGCGTTCGGCGCTGCTCAATGCAGATCTCGCGCCCACCGCGGAGGGCAAGGCCACCTGGCGCTCGTGGGATCTGTTCTGTCTGTGGATGACCTCGGCACACAGCCTGGGTAGCTACACCTTCGCCATCGGCATGCTCGCCCTGGGCCTGTCCGGGTGGCAGACGATGCTCGCGCTGTTCGTCGGCGTGCTCGGACTCTGGTTGGGCTCCAACCTGATCGGTGTCGCCGGGCAGAAGGTGGGCGTACCGTTCCCGGTGTTCGCCCGCGCCACCTTCGGCATCTTCGGCGCCAACATCCCCGCCCTGTTGCGCGGACTGGTCGCGGTGTTCTGGTACGGCATCCAGACCTACCTGGCATCGCTGGCGGTGATCGTGCTGATCGTGCGCATCTGGCCGGGCATGGAATCGTGGACCACCGGTGGTTTCCTCGGGCAGAGCCCGCTGGGCTGGATCACCTTCATGGTGCTCTGGGCGGTGCAGTTGCTGGTGCTCAGCTACGGCATGGAAATCGTCCGCAAGGCTTCGGATTTCGCGGGACCGGTGGTGTGGATCGGCATGATCGCGCTGGCCATCTGGATGTTCGAACAGGCCGACTGGAGCATCAACTGGCATGCGCGCGTCGGCGACGTGTTGTCGCTGCCGAGTACCATCGCCGCCTTCGTCGCCGTCGCCTTCCTGATGATCGCCTACATGGCCGGCCCGCTGGTCAACTATGCCGACTTCGCACGGTTCGCGCCGTCGAAGAAGGCGATCAAACGCGGCAACGCCCTGGGCATCCCACTCAACGAGACGGCATTCGTGGTGCTCTCGATCATCATCTCCTTGTGCTCGCTCAAGGTGTTCGGCGACGGCACCCTCGACCCGGTGGCGCTGGTGTCCAAGATCGACTCGAACGTCGTCGTGGTGATCGCCGCGGTGTTGTTCGCGATCGCCACCGTGGGCATCAACATCGTGCTGAACTTCGTCTCGCCGTCCTATGACATCAGCAACGTCGCGCCCAAGTACATCTCGTTCCGGACCGGCGGCATCATCACCGCGGTGCTCTCGATCGTGGTGTTGCCGTGGAAGGTCTGGGGTAGCGAGACCGCGATCGTGTACTTTCTCGGCGGTGTCGGTTCGTTGATGGGCCCGGTGTTCGGCATCCTCATCGTCGACTACTACCTGCTGCGCAGGGAGAAGACGAAGGTCGCCGATCTGTATTCGGTCGACCCCGACGGTGCCTACCACTTCACCCGGGGATTCAACCCGGCCGCGGTGGCGGCATTGGTGATCTCGGGTGTGGTGGCCGCGCTGGTGGCGCTGGTGCCCGAGTCGCAGAACATCACGGCGTTGAGCTGGCCGGTCGGCGCGGCGCTCGGCGCGATCCTGATGCTGGTCCTGAGCCGGTTCACCGGTGCGGGTCGGGTCGCGGGTCGCTCGACCGCCGACGTCCCGGTGGAGTCCGAAGTCGGAAGCGAGGTCACCGGCTCACAGGCGTGAGCCGCTGCGGCACCATCGTTCTCAGGCCCGCGTCCCCGTCGACACCTCGTCGTCGGCGACGCGGGCCTTGCCGGTGATCACGGCGTCGCCGAACACCACCGCATCGCCACCGACGTGGGCCTCCCCACTCACCTGGGCATTCCCGTGAACCCGTGCGCGCCCGTCGATCACGGTGCTGCCGCCGATGGTGGCCGCTCCGGAGATCCGGACGTGCCCACGCACCCGCGCATGACCGCCGACCCGGCAGTTCTCGGACAGGATGGCGTACTCGTCGACCAGTGCGTTCTCGGCGACCCGGCTGTGGCCGCAGACACGGGCGTTGCCGATGGCGCCGGCGTCGCCGTCGATGACCGCCTCCTCGTACACCCACGCGGTGCCCGATACCCGTGCGTGCCCGATGATCTCGGCATCACCGGAGATCCGGGCGCCGCCCGAGACGACGGCGTCGGCGAACACCGATGCATTGCCGTCAACCCGTGCGGTACCGCGGATCTCGGCACGATCGCCGACGAAGGCGTTGTCGCGGACGGCGGCATTGTCGGCGACCCGGGCCTCGCCGACCACCCACGCCTGGTCGCCGACCCACGCCTGATCGACGACGTTGTCCGCCGAGGCGACCCATCCGCCGAGATCACCTGCGCTCACCCGGTGTTGGGGGAGATCGCGGATCGCGCGAATCCGGCGGAGCGCCACGGTGTGCGAGGTGCCCGAGAGTGTGTAGGTGAATTCCTGTGCCGCACCGACGAATTCGATGTGCGAGGGCACCAGCGTCGGTATCGAACCCGACGAAACCTGGTTCTGGGCATAGGCATCGGCGGGCGAAGGCGCAGGTGGCGGCGCAGCGACCGACACCGGTGCAGGTGTAGCCGGCGTCGGAGTCGACAGGGCCACCGACAGTGCGTGAACGAATTCCGCGCACGATGGGTACCGCTCGCCGGGGGTCTTCGCGAGGGCGCGCAGGAAGACGGGGTCGATGGCCGGCGACAGGTCGGGACGCATCGCCGAGATCGACGGCGGCGGATCGACGAGGTGTGCCTTCATGATCGTCGCGACGGTGGGCCCCTGGAATGGTTTGCATCCGGTCAGCAGTTGGGCGGCCATACACGCCAGGCTGTACTGATCGGATCGGCCGTCGAGCTCGTGGGCCGAAAGTTGTTCGGGCGAGCAGTAGTCGAAGGTGCCGATGAAGGTACCGGCCGCGGTGAGCCCGTCGTCGGCACCGATCTGACGCGCGATGCCGAAGTCGCCGAGCAGGGTCTGGTCGATCTCGGTGTCGATGAGGATGTTGCCGGGTTTGACGTCGCGGTGCACGATGCCGCGGCGATGCCCGAAGTCCAGGGCGCGGGCGGTGTCGCGCAGCACGGCGAGCACGGTCGGCACCGGCATGCCCTGCGGTGCGTCGGCGACGAGTTGGGCGACCGACGTGCCGCGCACGAGACGCATGCTCATCCACAGCAGTCCGTTGTCGTCACCGCAGTCATAGATCGACACGATGTGCGGATGTTCGAGGGTCGCGGCGAGGTGCGCTTCGCGTCGGAACCGTTGGCGGAATCCGGGGTCGGCCGATACCGAGGCGTTGAGCACCTTGAGCGCGACCATGCGCGGTAGCCGCGGGTGATGGGCGGCGTAGACGGTACCCATGCCGCCTTGTCCGAGGATGTCGGCCACGCGGTATCCGGCGATCTGTCGCTCACCGGATCGTTGCATTCCCCGCGCCTCCACTGCATCGAGCACCGCACTTGTTGTCGGCGCGCGCCGCTTTTTCCCGCCGCACCGCCGTGCGTGACGTTAGCACCGGTATTGCGGAGAATGCGTGCTCGAGCGAGGGAGATGACACCGATCGAATGAGCACACCATTCCAGTGAGCGACTGTGCCGATCATGCAGCGGCGCCGCCCGGAAGAGTTCCGGGCGGCGCCGCTGGGGAAGGGTTGATGGGGCAGGGACGTCAGCTCGCGTCGGACGAGCCGTCGGTTATCTCGATGCGCCGGGCGACCGCGGGTGCGGCCTTGGTGAGCTCGAGACGCAGGACGCCGTCGGTGAGGGTGGCCTCGACCTTGTCGGCGTCGACCTCGCCCGGTACCCCGAGGCGATAGTCGAACTTGCCGGTGCGTCGGGTCTGATGGCGTACCTCGCCGGTGCGTTCGACCTCGGTGGTCTCACCGTGCACATGCAGGACGTTGTCGTCGAGTTCGACGCTGATGTCCTCACGCTTGATGCCCGGCAGCTCTGCCTCGACGATGTAGGCGCTCTCGGTCTCCTCGACGGTCACCGCCGGGGTCCACGCGTCGGCGAACCGCGTGGGTTCGAGCCCGGCGAAGGCGGTGTCGAAGAAGTCGAGCAGTCCGCGGTTGTCCTCGAACATCCGGAGCGGGCTCAAGAACGGGGTCGCGGCGCGACGGGCGGGAACGAGACGGCCGTTGGTTGCCATGATGATCTCCTTTGACTCGGGGGTGCTCCGTGTGGAGCAATATTATGTCAAGTTGAGCGCACCACTATCAAGTTTTATTCCCGTCGGCACCAACTGACATCGCCCCTGGTCAACGGACGTTCTGGTCGATGAACTCGGTGGTGTACAGCTGCGAGGCGGGCAGGGTGGCCGGCAGGTTCGCACCCGTCTTGTTCAACACCGGGATCAGCTCGTCGATGGAGGTCTGGGCCTTGGTGAGGTCGTAGCCACCCCAGACGCCCGCGGAATCCGGACCGATCACGCCCTTGTCCTTGAGCAGTTGCGCCGAGTAGGCGGCCTCGCCCTTGCTGTAGGGGGTAAACGCGACGTCCTGGCTGACCCAATCGGTGATCGTGGTGTTGATGGCCTCGGGTGCGGAGACATAGTTCTTGCCGGTCTGCTGGATCATCGGGACCAGCTTGGTCAGGCAGGCGCGCAGTGAGTCGAGTTTGTCGGCGCGCACGGTGACGTTCGAGGCGTACACGTCGTAGCCCGCGTCCTTGACCATCGCGTACGCGACGCGCTTGTCCCAGGACGGCGTCTCGTGCTCGTAGGTGTACGGCTCGGAGTTCGCGAAGCCCTGCTGTGCGATGGTCGGGTCGCCGACGAAGCGGGCCGGGGCGCCGTCGTATCCGGTGTCGAGCTGGCTCTGTTTGAGCAGGCCCTTGGCCACCAGCCACTGCGGGAAGACCTGGTCCTTGGACACCACGACGGTTGCGTCGGAGCGGCCGATATCGGCGATGGTCTTCCACGTCGGATGTGCCTTCGGGTCCCACATGAGGATCGACGGGTTGTACTGCAGCAGCGGTGTCACGCCGACGACGCGCTGGGCGGTCGCCGCCGAGACCATCTGATCGCCGTGCACCAAGCCGAGATCGATCGAATCGTCGGAGTACATCACCGAGGGCACCGATTGGAATCCGATCGCCGGCCCGCCGGCGCGCAGGGTGATGTCGACGCCGGTGTCCTTGCCGTCGAAGACGAGCGGGCCGGTGGCCGACTTCTGATCGGTGTTGACGCTGTAGCCCGGGCCGAGCAGGCCGATGACGCCGGCCATGTCGGATTGTGGCTGCCACTGGAGTTGCACCACAACATCTTTCGGGCACGATGCGGCGAGGTTGTACTGCGGAGGTGCGGGCGGAAGGCTCGACGCGGCGCCGGAGGTGCTCGACGAGTCGGTGCAGCCGGTGATGGCCGCGAGGCACGTGGCCACCGCGGCGGTGGCCACGGCGGCGCGGAGGGAAACGGTCGGGATTCGCAAGGGGTGCTCCTGGACTGGTTGGACCGAATGAACTGGGTGGAACGGATTGCATGTAAACGTAGGGCACGACGCCGTGTGGGGTCACTTGGCTACATGTAGTCGCCGCTGACCGTCCCTGATCCGTCAGAACGTCCACTGAGCTGGTAATAGTCTGGATTCGAACTGGTGGAGCCCACCAGTATGGGGCTGTGCGACACACAGAATTCACAGAGGGTCACGCGATTGCAATACATGTAATCAAGAATCATCACCACGCAGCCGATGTGGTCGCTACATGTAACGCGACCGCATCTCGACCTCGTCCACCCGCCAACTCGCCGGCCCAGCACCAGGAGCGCCCATGAGTCTCATCGACACCGTCAACGAGCCGGACGCCCGGCACCTGCGCAAGGGAGTGGTCATCTCGGTGGCCGGGGCGAGTAAACGATTCGAGTCCGGGACCGAAGCGCTTGCCGAGGTCGATCTCGACATCGCCACAGGCGATTTCGTCGCCGTGGTCGGTCCGTCGGGCTGCGGTAAGTCGACGCTGCTGCGGATGGCCGCCGGCCTCGAGTCGCCGACCTCCGGCAGCGTCGCCCTCGCCACCGACTCGGTCGGCGTGATCTTCCAGGAACCCACCCTGCTCGGGTGGCGTTCGGTGCAGGCGAACGTCGAGCTGTGTGCCGAACTCGCCGGAATGCCCAAGGCGCAACGCAGATCCCGCGCCGCCAACGCCATCGAGGCGGTTGGGCTCACCGGGTTCGAGAAACAGCTGCCGCGCATGCTCTCCGGCGGTATGAAGATGCGGGTGTCGTTGGCGCGCATGCTCGCCAAGGACCCCGAGGTGATGTTGCTCGACGAGCCGTTCGGCGCGCTCGACGAGATGACCCGCCTCGACATGCAATCGGAGTTGCTGCGGCTCTACACCGCACACCGATTTACCGCGATGTTCATCACCCACTCGATGTCGGAGGCGGTGTTCCTGGCCAATCGGGTCATCGTCATGTCCGCGCGGCCCGGCCGCATCGTCGCCGATCTGCGCATTGACTTCCCCTATCCGCGCGACCCCGAACTGCGATTCGACCCGGCCTTCACCACTCACGTGGCCGAGGTCTCCACAACCTTGCGAGGTGCATGATGACCCTGACAAGCGCTGTCCCGAGGAAGAACTCGCCCCCGAAGAAGAACTCGGCCCCGAAGGAGAAAATGGCCCCGGCGACGGATTCCGCCGCGGTGCCGCGCGCGGCGTCGCCGGGAACTGCGGCCCGCGCCCGCAAGGTCCTGGCGATGGTGGCACCCCCGGCGCTGTCGTTCGGTGTCGGGATTGCCCTGTGGTACCTCGTCAGCTACCAGATCCTGAGCCCTGAGCGACGATTCCTGCTGCCCCCACCGCATCAGGTGCTGACCACCTCGCTGCTCGACAAGGCCCACGTCGACCCCATGCTCGACGCGCTGCTCGTCACCGCGCGGGTCAGCCTGGTGGGATTCGTGGTGGCTGCGGTGCTCGGCGTGGGCATCGGCGTCGTGATGAGTCGCGGGGCATTCCTCGAACGCGCCATCTACCCGTGGGCGGTGGTGGCCCAGGTGATCCCGGTGCTGGCCATCGTGCCGCTCATCGGATTGTGGTTCGGCTACGGCATGACCGCCCGAACCATCGTGTGCGTCGTCATCGCGATCTTCCCGATCATCGCCAACACCCACTTCGGGCTGATGTCGGTGGACCGCGGAGCCCACGAACTGTTTACCCTGTCGCGCGCATCGATGCCCGCCCGGCTGTGGAAACTCGAACTGCCCTCGGCACTTCCGGCGATCATGACCGGTTTCCGTACCGCGTCGGGTCTCGTCGTCGTCGGTGCGATCATCGGCGACATGTTCTTCGCCAAGGGCCAGCCCGGCATCGGTACCCTGCTCGACATCTACCGCTCGCGACTGCAATCGGAGGATCTCATCGCCGCGATCATCCTCGCGTCGCTGTTCGGGATCGCGGTGTTCGCCGTGTTCAGCGTGCTCAATGCGCTCGTGCACCGGCGCCGCTGATCAGACCCGCTCACATCCCACTTCCGAAAGAGGCTCACCATGTTTCACGTCCCCGTCATCGACATCTCCGCGTACCGGGACCCGCACGCCGACCCGTCGGCGCGTGCCGAGATCGCCCGTGCCCTCGACGAGGCCTGCGCCGGAGTCGGTTTCATCCAGATCGTCGGCCACGGCGTCGCACCGGAGGTGATGACCGGCCTGGCCGATGCACTCGACGAGTTCTACGCCCTGCCGCTGGAGGTCAAGAAGCGCTACACCCGGGCGGGGGAGAATCGCGGTTACAGTCCGCCCAAGAGCGAGTCGCTGAGCATGAGTCTCGGTGTGGCCGCAGCGAATCAGATGAACGACTTCTACGAGGCGTTCACCGTCGGCTCCGAACGTGACTGGTATCCGGGGGTGTCCAGGCTGCCGGTGGTGAGCTATCCCGACAACACCTGGCCCGACGCGGCACCGGGGTTCCGGCCGGCCGTCGAGCGGTGGTTCGACGAGGCGCGCACCGTGTCCCGAATCCTGTTGTGCGCGTTCACCGATGCGCTCGGTCTTCCCGATGGGTACTTCGCGTCGATGGTCGACCACTCCATCGACGCGCTGAAGATGAACAACTACACCCTGCCCGAGGGGGAGATCGACCTGATCGGTGAGCTCACCGGGATGGGCGCGCACACCGACTTCGGGATCCTCACCGTGTTGTGGGCCGATCAGGTGCCCGGGCTACAGGTCCTCGACCACGACGGCGTCTGGCACGACGTCGAGCCCGCCGACGGTGCGCTCATCGTGAATCTCGGCGACGCGATGGCACGCTGGACCAACGACCGGTGGCGTTCGACGATCCATCGCGTCGATCCGCCGGTCGTCGACGGTCGTATCCTGCGCCGGCGTTCGGCGGCGTTCTTCTTCGACGGCAACCACGACGCCGTCATCGAGACCCTGCCCGGATGTGCTCGCACCGATCAGCCCGGATACCCGCCGATCACCATCGCCGACAACATCAATGCCAAGCTGGCCGGCATGAAGTCGGGGATCGCACCGCAGGGTGCCGAGCGGGAGGCGGCGCGCGTCGGCGCGGCACGCCCGGCGTGAGCGCCGATTACGCTGCAAGACGATGAGCGTCGACAACAGCGATGGGGCACTGCTGACCCAGGCCGTCCTGCGTCGGCTGCGCGACGAGATCTTCGACGGGACGATGGCCCCGGGGACGCCACTGAGCGTGCCCGGGCTCGCCACCCGGCTCGAGGTGTCGCGCAGCCCGGTGCGCGAGGCGGTGCAGCAACTCGTCGTCGAGGGTCTCGCCGAATACACCCCGCGCGTCGGGGCCAAGGTCGCGGTGCTCGACGAGGACATGCTGCGCCAGGTGTTCGAGGTTCGCGAGGTGCTCGACGGCCTCGCCGCCCGGCAGGCCACCGCCCGCGTCACCTTCGCCGACCTCGAGATCCTGTGGGAGCACGTGCGCCGTCAGGAGGAGATGCTCGACAGTCCCGCCGACCATCGGCGCGACGCCGAACTCGACCTCGACTTCCACACCGCGGTCCGTACGCTCTCGGGCAACAAACCGCTGTGCGACGCCCTGCTCAAACTCGACACCCAGTCGCACCTGTACCGCTCGGACATGTGGGCACTCGAGGTCAACCGCCGGCTCGCGGTCACCGAACACCGCCGGATCGTCGCCGCGCTGGAGGCCGGTGACGCCGACGGCGCGCAGCGCGCCGCATGCGCGCACGCGGCGGGCGTACTGGTACGGCTGTTGCGGTCCTGACCGCGCGCCGGTTCGTGCACAATGGCGGGTCATGACCACCGACATCCCCGGCGAGTCGCTCGACGAACTCCCACCGACGCAGTGGGCCGGCCACCCCAACACCCTTGCCGGTGTAATGGGTTGGGCCGCAGGTGTGTTGGGTGTCGGTCCGCAACCGGTTGCGTCGATGCCGCAAGTCGCGGCCGCCGACGTCGTACTGCTGCTCGTCGACGGTCTCGGTGATCGGCTGCTGCACCGTCATGCCGATGTCGCGCCGACGCTGTCGGCGCTGCACGCCACCACCCTGCGGGCCGGGTTCCCGGCCACCACCGCCACCTCCATCACCAGCCTGACCACCGGTACCGCATGCGGCCTGCACGGCATCATCGGTTACGCCTTCCGGCCCGACGACCATTGCCGCACCACGGGTCCGCGCCGGATGCTCAACGCGTTGCGTTGGACCATGGACGCCGCCGACGGACCATCGGCCATGGCCACCTATCCACCCGATCTCGTCGCCCCACTCGCCGGTGCGCTCGCCGGACTCGCCGAGCACGGGGTGTCGATCAGCTACGTGATGCCCGGGGAGTTCCGCGGAACCGGCTTGACCCAGGTGGCCTTCCGCGCCACCGGACGCCATCTGGCCGCCAATACACCCGACCTCGTTCGTGAGGGTGTGGGCACCGCGCTGGCGCGGCGGTCGGGTCGACGGGGCTTCGTCTACGCCTACCTCTCCGACCTCGACGCCGCCGGACACCGATACGGCCCCGGCTCGGAGGAATGGGTGCGCACCCTGTGCACGGTCGACGCGCTCGTCGCCGACCTGGTCGCCGATCTGCCGGCCGACGCCGTGCTCGCGGTCACCGGTGATCACGGCATGCTCGCCGCGGGCCGGCGCGTCGACCTCGACGCGGACCCGCTCTGGACGGCCGGGGTGGAGATGATCGCCGGGGAACCGCGGGTGCGCCACCTCTATGTCGCCCACGGTGCCCGCGACGACGTCCTCGCCACGTGGACGGCCGAACTCGGCGCCGAAGCCCGCGTCGTCACGCGCGAGCAGGCCGTCGACGAAGCGTGGTTCGGCATCGCGGTCGACCCGGACATCGCGCAGCGGATCGGCGATGTCGTGGCCGTCGCCCGCGACCGCACCGTGCTGGTCCGCGGCGACGTCGAACCGCTCGAGGCGAGGATGATCGGGCACCACGGCGCGTGGACCGCCGACGAACAACTCGTGCCGCTGCTCGTGGCTCACGGTTGACGGGTCCGACCAGACCTTGCACTCGCCATGGTCGAGTGCTAAAACGGACGTTGGCACTCACGGACCGTGAGTGCCAGGTCGGGACGGTGAGATCGGTTCCGAATGACACACCGGTCGTCCGTCGCGGGCACCGAGTCCGGCCATAGATACCTGGTGTCACCCCCTATCGGAGGATCACTTACCCATGGCCAAGCAAATCGCGTTCGACGAAGAGGCCCGCCGGGGCCTCGAGCGGGGCCTCAACAGCCTCGCCGACGCTGTCAAGGTGACGTTGGGCCCCAAGGGTCGCAACGTCGTTCTGGAGAAGAAGTGGGGCGCCCCCACCATCACCAACGATGGTGTCTCCATCGCCAAGGAAATCGAGCTCGAGGACCCGTACGAGAAGATCGGCGCGGAGCTCGTCAAGGAAGTTGCCAAGAAGACCGACGACGTCGCGGGTGACGGCACCACCACCGCCACCGTGCTCGCCCAGGCGCTCGTGCGCGAGGGTCTGCGCAACGTCGCCGCCGGCGCCAACCCGCTCGGCCTCAAGCGCGGCATCGAGAAGGCCGTCGAGGCCGTCACCGAGTCGCTGCTCAAGAGCGCCAAGGAGGTCGAGACCAAGGAGCAGATCGCTCAGACGGCCGGCATCTCCGCGGGCGACGCATCGATCGGTGAGCTCATCGCCGAGGCGATGGACAAGGTCGGCAAAGAGGGCGTCATCACCGTCGAGGAGTCCAACACCTTCGGGCTGCAGCTGGAGCTCACCGAGGGCATGCGCTTCGACAAGGGCTACATCTCGGGCTACTTCGTGACCGACGCCGATCGTCAGGAAGCCGTCCTCGAGGACCCCTACATCCTGCTCGTGTCGGGCAAGGTCTCGACCGTCAAGGACCTGCTGCCGCTGCTGGAGAAGGTCATCCAGGCCGGCAAGCCGCTGCTGATCATCGCCGAGGACGTCGAGGGCGAAGCCCTTTCGACCCTGGTCGTCAACAAGATCCGTGGCACCTTCAAGTCCGTCGCCGTCAAGGCCCCGGGCTTCGGTGACCGTCGCAAGGCCATGCTGGCCGACATCGCCATCCTCACCGGTGGCGAGGTAATCAGCGAAGAGGTCGGCCTCTCGCTCGAGGGTGCAGGCGTCGAGCTGCTCGGTACCGCCCGCAAGGTCGTCGTGACCAAGGACGAGACCACCATCGTCGACGGCGCCGGTGATGCCGACGCGATCGCCGGTCGCGTGGCGCAGATCCGCACCGAGATCGAGAACAGCGACTCCGACTACGACCGTGAGAAGCTGCAGGAGCGCCTGGCCAAGCTGGCCGGCGGTGTTGCGGTCATC
The DNA here is from genome assembly GCF_029269935.1 of Gordonia sp. N1V. Taxonomy (NCBI): domain Bacteria; kingdom Bacillati; phylum Actinomycetota; class Actinomycetes; order Mycobacteriales; family Gordoniaceae; genus Gordonia; species Gordonia sp. N1V. The sequence goes on from NZ_JARJDD010000002.1 coordinate 216,367, forward strand.
AAGGCGGGCGCGGCCACCGAGGTCGAGCTCAAGGAGCGCAAGCACCGCATCGAGGACGCCGTCCGCAACGCGAAGGCTGCCGTCGAAGAGGGCATCGTCGCCGGCGGTGGCGTGGCCCTGCTGCAGTCCGAGCCGGCCATCGACGCACTCTCGCTCGAGGGTGACGAGGCCACCGGCGCCAACATCGTCAAGGTTGCGCTGTCGGCTCCGGCCAAGCAGATCGCCTTCAACGCCGGGCTCGAGCCGGGCGTCGTCGCCGACAAGATCCTCAACTCGCCGAAGGGCACCGGCCTCAACGCCGGCACCGGCACCTACGAGGACCTGCTGGCCGCAGGCATCAACGACCCGGTGAAGGTCACCCGCTCGGCGCTGCAGAACGCAGCCTCGATCGCGGCGCTGTTCCTCACCACCGAGGCCGTCGTCGCCGACAAGCCGGAGAAGAACCCGGCCCCGGCCATGCCGGGTGGCGACGAGATGGGCGGCATGGGCTTCTGAGCCCGGTCTCCCTCTGACGCACGACAGTACGAAGGCCGGTCACCCCACGGGGGTGGCCGGCCTTCGGCGTTGTCTGCCGCGCGTGGCCGGAATGCCGGCCCGATGACGACGGTTGAACGGCTCGTGAGTTCAACGATCCCCGTCGACGTGTGGTCCGACATCGCCTGCCCGTGGTGCTACATCGGGAAGCGGAAGTTCGAGGCCGGTCTCGCCGAATCCGGTCTCGCCGATCGCGTCACCGTCACCTATCACAGCTTCGAGCTGGCCCCCGACACCCCGGTCGACTTCGACGGCACCGAGGTCGACTTCCTCGTCGGCCACAAGGGCATGCCGCGCGATCAGGTCGGGCAGATGCTGGCGCAGGTCACCGCGATCGCCGCCGAGGCGGGACTGACCTACGACTTCGACGCGCTACAGCACACCAACACGCTCAAGGCGCACGAACTGCTGCATTTCGCGAAAGCCCGAGGGCGCCAGCTCGACATGGCCGAACGACTGTTCCGCGCGTACTTCACCGAGGGCCGGTATGTGGGACGGGCCGCCGATCTCGCCGATCTCGCGGCCGACATCGGACTCGACCGCGACGCCGCGCTTCGCGCCCTGACCGACGGCACCTACACCGACGCCGTGGCCGCCGACATCGCGCAGGCCCGTGCGTACGGCATCAGTGGCGTCCCGTTCTTCGTGATCGACGGACGTTACGGTCTCTCGGGCGCGCAGTCGCCGGAGACCTTCGCCGACGCATTGCGCACGGTGGCGCGGGAGCGCGCCGATGCCTGAGGAGTCACGCGTCGAGGAAGAAGGCGTGACGCACAACGAATCCGCAGCCCCTGCACACGGGTTCGCCATGCTCGGTGGGCACGGGGCCGTGTGCAGGGACGGCGTCTGTGAGATCCCGACGGCAGCAGGCGACGAGTCGGGCGCCCGACGCGCAGTCCTGGGAACCGACCGCTGAGCCCTACGGCTCGATGAGGACCTTCATTTTCTTCCCGGCGTGCAGTGCGTCGAAGCCCTCGGCGACGACGTCGTCGATCGGCACCGTGGTGACCCAACCTGTGGTGTCGTAATGCCCGGCCGCCATCAGTTCGATGACCGCGTCGAAGTCGGCGGACGTGTAGCCCAGTGAGCCCTGCATGCGGGACTCGCCGAACAGCAGGCTGAGCAACGGGGTCTCGATCGGCTTCTCGTAGACGGCGACACAGATGAAGGGCGAACGTGCTGCCAGACATGCCAATCCGGTCGCCACGGTCGCGGTGACGCCTGCGGCGTCGAACACCGCGTCGGCGCCACGGCCATCGGTGTCCTTCGCGATCACCGCGACGACGTCGTCGGTGGTCGGATCGAGCACGCGCGCACCGAGAGCGGCGATGGCCTCGCGACGCGGGGCCGACGGTTCCACGACGGTGACGTCGGTGAGCCCCAGCCCGCGAAGTGCGTACCACAGCCCGATGCCGATGGGCCCGGCCCCGAAGACGAGGGCGTGATCGCCCGGGCCGACCTCACCGAGGCAGGCGGCGTGGTAGGCCACCGACATCGGCTCGACCAGTGCGCCGAGTTCCAGCGGCAGATCGTCGGGCAGCTTGTGCAGCATGTGAGTGGGTACGACGGTGTACTCGGCCATCCCGCCGTCGGCCATCAACCCGTGGAAGCCTATCTGGGCGCAGGTGTTGTAATGCCCGCTCGTGCATCGGTCGCACGTGCCGCAGGAGTAGATGGGCTCCACAGCAACCCGGTCACCGACTGCGAATCCCTGGACATCCGAACCGATTTCGGTGATGGTCCCAGAGAACTCGTGGCCCAGGATCAGCGGTGCCTGCTGCCCGGTCAGCGGGTGCGGTTCGGTGGGGATGTTGAGGGGGCCGGCATAGTATTCGTGGAGATCCGACCCGCAGATCCCGTTGAATCCCACCTTGATCTTGACCTGGCCGGTCGAGGGTGTCGGTTCGTCGGCATCGACGATCTCGACGTGTTGTTGTCCGTAGAACATTGCTGCGCGCATGATGTTTTCCTGCGATTCGGTTTCTCGGGAGATGGGGGAGTGTGGGGGTCACGCACAGTTGAGCTGTGCGAACTCGCCGCGATGAAAGATCAACGGCGCCACCGAACTGTCGGCGGCGAGTTCGGACACCCGGCCGTGGACGACGACGTGATCGCCGCCGTCGCCGATCGATGCGACCTCGGCCTCGATCCAGGCGCAGGCGCCCTCGACGCGCGGTGCGCCGTTGTGGCCGGGCGCCCATGTGACACCGGCGAACTTGTCGCCGCCGGAACGGGCGAAGCCGAGTGCGAGGTCGGCCTGATCGTGGCCGAGGACGTTCACACAGAATCGTCCGGCAGCCTCGATCCGCGGCCACGTCGTCGACGTCCGGGCAGGCAGGATCAGCACCATCGGCGGGTCGAGAGACAGGGACGAGAACGACTGGCAACAGAATCCGCTGGGACCCTCCTGCGTCATCGCGGTCACGACGGTCACCCCGGTGGGGAAGTGCCCCAACACATGTCGGAAATCCTCGAGGCTCATCGGGCCACCTCGCCGACCGGTGCGTCGAGGACGTCGCGACGGATCTCGCGTTTGAGGATTTTGCCGGAGGCGTTGCGCGGAAGGCTCTCGACGAAGTGGATCTGCTTGGGCACCTTGTATCCTGCCAATTGTTCGCGGGTGTGCGCGATCAGTTCGGCCTCTTCGACCTCGCCGGAACGCACCACGAAGGCCGCGATCGCCTCGATCCACTTCTCGTCGGGGACACCGATGACCGCCACCTCGGCGACCGCCGGATGGGTGTAGAGGGCATCCTCCACCTCACGCGAGGCCACCAGGATTCCTCCGGTGTTGACGACGTCCTTGATGCGGTCGACGACGGTGACGTAGCCCTCGTCGTCGATCGTGACCAGGTCACCGGAATGAAACCAGCCGTCGCGGAAGGCTTCTGCCGTTGCGGTGGGATTGTTCCAGTAACCGTCGCACAATTGCGGCGAGCGGTAGACGACCTCACCGCTGTCTCCCGGTGCCACGTCGTTGCCGTCGGTGTCGACCACCCGTAACTCCACGTTGAGCACCGGAAGGCCGCACGAGGCGGGCCGGGCGGCATGGCCCTCGGGCCGCAGAACGGTTGCCAGCGGACCGATTTCACTCTGACCGAAGGCGTTGTAGAAGCCGAGATCCGGCAGTCGTTCCTGTAGGCGCGCCAGCACGGGAAGCGGCATGATCGACGCACCGTAGATCGCCTTGCGCAACGACGAGAGATCACGCGTCGCCAGATCCGGGTGCTGCGACAACGGAACCCAGACCGTCGGCGCGAGGAAGATCGACCCGATCCGCTCGGACTCGATCAGACGCAGAACCGTGGGAACATCCGGGGCCTTGATGAGGCGATTGGTCGCGCCGATCGCGATGTAGGGCATCATCAGGACGTGCATGCCGGCCGAGTGGTAGAGCGGCATGGCATGCAGTGGGTTGTCGTCCCGGGCGTAGTCGAGTGCCTCGATGGAGGAGAAGTACTCGTGGATCAGCGCCCGATGCGACATCATCGCTCCCTTGGGGCGCGAGGTGGTCCCCGAGGTGTAGAGCAGCTGCACCAGATCGGTGTCGGCGATCTTGATGTCGACCACCGGAACCGCGCCGGTCGTCGAGGATTCCAGCAGGCCGTCGGGGCCACCGTGCAGCGGGCTGTGTGCCACCGACGACGCCGCGCTCACATATGTCGCCAGATCCGGATCGACGAGTACCAGTGCGGCGCCCGAATCGTCGATCAGATACCGCAATTCCTCACCGGTCAGCGCATAGTTGACCGGGACGTGGACGAGGCCGGCGCGTGAGCACGCCAGGAACGCCACCAGATACGCATCCGAATTACGGCCGTAGGTGGCCACCCGATCGCCGTGGACGAGCCCCCGCGACAGCAGGGCATGCGCCGCGCGGGTGACCATGTCGTCGAGTTCGGAGTAGGTCCACGAACGCTCGTCGAAGACGATCGCCGTGACGTTCGGGTAGCGCCGTGCGGTCCGCCGCAGAATCGCGTCGACGGTACTGGATCGCAAGTCAGTCATGATGGGAGACAACTCTTTCCATAGAATTTCCAGACCTGGGTTGCCGTGGTATCGCTCGGTCGGCCGGTCAGCGGGCCTGCGTCTCCTCCTGGTACTTCTGCGTCATGTGCTCGACCGCCTTGAGCTGGGCCTGTGCGTGGGATTCACGCACGGTGCGGGCGTGCTCGGCGGCGTCGACGGTCGGCTGGTACTGGCCCTGGAAGTGCGGGACCACATCGCGCATGAAGATCTCGTACGAGCGTTTGGTGGCGGCGACGTCGGCCCAGTCATGGCCCATCAGCAGCATCGAGCCGAATCCGCCGGACTGATCGACCAGACGCTGGACCTGGGCGCGCGCCTTTTCGGCGGTGCCGATGACGCCGATCCCGGCATTGTTGATGAAGTCGATCATCTCGCGAAGGTTGCTGCCCGACACCGCCATCTGCGGGAAGGCGGCGATGTGCTGGAAGTACTCGAACCAGTGCTCGATGCCGTATTCGACGTCGCGGTAGGCCTGCTCCTGCGTTTCGGCGATGTGGAACGGACCGACCAGCCGCCAGCCGGAGCGATCGACCTGTGTACCGGAGTGGGCTGCGCGCTCGTTGACGACGTTCCAGTGATGGGCCAGGGCGTCGAAGCCGTCGGGGGTCAACGTCGCGCCGATGCTCAGTAGTCCGAGCCCGTAGGTGCCGGCCAGGCGGGCGCCGGTCGGCGAGGCGACCGCGGCGACGGCGACCTCGATGTCGGAGTACGGGCGCAGCTGCAACCGGGCGTCGATCAGCTCGTGGGTGATCGTCTTCTCCGTCACCGTCTCCCCGGCGAGGAGCCGGAGGATGATGCTGAGGTTGGGCTCGAGGATCTCCCGCGTCTGAATGGGATTCAGGCCGATCATCGCCGAGTCGGTGGGCAGGGATCCGGGACCGACGCCGAGCATCACCCGGCCGCGGGTGAGGTGGTCGAGCAGCACCATGCGATCGGCGACCCACAGCGGGTTGTGGTAGGCGATCGAGGTGACACCGGTGCCGAGCTTGATGTGCTTGGTGCGCTCGGCCGCGGCGGCGATGAAGATCTCCGGCGACGCGACGATCTCCGATCCCGCGGAATGGTGTTCGCCGATCCACGCCTCGTCATAGCCGAGCCGATCGAGATGTTCGATCAGTTCGAGATCTTGTGCGAGGGCGAGCGTCGGGTTCTTGCCCGGCTTGTGGACCGGTGCGATGAAGGTTCCGAACTTGAGTCGAGACACGAGACTTCCTCCGAGTGTGGCCGGCGTCGAACGGTGGCCGGGCTGTAACCAGGCTCACACCGGCCGGCGCGCCGCGATATTCCACGAAGGTGGAGTTGTTCTGGGCCTGTTCGGGGAGTCGTGCGCACGTGTGGCGTGTGCTGCGGCGTGATCTACGCCCGTCACGGGGACATTCCTGACCGAAAATCGCCGGCTCACACGCGACTTTCGGGCCGGGCTCAGCCCAGGCAGAGGGCGAGCTCGGTCCGGGACCGGCAACCGGTGACGGCCAGGATCTGGCTCATGTGTTTCTTCACGGTGTCCTCGGCAACCACCAGGACGGCCGCGATCTCGGCGTTGGTGAGGCCCTGCGCGACCAACTGCGCGACCTCCTGCTGACGACGGGTCAGTTTCGTCAGGGCCGGTGCCCGATGCTCGGGCAGGTGGCGGGCGATGGCGGCGAGTTGCTTGCCCAGGAGTCGCAGCACTGCCATGTCGGCCTTGGGCGGGTTGGCCTCGTGCGAGAACAGGCCGATCAGACTGTGCCCACCGGGATGGCGCAGATAGATGGTCCGCACGCCGTCGAGGTCGGAATCACGCAGGCGTGCCAGATAATCCCGCGTGGGTGTGGGTAGATCCTTGAGCTCATGGGCCGACAGGGCCGCGGTGCGGGCGAGGATCGCGTGAGCCTCGGGGAGCCGGAACACGTCGTCGTAGCGCAGACCGGCGTGATAGATCCGGAACAGCGGCAACATCCGGCCCTGAAGTACGGGCTGCGGATCGTCGAAGAGCGCATCGTAGGTCGGTCCGGTGAAGCAGGTGGTGTTGCGCAGATCGAACCGGGTACCGAGGGCTTCGTGCAGTTCGCCGGTGAATTCGGTCAGTGATTCGGCGTCCTGGACGCGTTCGAGGACGCCGAAGATCCGGTCGTAGTCCTCGACCTCGAGATGGGTGTGATCACGTCCTGTGGAGCGTGCTCCGGGCATGCCCTACCTCCTCGACACCGCCGACGCTGGCGACGATCCTAGCCCGGGCTGCGTCCTGCTGAGACCGGATTCGCCGATCTCACCGCAACCCTTATCGGCGGGTCGTCCAGAAATCGAGCTCCAGCTCGTCGTCACTGTCGACGGTGCGGTACTTGGCGAAGTCGGTGACGCCGTTGGCGGAGAGCACCTCGTCGTCGATGTAGCACTGGCCGGTGGCCGCGGACGGGTCCTTCGACAGGATCGCGTACGCGGCGTCGGACATGATCTCGGTGCTGCGGCTGCGGGCGATCAGTTTCTCGCTCAGGATGTTCCGCACGGCCGCGGTGCTGATGGTGGTGCGCGGCCACAGGCAGTTCGACGCGACGCCGTCGGCGGCCAGTTCTCGTGACAGGCCCAGGGCGACGATCGTCATCGAGAATTTCGACACGGTGTAGGCGGTGCCGATCTCGTCGAACCAGTGCGGCTCCAGGGAGATCGGCGGTGACAGGGTAAGCACATGCGCGTGGTCGGACTTGCGGAGGTGGGGGATTGCGCTGCGGGACAAGGAGAATGCGCCGCGCGCATTGATGTCCTGCATGAGATCGTAATGCTTCATGTCGATCTCGGCGGTCGCCGTGAGGTTCAGTGCGCTCGCGTTGTTGATGACGATGTCGATTCCGCCGAAGCGTTCGGCGGTCGCGGCGACGGCGTCGGCGACCTGCTGATCGTCACGGATGTCGCCGACGATCGGCAGTGCTTGTCCGCCGGCCTCTTCGATGGCCTGCGCCGCGGTGTAGATGGTGCCGGGAAGCTTCGGATGCGGCTCGGCGGTCTTGGCCAGCAGGGTGATGTTGGCGCCCGCGCGGGCCAGCCGGACCGCGATGGCCTCACCGATTCCACGGCTGCCGCCGGAGATGATGGCGGTGCGTCCTTGCAACGTCTTCTCGGATGCGGTCACGGGTGGGTCCTCTCGGTGGGGGTGCTCGACGCCCATGACAACTGAGCGATCGATCGGTCACGATAAGGGTGCCTGTTGGTCATGTGCCTGTCAATACTGTGATCAGACACCAGAACCGGCGACCGTCACGGCTTTGCCGGGAGCACATTTCACCGCGAGCTGTTCGGCTTATCCGAACAATGTGGGTCGAGCCTGCTGACTACGGGCGTGCACCGACGAGATTGAGGGCGTACCGGGTGTAGAGCGCGGCGATCCGCTCGGGGGTGTCGGGACCGTCGGGGTCGTACCAGTCGGCGACGCCGATACACAGTCCGACGACCGCGCGGGAGGCGTCACGGGGGCGCGGGGCGCCGAACCGGCCCTGCGCGGCGGCGCGATCGACCTCCGTGTCGAACATGCGCTGCAGCGCTACTCGCCGATCGGCGATCCGGCGCCGGTTGGGTTCGACGAGGCTGCGCATTTCGGTGGCGCCGAGAAACGACAACCGTCGACGGTAACTGTGATACAGGACAAGGCTTTCCACCATGAGGGTGAAGGCGCGCACCGGGTCGCCGCCCGCGTCGTCCCGCGCTCCTGCCGCGCGATCGAGCAGTTCGGTCATCGTCTGGTCGAACAGATCGACGAGCATGGCCTGCTTGCTCTCGTGATGGTGGTACAACGATGCCACCGACAGCCCGGCGGCGTCGGCGATGTCGCGGATGGAGCACCCGTGATATCCCTTGGCCACAATGCAACTCAGCGCCGCATCGAGAACGGGGTCGGCGACCTCGGCACCGCCGAAATCGCGCCACGCCCGTGAGGTGCCCGCGTCATCATCGGTGTTCGCGGGCTCGTCGAAGGCGGGCGGGGGGCCGTCCTCGAGCAGTGTCGAGGGGTGGATGCCCAGTGCCGCGGCAATGGTCTCGAGTCGTTCGACACTGATGCCCGTCCGCTCGTTCTCGGTGGCGCTCAGCGTCGCAGGGCTGATCCCGATCCGGCGGGAGAATTCGCGCAGCGACACCCCGCTCGTCATGCGGGCGCTGCGGATTCGGGCGCCGGGGTGACGTCCGGAGGGGGAGTGCTCGACCACGGCGTTCAGGATATCCGAACAGGAGATGAATTCCCGGACGCGCTCGATGCTTCGGCGGGTGCCGGTTTGGGATACTCGTGCGATGACCTCGTCGCCGGGTGCTCCCAGTCCCGTCCAGACCCTGCCCAACCTGCGTGATCTCGGCGGGTGGGCGACCGCCGACAATCGGACGGTCGGGTCGGGACAGCTGTACCGGTCGACGGACTTCTCCGCCATGGCAACCGCCGACCTGCCGCACCTCGAAGCGCTGGGCCTGCGCACGATCTACGATCTGCGCTCGGCCACCGAGCGGAAAGCGTTGCCCGATCCCCAACTCGACGATGTCATCGACATCCACCTCGACGTGCTCGCCGACGCGGCCATGGCGATCCCGGCCAACATCGGGGCCTTCCTGTCGGATCCGAAGACGGTGGCGATCGCCGGTCAGCAACTGTCCGACGGCAAGGCGCGGAACCTGATCGCGGGCACCTACCGGGACCTGGTGTCGCTGCCCAGCGCGCGCTCGTCCTACCGGTCCTTCTATCGCGGGCTGCTCGGCGAGCATCGAGCGCCCGCGCTTTTTCACTGCACCACCGGCAAGGACCGGACCGGCTGGGCGGCGGCATCCTTTCTCGCCTTGATGGGCGTGGCGAAAGACGATGTCTACCATGACTATCTGCTGACCAACGAGCGCCTCGTCCCGGCGCTGCGACCGATCTTCGACGACTTCGCCGCCGCCGGTGGCGATCCCGACCTACTGATTCCGGTGCTCGGGGTGGATGCCGCCTACCTCGACGCGGCCTTCGCCGAGGTGGACTCGACCTACGGCGGGATCGAGGGATATTTCAGCCGCGGTCTCGAGATCGGTGTCGAGGACCAACGGCGGCTCCGGGAGTCCTTCCTGAACTGACGTCGCGGGCCGGCGGTGCCGGCACGGCTGCAGCGCCACCGCGGTAGCGTCCTCGCTCATGACGACTCCGTCCGTGGGCGACGACATCGCCGGCTACCGAATCGTGCAGAGGCTGCGGCCGAGTGCTGCCGGGGATCGCTATCTGGCCGACCACCCGCGGCTGCCCCGACGCGATGTCCTGACTGTGCCGCATCCCGGGTCGGATGAGGATGCCGACGCCCGCGCCCGATTCACTCGCGCGGTCGACATCGCCTCGTCGCTGCTGCATCCGCATATCGTCCCGGTCCACGATCGTGGCGACAGTGGCTGTGGCAGTGATGGGGACGGGATGCCGTGGGTGTCGACGGCGTACGTCGACGGCGGTGATGTCGGGACCCTCCTCGCCGAATCCGGAACGAAGCTGTCGGCGGACACGGTGACCAAGATCGTCACGGCGGTCGCCGACGCCCTCGATCACGCGCACGCGCACGGCCTCGCGCACACCGACATCCGGGCCGGCGAGATACTGCTCGACGCGCACCACCGCCCCTACCTGACGGGCTTCGTCCTCGCCGATCCCGCCGAACTCGTCGACGATCAGACGCAGCTCGCCCGCACCGCGATCGACATGCTCGGGAGCGCGGTGGACTCTCAGATCGAAAGGGTGACCAGCCGTGCCTGCGCGGCCGACCCCGCCCGGCGTTACCCGTCGTGTCGTGACTTCGCCGCCGCGCTGCGAGCGGCACTGTGTGGCGCTGAGGACGGTGTGGCGAGCTCGCCAACCGTCGTCACGGCGACCGCCCCGCCCACGGTTGTCCCCGCGCCGCCCACTGTGGTGGCTGCTCCGCCGACCATGGTTGCGGCGCGACCCACGATGGTGGCCGCGCCACCGACCATGGCTGCGCCGCCGATGCCGGTCACCGGTGGCCCGATCCGATGGAGCGGCTATCCCGGAACCGTCGAGCAACTCCGCGGCGTGGCGTGCGGCGCCTACTTTGCCGTCACCACGTCGCAGGATCCCGTCGACCACCTGACGATGGCCGAAAGCGACCGCTCGATCCGCAAGATCGTCCGTCGGGCATGGGCGATCACCGACACCGCGTCGGCCATCGACACCACCGAACTACTGGCCCTCGGGCTGGTCACCGCCGACTACGACGCCGTCCTCGCGGGACTGACGCGCATGCAGCCGGGAGTGCCGCGGTCGGCGATGAGGTTCGACCCGGGGGCTGCCGACGCGATCACCGCCGCGAGTGGTGTGGATGCCGCACGAGCCCGGACCGTCGTGCAGACCGTCGCACTGTCGCACAACCTGCCGCAGCAGGTGCCGGTCAGCACCGCGGCGTGGGAACTCGGGCAGGCCGTCGAGTTGGTGCGGATGTGTCATCGCGCGGGACTGGTCGAGGAGATCTGGGCATGGGCGGCGATCGTCGACCTGGGCCGGCGCGCACAGCAGCGCTACGCCGACTGGATGGCGTTTGCGCTCGGATTCGAGTGGGGTCGGGCGCTGGCCTCGGCCGAGGATACCCGTGACCCTGCTGCCGCGGCCGACGAGTCCTGCGCCCGCACGCGTCCGGTGCTGAGCATGCTGCTCACCGATCCGAGCAGCCCCTGGACGCGGATACCGCTGCAGCAGTAGGTATTCCGACGCCCCCAAGGGATCGGCGCTACCGGAACACGATGCACGTCGTCGTGCCGTGTGCGACCAGCTTTCCGTCGGCGGAGAACACCTTGCCCTCGGCGGTCGCGGTGCGTCCGCCGACGTGGATGACGGTGCCGACGCCGGTCAGCTCGTCGGCGTCGAGGGCCACCGACCGGATGTAGTTCACCTTCAGTTCGAGGGTGGTGTAGCCGACGCCGGCGGGCAGGGTGGTGTGAACCGCGCAGCCCATCACCGAGTCGAGCAGGGTGGCACAGATGCCGCCGTGCACGGTGCCGAGCGGATTGGCGAAGTCTGCCTTGGGGGTGACGGCGAAGTGCACCTCGCCCTCCTTGATGCGGACCGGCCGCATACCGAGCAACCGGCCGATGCTGGGCCGGTCGTCGTCGGGGGTCGACTGCCAGGCGCGCAGGAGTTCGAGCCCCGACATCGCGCTCGGGTCGGTGGCGGCGGATGTGTTCGTTGAGGTCGTCACGATTATGTATGGTTGCATAGAAGCACCGAATTATGAAGGCCTACATAGGAGTGATGCCCGATGGGTGACGAGGCCACCGACATCGTGACGACCAAGACCCGCTCACGCGGACCGCGTGAGCGCATGGTGGTGCACGCCGCCGATCTGATCGGTCGCGACGGTGTGGCGGCCACCTCGATCGGCGACGTCATCGCGGCCAGTTCGGCCCCACGCGGCTCGATCTATCACCACTTCCCGGGTGGCAAGACGCAGCTGATGACCGAGGCGGTGCGCTATGCAGGTGACTTCATCGCCACCCGCATCGGAGGTCAGCATCCGGGTTCGCCCGCCGAGGCCATCATCGGCATCGGCGACGTGTGGCGGCGGATGCTGGTCGCCACCGACTTCCAGTTCGGCTGCCCGGTGCTCGCCGGGGGTCTCGCCCGTCGGTCGGAGCCGTCCGTCGCCGACGAGGCCGACGAGATCTTCGGAAACTGGCTGCGGCTGATCGCGGCCCGACTGGTCTCCGAGGGGGTCGCCCCAGAGCGTGCGGATTCCTTGGCCAACCTGGTCGTCGCCGCCATCGAGGGGGCCGTCGGGCTGTGCCAGACGCAGCGCAGCGTGGCGCCACTCGATCAGGTCATCGGCGAGCTCGCACGCCTCTGCGACGACGCCGCCGCACACTGATCCCCGCCCGTCGGGCCCTCGGGGTCGCGCGGGCCCCGACCACCTCGGGCTCCCGATGTGAACGACGACAGAGTAGGTTTCTCGTTCAAACATGTCGTGGGACACACATCTGCGGGAGGTGGTGGGGCGATGACACCGGTGTACCGAGATGTCCTCGGCTCCGACTTCGACCGTCTGCACCCCAACATCGCGTGGCGCTACAGCATCGACTCCACCTCGAACGTCGCCCAGATCGGGACCGGCATCCTCGAGTCGGTCTACATCACCCCGGCGCTGCCGCCACCGTTCTTCTGGTACTACGGCAAACGCAACGCGCTGCCCTCGAAGACGAGCCGGATGGTGCCGTTCAGCCAGGGACATTATTGCTACACCGACGAATTGGGTCGAGAGAATCTGGCCGTGCTGCGCAGCTTCGACTACACCTCGGGGACCCGCAAACTGAATTCGCTGCTCGTGGCCGGACGCACCGGCCTCGTCGACTATTTCGGCGACGGACCCGAACTGCTCTACCCGATCGAGCCGTCGGTGACCGCCGCCGGTGAACTGCTGCTGGAGAGCGGGCCGATGCGCTGGCTGGGCCGCGGCCCCAAGGTCGGGATGAAGGGCCTGTTCGGCGCCCAGATGAAGTACATCGAGGGATGGGACGAGGAACGTCAGCGGTTCCGGTGCGACGCCACCGTCCGCAACCCGGTGATCGGGGAGATCCTGCACTTCCGCGGCTGGTTCACCGCCACCGACATCGCCTGCAGCGTGCGCGACATCCCCGACGAGGCGTGGCCGCTGAACCTCGTCGACCGCGAGGTCTGACGGAGCTGCAGCCGGATCCGGCCCGCTCCGACGAGGTTCTCCTGCCGCGGCACTTCACCGCGCGGTACATTCTGCGCATGGCTGTCTCTGCGAGAACCGAGTTCGATGTCGCCGCACCCCCGTCGGTCGTGATGGAGGTGCTGATGGATGTCGAATCCCTGCCCGAATGGTCCGGTCCGCACAAGGCGGCCGCCATCGTGTCCGAACACGACGACGGCACGCCCGATCAGGTCACCATGACCGTCTCGGCCGCCGGTGTCAACGATGATCAGACCGTCTCCTATGCGTGGACCGACAACACCTGCTCGTGGAGTCTCATCGAGTCCAAGATGCTGGCCGAGCAACAGGGCAAGTACACGGTGACACCGTCGGGCGACGGGTCGCACGTCGAGTTCGAGCTCGAGATCGACCTCAAGGTGAAGCTGCCCGGCATGCTCGTCAAACGTGGCCAGAAGACGGCTGTGGAGACAGCCAAGAAAGGTCTCACCGCGGAGTCGGAGCGCCGCGCAAAAGCCTGATTTCAGACGTCAAAACTCAACGGGGCCTGCCGATTTCGATCGGCAGGCCCCATTGGCGTCCGGGTGGTCCGGTGCGGGGCGACCCGTCCGCGGGCAATAGATGCCGTTCCGTGACCGAGTCGGTCGGGCGGGTGTCGGTGACGGGAGTACGCTGTGCTCAGTCTGACCATCTGGTCATCACTTCCGCCATCGCCAGATGGCTGTCCCAATACGGCGAGGAGGCCGATTCACGTTGCGTACTCACAGGTTTGCGGCACGGGCCCTGATTGTCGCCGTCGGCGGCGCAGGAGCGATCTGGGGTCTCGGCCTCGGTGGCGGTGGTGCCCAGGCGGTCACCTGCAACGCGACGAATGGCCATGAGGTGCAACAGATTCAGGGCACCAGCGGGTGCGGCGCGCGCGCCGGTGTGGGCAGCAGTGCCAGCGCGCAGGAGACCGGTGGGGGTACGGCGGTGGCCGTGTCCGACCGCGGCGGCAACGCCAACGCGATCAACCAGGCGCCCGGTTCGTCGGCGCTGGCCGGGGCCACCACCAACGGCACCTCCTACTCCATCACCACCGGACCCAAGGCGCTCTCGGTCGCCCAGGCCCGCGCCGGCGGGTACTCGGTCGCCATCGGCGGCTGGGGAGGCCAGGCCTACTCGGGTCAGCCCGGCGTCGGCTGCTCGGGCGGTTTCGCCGCCGCCGCCGACACCACCAGCGGCAAGGCGTGCCTGAAGTACGGCTCGATCGACCTGCACAACTGATTTTCACGGGTCCGACTCCTCAGGTCTGTCTGACTTCACAGATCTGAGGGTCTCCTCGTTCACCCCTTCGACACACGACGTTCGTGACCGCGGCATATCGTTGATCCGTGACCGAGTTACACGACCTGGAAACCCTGGGCCCCGACTTCAGCAAGCTCAACGGGCGCGAAGCGCTGCAGAGCCTCGTCGATCTACACGACACCACCCAGTTCGAGGTGAATGACGACGATGACGACGATCCGGTGCTGCTGACGCTGCCCGAGCGCAACGTCGTCGACACCTGGCGTGAGGATTACCCGTACGAGGAGCGGATGAGTCGCCGCGAGTACGAGGTGACCAAGCGCAGGCTGCAGATCGAACTGCTGAAACTACAGAAATGGTCCAAGCAGACCGGCCAGCGTCACCTGCTGGTGTTCGAGGGCCGCGACGCCGCGGGCAAGGGCGGGACGATCAAGCGGTTCAACGAGCATCTCAATCCCCGCGGCGCCCGGGTCGTCGCGCTGGAGAAGCCCTCGGAACGGGAGTCCACCGAGTGGTACTTCCAGCGGTACGTGCAGCATCTGCCCGCGGGCGGCGAGATGGTCTTCTTCGACCGCTCCTGGTACAACCGGGCCGGCGTCGAGCGTGTGATGGGTTTCTGCACCCCCGAGCAGTACGACCAGTTCATGGATCAGGTCCCGGCGTTCGAGAAGATGCTCGTCGACGACGGCATCAACCTGGTGAAGTTCTGGTTCTCGGTGAGCCCGCTCGAACAGCGCACCCGCTTCGCGATCCGGCAGATCGACCCGGTCCGCCAATGGAAGCTGTCCCCGATGGACCTCGCGTCGCTCGACAAGTGGGATGCCTACGGTGCGGCCAAGGAGGCGATGTTCGCCAAGACCGACACCGACATCGCGCCCTGGACGGTGGTGAAGAGCAACGACAAGAAGCGCGCGCGGATCAACGCGATGCGCCACGTGCTCAGCCTGTTCGACTACAAGGGCAAGAACGACGAGCTCGTCGGCACCCCCGATCCGCTGATCGTCGGCCGGGCCCGGGTCATCGCCGACGAGTGAGCGAATCTCGGCAGGTACCCTCGTGCCGGTGCGAACGTTTCTCAGTGCGCTGCTGACCCTTGTCGCGATGGTGGCCATCGTCGTCGCCCTGCCGTCGATGTGGGCCGCCGAGCGGGTGGTCGATGCCGACGGTTTCGCCGATGTGGCTGCGCCGCTCGCGCACGACCCGCAGGTGCAGGCGTTCATCGCCGACGAGATCACCGAGCAGGTGTCCTCCCGGGTCAACGTGCCCGGAGCGTCGACGCTGATCGAACCGTTCGCGAAGCGTTACACGCAGGGACAGGACTTCCCCGCCGACTTCGCCGATCTCGTCCGCCAGCAGCATTCCTGGCTCTTCGATCCCGCCCCCGCGGGTGGCTCCCAGGAGATGCAGCTCGATATCACCGCGATGGTGAACCGGGCGCTCAAGAGTGCCAACCTGCCTTTGGTGACCTCGGTGCCGGGCAAGATCGAGGTGCCGATGGCCGAGGGCAGCGGGCTCGATGCCGGTCGGTATCACAAAGTCGGACAACAGATCACGACGATCGGATACGTCGCGACCGCGGTCGCCGTGATCGCCGGCCTCCTTGCCCTGCTCATCGCCCGACGACGCGGGACGGTGCTGATCGCTCTCGGTCTGGGTGGGTTGCTGGCAGCTTTGCTGAGCTGGCTGGCGGCGCTCAACGCGACGACTCTGGTCAACCGCCAGTTCGTCAATCACTCCACCGGCAACGCATTGACCCGAGCGGCCACCGATGCGTTGGCCAACGACCTCACCTGGTGGGCGACGGTCGGTGCGATCGCCGGGGCGATCGGGATCGTGCTCGGCATCGTCGTGCGGCTCATCGCGCGCTGAGTGTGTCCCGGTCCCCGGCGCGGGCGTCGCTCGACCGGCACACTGATCATCGGGGCTGACGAGTGGGAGACGAGGTGGACCGACTGACGAGCGCCGGCGCGTGGATCTGGGATCGAATCCGTTCCGCTCCCGTGACCTGTGTGTGGCTCGTGATCCTGCTGATGACGACCATCCTGCAGCACTCGATGTCGCCGAGGCATCTCAACCACGTGCTCGGTCATCAGTCGACCAATATCGTCAATCTGCAGAAGGATCCGTTCCAGGTTCTCCTCGCGAGCCTGTTCTGGCTCGACGGTTCGTACTGGTTTCCGTATCTGATCCTCTTCTGCATCTTCCTGATCCCGGCCGAACGATGGCTCGGCACCGCACGTTTCGTCGTGGTCGGTCTCAGCGCACACGTCGTCGCCACCTATGCCAGTGAGGGATTGCTGCGGCGTGCCATCGCATCCGGTGATGCGAGTGCGGACCTGGTACACATCCACGACGTCGGCGTCAGTTACTTTCTGGCGGCGGTCGCGGCGGTGCTGGCCTATCACATCGCCCGCCCGTGGCGGTGGGCGTACGTCGCCGGTTGCGTGGTGATCTACGTCGTCCCGCTTCTCTCGCACATCACCGTCACCAACATCGGGCACGCGTGTTCGGCCCTGATCGGATTCGCCTGGTACCCACTCACCCGCGGCCTCGCCGGGCAGCAGTGGGACCCGATGGTCGTCGTCCGGGCGATTCGGCGGCATCTCGGTTCCCGGCGCCGGTCACAGCCGGGCCGGTAGCCCCCGAAGGCCCGCCGGCGTTTCTATGATTCCGACGGTAAAGCCAACATGCCCTCTTGCACGACGCTGGCCAGGAGAACACCAGCGGAGTCGTAGATCTGGCCTCGTGCAAGAGCTCGCCCATTGCCGCTGATCGGGACGTCCTGGACCAGTGCGATCCATTCGTCGGCACGGCCGTCGTTGTGCCACCACATCGCGTGATCGAGGCTCGCGGTCACCACACCCTCATCGGCCCAGGCGTAACCGTGATACCGCAGCGCCGGCTCGAGCAGGGTGTAGTCGCACAGATACGCCAATGCCTGACGATGTACTGCCGGATCGTCGGGTAGTGCGTGAAATGCTTTGAGCATCACTGTTTGTCGGTGCACGCGCGGTCCGGTGATGCTGGTGTAGATCGCGCCCGGATCGTGGCGGATGTCGAAGTGGCGCTGATACGACCAGTACCGCGCGTCGCGCACCGTGGACCCGACGAGCAACTCTGCCGACGTCGGCAGCGACTGGGGATCGGGCAGTTCGGGGGCTGGTTCCTGATGCGCCGGCGAGCCCGCGCCGGTGTGGAAGGACGCCAGACCGGTGAAGATCTCCTTGCCCTTCTGCACGCCGGTCACCGCGCGCGCCGAGAATCCGCGTCCGTCGCGAGTACGGTCGACGGTCCAGCTGGTGGGTTCGTGCACGTCGCCGGGCCGCAGGAAGTAGCCGTGGAAGGAGTGGATGGATTTCTCGTCGCCGACGGTCTTCGACACGGCGGTGACCGCCTGAGCCACCACTTCGCCGCCGTAGGCGCGACCCGACGGGATCACCTGATGGCGCGCGGTGAAGGTGTCGGGCGCATCGGCGGCGGTCGGGTCGGTCTGGGGTGTCAGATCGAAGGCGTCGAGGAGGCTGAAGGTCTCGGTGCCGGGGGTCTCGGTCTGGGTCGGGGTGCTCATCCTCGGACGTACCCTTCCAACGTCGCGTCGTCGACCTCGTCGAGGTTGATGACGATGTTGTCGGGAGTGCGCGCGGTCAGCCAGACGAGTTCCTCGGTGGTGCTCATGTTGGCCTCGACGTGCGGCATGAACGGCGGCACGAAGACGAAGTCGCCGGCGTACATGTCGACATACTCGGAGTAGTTCTCGCCGAAGTAGATGCGGCCGTGCCCGGTCAGCACGTAGCCGCCGGTCTCGGCTTCGCCGTGGTGATGGGGCAGCGAGCGGTAGCCCGGCTCGTTGGAGACCTTGCCGTACCAGATCTTGGTGGCCGGGGTGTGCTGCGGACTGACGCCCGAGACCCGCACGGCCCCGCCGGACTGCGCGGTGGCACTGAACTCGTGGCCGTGTTTGGTGACGACAGGGACAGTGCCGCAGGGGAATTGGTCAGAATAGACGGTTGGCGCGGGGTTGGTGGCGGATTCCGTGGTGGACATGGTGGTACCTCTCATTCGTGTGTGGTGGGCTGGGCGGGTGCCGGGCTGATCACGATGCGGTTGGCGCACCGCCCCAGTCCGTCGATCTCGGTGACCACGACGTCGCCGTCACCCAGATAGTGCGGTGGTGTGCTCGCGGCTCCCACACCTGCCGGGGTGCCGGTCAGCACCACGTCGCCGGGACGCAACGTGGTGAAGGTCGAGATATAGGCGAGTAGGTCGGCGGCGGTGAACACGAGATCGTTCACGTCGGATTTCTGCTCGACGGTGGTGTTGACGGTGCACCGGATCTCATGGCCGTCGGCTGGATCGAACCCGCCCGCGGTGTCCGGGGTTGCGGCTGTGACCAGCACCGGTCCGATCGGGGTGGTCGCGTCGAATGCCTTGCCCGGCAACCACTGTCCGGTGTGACGTTGCCACGGACGGATCGAGATGTCGTTGGCGACGGTATAGCCGGCGATCGCGGCCCGGGCTGTTGCGGCGTCGACGTTTCTGATCGTGGTGCCGACGACGACGGCGAGTTCGGCTTCCCAGTCGAGACCGACGGCCGCTGCGGCGTCGATGACGATGTCGTCGTGTGCGCCGATCAGCGTGTCGGCGAACTTGGCGAAAATCGTGGGATGCGTGGGTATCTCGCGACCCATCTCGGCGATGTGGCCGCGGTAGTTGTGGCCACAGCACAGCACCTTGGTCGGGGTGGTGACCAGCGGCGCGTAGTCGGCGTCGGCAGCAGAGACGGTGTCGACGGGAGCCACCTGTGTCTGCGCAGCCGACCCTCGCCAGCCTGGCTCCCTGAGCAGGGCGCCGACATCGGCGCTGGGCAGCAACGAATAGGTGTCGTCATCGATGCGTATTGCGGCGCGGGTACCCGCAGGCGTACGCAGAGTGGCCAGGACGGCCGGACCGCTGGCGGTGGTTCCGGTCACGGGTTCTCTCCTCGAAATGTCGTATAGCGTGCACATGACGATCGTGACAACTACGATATAACAGAATGCCCCACTCTGCACCTGTTGAGGAGAATCCCATGTCCGTCTCGTTCGTCAATCCGGATACCCTGCTCAAGCCGTCGGGGTTCTCCCACGCCACCCGCCACGGCGACCTCATCTTCCTGGCCGGCCAGACCGCGCTGACCACGAAGGGAAAGATCGTCGAGGGCGGCATTATCGAGCAATTCCGCCAGGCCTTCGGCAACTTCCTCACGGCTCTCGAGGCGGCCGGCGGCAGCCCGGCAGGACTGCTCTCGGTGACCATCTATCTCACCGACATCCCCGAGTACCAGGCCAACGGCAAAGAGATCGGCCGCATCTGGCGCGAGATGACCGGCGTCTCGGACTATCCGGCGATGGCCGGTATCGGCGTCACCGGCCTGTGGCAGCCTGAGGCGAAGATCGAGATCCAGGGCGTCGGCGCCGTCGTATGAGGCGGGTTGACCCCCACTCGACACGCCCCCACACTGCGCCCTCCGGGGACGGCGGGGTGTGGGAGTCGGGCCGTCGGTCTATCGGTGACGTCGCAGCGTCTGGCTCGGCGTCTCGCCGTAGCGGACCCGATAGTCCCGGGAGAATCGTCCCAGATGCGCGAAGCCCCAGCGGGTTGCGGCGTCGGTGACGTGCTCGACCGTGCCGGAGGTCAGATCGGCGCGCGCCCGATCCAGGCGTACGCGACGCACATGTGCGGTCGGGGTTGTGTCGAGATGAATCCGAAACGCACCCTGAAGTTCTCGTACGGATAGGCCCGCGGACGCGGCGATCTCGGCAACGGTCAGCGGCTCGGCACAGCGACTCTCGACGATCTCCAATGCGTTCCGCAGCCGCCGCGGCGTGACGCGGGCCCGAGTCGATGCATGGTCTGAGTTGGTTCGGCAGGCAGCCAACAGTCCATCGACGACGGCCGACGAGAGCGATGCGACGAAACGCGCGTCGTGCGTGGGATCGTTGCCTTCGGCAAGGGTCAGGTCGAGGAGGGTGCGCCACGTGTGTCCGGCGCCGCTGGTCAGATCGAGTACCACTGATGCGTTCACCTCGGTAGCCGCGGTGAACGGTTCGGCTCGTGCGGCCCATGCGGCGGCATCGATCCGGATCATCAGTCGCGGATTGTCGTAGCCGTAGGTCATCCGCAGCGGCACGGCAGTCGGAGTGATCACCGCTTGGCCGACGCCGACGATGCGATCGTCGCCCTGTGCACTGATGACGCAGTGCCCGGCGATCGGAATCTGTACGAGGATGAACGGCAAGCCTTCGGTGCTGACCTCGGCGCCGCCGCGATAATCGATGTAGTGAAAGCCGCACTCACCCAGCGTCGTCACGTTGTGGACTGCGCGAACCACAGAGCCGGTGGCGCGCAAGCGATGCGGGCACAGGGATCGCCCGACCGACGCCCGCGCCTCGTCGAGATCATCGGTGGTCAGGACGTTGTGATTGGCGAGCGGGGTCAGGGACAGGCTGGTTGCCTGGATGGGTCCGGCATCGA
This sequence comes from Gordonia sp. N1V, assembly GCF_029269935.1. NCBI lineage: Bacteria > Bacillati > Actinomycetota > Actinomycetes > Mycobacteriales > Gordoniaceae > Gordonia > Gordonia sp. N1V. The sequence continues at coordinate 237,378 of NZ_JARJDD010000002.1, forward strand.
CGGTCATGGGGCTCCTCGTCGTCGCTGTGATTCCCAGCGTCCGACCGACGTGTAACGAGTTCGTGACGGTGGTGTCACTCTCACAATAAACGTCGTCGGGGGATAGTGGACGCGCTTGCTGGATAGTGCGATGCGGATGAATCGTCGACCATGACAGTCGATCTCTTTCACCTACTGCACAAGGGGCTGTCCATGTCAGCAACCACTCCGGCCGACCGCTTTCAACTCGGGCTGTTCTCGTCGAACTGTTCCGGGGGTTTGGCGGTCACCACCATCGACGACCGCTGGTCGGGTTCCTGGGCCGACAATCTCGCCCTTGCCAGGCTCGCCGACGAGGTGGGCATCGACTTCATGCTGCCGATCGCCCGCTGGATCGGCTACGGCGGGCAGACGAACTTCCATGAGGGAGTGCTCGAACCGATTCCGTGGGCCACCGCGATCCTGGCGTCGACGACCCGGCTGCGCGCGTTCGCGACCGTGCACACCGCGTTCAATCATCCGGTCGTGACGGCCAAGCAGATCGCGACGATGGACCAGGTGGCCTCGGGACGGGCCGGAATCAACGTCGTCGCCGGCTGGAATCAGCCCGAATATCTGGCGATGGGCGTCGACCTGCCACAGGATCACGATTCACGATATGCCTTGGCGCAGGAGTGGTTCGACGTCGTCACCGATCTGTGGAGCCGCGACGGTCGGTGGGATCACACCGGCGAGTTCTGGAACCTCACCGGTCTGGAGGGGGCGCCGAAGCCCCGCGGCGGTCGGGTGCCGGTGCTGAATGCCGGATCGAGTGCGCAGGGCAAGGACTTCGCCGCCCGCAACGCCGATCTGGTGTTCACCATCGTCGGCGATCCGGTCCAGGGTGCCGACGTGGTGACCTCGATTCGCGCCGCGTCGACTGCGCTGGGGCGCAGCACCGGAGTGCTGACCCCGACGCATGTGGTGTGCCGGCCGACACGCGCCGAAGCCGAGGACTACCTGCACTACTACGCCGTCGAGAACGCCGACTGGGAGGCGGTGGACAACCTGATGACGCTGCAGGGCATGCACGCTCAGTCATTCACCAAGGAAATGCTCGCCACCTTCCGCGGACGATTCGCCGCCGGACACGGTACCTGTCCGCTGATCGGCAGCCCCGACGACGTCGCCGCGCAGATCGCACAGTTCGCCGACGCCGGCTTTGACGGCATCACCATGTCGTTCGTCGACTACATCAGTGAGCTGGAATACTTTGCTGCCGAGGTACTTCCGCGTTTGGAGAAGATGGGCGTCCGGGCAGCCGGATAGTCGCGCCGCCGCCGGCTCGTTCCCTCGATTCCGCCCAGCAACGACGACCGGATTGCAACGCGCAATCCGATCCTCGAGCGGGGGTGGAATTGCGGGGACGCGTCAGCCGGGGTGGACGACGTTCTGGACGTGCTCGCGTGCACGGGTCTGTAGTGCCGAGTCGAGGTCGCCGAAGACCTGACCGGCGTCGACGCCGGGCCACTGTGCCGGCAGCAACTCCAGGGGTAGGCCGGGGTCGAGGTAGGGGAGTCGGCGCCAGGTGGTCAGCATCGGCACGTAGTCGGCGAATGCGGTTCGAGCGTCGATGCTCTCGGTCATCTCCTCGAGAACCGGGTGATAATGGTCCAAGAAGCTGCGGTACTGGGCGGCGAGCTCATCCAGATTCCACCACTTGGCGACCTTCGACGGTGCGTCGGCATCCAGCCGGCAGCCCTCGAACAGGTCGACGTAACGATCCATCCCGTTGCGGTGCAGCATTTTACGAACCTCGCCGATGATCACTGCGGGAGCGATCCATACGCCGGGAGCGGCGATGCCGAAGCCGAGGCGGGTCAGCGCGGTGCGCAGGGCATGTCGCTTGTCGCGCTCGGACTCGGGGATGGAGAACACCGCGATCACCCACCCGTCGTCGAGGGCGGCGCGGCGGCGACTGAAGATGCGGGCGTCCCCATCGTTGATGGTGTCGAGGACCGGCTGCGACAGCGAATAGCCGGCCTGCCCGTCGTGCCGCACACTGGTGAGGATGTTCTTGCGCTTGAGCCGCGAGATCGATGACCGCACCGACGGTCCGTCGACGCCCAGATCCTCCATCAGCCGCACGACCGAGGCCACCGACAGCCAATTGTTCTCCGGCCGTGCATACATGGCAAACAGTGTCACGATGAGGTGACGAGGTGCAGGAGCGGTGAGGGCAGGCGGCTGCGCATGGGCGACGGTCGTCATTTTTACACCATACGGGGGCCGGTGGTGGTTGTCGCGTCGGGGCGCTGGTGCCTGACGATCGCCTCCGGCTCAGTGCCTGACGATCGCCTCCGGCTCAGTGCCCCGCGAATGCCTCCGCCAGCCACCACGCGCCACCGTCGGCTGCGATTTTGGCGTCGATCACCAAGGGCCCGACGTCGGAGCCCGACACCGCCGCGGCCACCCACGTGCGGACCGGTTCCAGGTCGTCGAGGGACCGTACCGTCACGCCGGTTGCGCCATAGCCTGTGGCGATCGCGGCGATGTCGACCTCCGGGAAGGTCACCGTCGTCATGTCCGCGTCACCGAAGTGGTGGACCTCGGCGCCGTAGGCGGAGTCGTTGTAGACCACGATCGCCAGCGGAATCCGCAGGCGTACTGCCGTTTCCAGCTCCGAGATCGCCATCAGGAACCCGCCGTCACCGGTGCCGAGCACCGGCAGCCGGTCGGGGCGGGCGGTGGCCGCGCCGACCGCGGTGTAGAGCCCGAGGCCGATGGACTGGAAGGCCTGGGTGAAGCAGAAGCCAAACTCGTCGGGCACGCTCAGATGTGTCGACGGGTAACCCATGAAGTTGCCGGAGTCGATCGAGACGATGCGGTCGGCGGGCAGCACGTCGTCCAGGGCGATGGTCAGCTTTCGCGGATCGATCTGCTCGGTGGTGGAGATGTCGTCGACGGGGACGTCACGCCAGCGCGAGGTCGCCGCGATCGTCGCCGCGACCTCGGGGGTGCGGTAACCCGTCGGGGTCAGGTTCCCCCGCGCCGACAGCACGTCCAAGGCGTCTGCGGCGGTCAGTGCGCAATCGCCGATGACGCCGAGATGCACCGCACGGTGGGCGCCGATCGCATCGACGTCGACATCCACCTGCGCGACAACGGTATCGGAGCCGATCAGCTTGCCGTGACGCATCGTCCACATGTTCAGGGCGCAGCCCCAACCGACGATCAGGTCGGCCCCGGCCACGAGGTCGGCGGTCGTCGCCGACGAGAAACCGCCGGAGATGCCCAGCGAGAACGGATTTCCGGCGAACAATCCGTTCGCGACGGCCGAGGTGGCCACCAGGGCGCCGGTCGCCTCCGCCAATGCCGCGATCTGCGGTCCGGCGTCGCGGGCACCGCGTCCGGCGACGAACACCGGTCGCGCTGCCGCAGCGATGAGTGCCAGCAACGAGGCCACCGAGCCCTGGTCGGGACGCACCCGCGGGCGGGTGAGGTCGGCGACCACCGGCCCGGACACCGACGCGGGCGAGCCGGCGACGTCAATCGCCACGTTGAGCACGACAGTGCGACGCTGCGTGATAGCGGTTCGCATGGCCCGCACCACATCGGCGACGACGGTGTGTGCGCCGTGGACGCGCTCACTGACGGCGCCGACACTGGTGACCAGTGCCGCCTGATCGATGCGGAAGTTGGAGCGCAGGTCGGCGCTGGGGGCGTCGGCGGTCAATACCAGCATCGGGGTGCGGCTCTTGGCGGCTTCACCGATGCCCGTCATCGCATTGGTCAGGCCGCACCCCTGGTGCAGCGACACGACCCCGACCTTGCCCGACATCCGCGTGTATGCGTCGGCCATCGTGGCCGCGCCGCCCTCGTGGCGGGCGGCGGTGTATCCGACGCCGCCGGCGCGCAGGGCGTTGGTCATCGCGAAGTTGCCGCTACCCACCACACCGAAGACGTGACCCACACCGAGGTCGGCGAGGACGCGCCCGACGACGTCGGCGACGGTCGGACCGTAGGTCGACGGCGCTGTGGCAGAACCGGAGTGGGTGTCCGGGGCCGGTGCGAGAGAGGTCATGAGAAGAACCTTCGGATCGGGTTGCGGGAGGCCGGGGCAAGCAGATGCTGGGCGACGAGGTGTCCGGAGCCCGCACCGAGGCCGGGACCGGGATGGGTGGACGCACCGATATGCCACAGGTGCCCGACCGCGGTGCGGTGGCGGCCCTGGGAGGTGATCGGACGCCACCGCAGATTCTGGTCGAGTTCGGCACTGCCACAGTAGGGATCACCGTTGACCGCGTTGGCGTTGTGGGCTGCGAGATCGGCCGGTGAGAGGACATCGGACGCCAGAATCGTCGACGTGAAACCCGGCGCTAATGCCTCGATCTGGCCCAGCACGCGATCGACGTATCCTGCGGTGACCTCCGGAGTCCAGGCGCCGGCGGTCGCGATCTCGGCGGCTGCGTCGCTGGTAGGATCAAACGGCAACTCCTGCAATTGAATCCAGAGCGTCGACTTGCCCGCGGGGGCGCGGGAGGGATCCAGCAGGGACTGCTGGCCGACGACGATAGTCGGCCGCGCCGGCAGCATCTGCGCCTGCGCCTGGGCGCACGAAACACCCATCGTCGACGAGCCGTCTGTGACGTGGATCAACGGGACCTCACGCAATCGTTCGTCGGTCCAGGCGACCGGGGCGTCGAGGGCGAGGTGGATCTGCATCGCCGCACGCCCGTACCGGTACGTGCGTGCCTGCTCGAACGTGTTTGACGACACCGCATCGCGCGGCAGGAGCTGGGTATAGAGGGCCTGCGGGGTGACTCCGGCGACCACCGCGTGATCGGCGAGGTACTCCTCCTCGGCGGTTCGGACTCCGGTGGCGACGCCGTCGCGGACGACGATCTCGGTGACCGACTGCCCGAGTACCACCTGGACCCCGTGGTCGGCGAAGAGTTGGCTGAAGGCGTCGATGAACTTCCCGGCACCGCCGCGCACCACGGGCAGACCGAACTCGTGCATGGTGCCGGCCATCAGCGGCAGCATGACGCCGCCGGTCGCCGAGTCCGGGCCGAGGCCGGCGTGCAGCAGCCACGGCGACCACAGTCGGTCGGTCTCCCAGCCGGCGAACCGGCCGTCGAGATAGCTCCGGCCACTGGCCAATCCGTCGCGGATGAGGGCTTCGGTGCCGGCGATGCGCTGCCCCTTGAGGGTGGTCAGGGCGAGTTTGGCCATCGACGCCGGATCGAGTTCGGCACCGAGCGCGCCGAAGATGGTGGCCGCCCGGCTTTCGAGGTTGCCGAGCATGCCCAGGTAGGCGTCCTTGTCTTCAGACGCCGAGAAGCCGGCGAGGGTGGCGTCGACGTCGCGGTAGGCGACGGCAACCTGCCCGTCGGTGCCGGCGCCCGCGGTCACCGCACCGTCGGTGTTGTCGTAGGCGAGCCCGCGGGCGTGCAAGGCCTCACCAAGCACCGCGTAGGCGCCGCCGGAGACGAACAGCGGATGCCACGAGGAGAACGTGTCGTGGATGAAGCCGGCGGCCGTGCGCTCACCCGAGCCGATGAAGCCGCCCAACACCGGATTGGCCTCGATCAGGGTGACGCTGCGGCCGGCCAGTGCGAGTTCGGCGGTGGTGACCAGTCCGTTGATGCCGGAGCCGATCACCACCACATCGCTGCGCGAACTCATGCGCCCGACCCCGTCTCCAGCAGCGCCAGCACGCGCGACGGGCTGCCGGTGCCGCCGACGATCGGCAGTGGTGCGACCACCAGCATCGCGCCGGTTGCGGGGAGTTGCCCCAGGTTGCGCAGTGAGGTGATGCCGTACTTGTCGTTGCCGAGGAAGTGATAATGCACCGGGAAGGCGGGCTCGAAACCGCCGGCCATCCCGGCGTCGACGCCGACGGTTTCCACGCCGAGGCCGGTGATGGGACGCTGCGTGGCCAGCCACTGCGCGCACTCGACGGCGACACCTGGTGTGTGCGAACCGGTCTCGTCGGCATTCAGGAACTCCTGCTGCGATCCGCCGCGGACCTCCCAGCCGGTGCGCAGAAGCACCCAGGCGCCCTGTGGCAGGGCCCCGTGGGCGGCTTCCCACTCCCGCACGTCGGCGACAGTCAACAGGTAGTCGGGATTCTCGGCGACCTTCTCGGTCAGGTCGATCACCGCGGCCGGACCGATCAGCCGCTGTACCGGGATCTGCGACACGTCGTGTCCGTCGCGGCCGCTGATCCAGTGGATGGGTGCGTCGAGATGGGTGCCGATGTGCTCGCCGGTGTGAATATTGTTGTGCCGCCAGAACGGACCCGGCTCATTGTAGGCGCTGACCTCCTCGAGACTGAAGTCGATGAGGTTGACGAACGGGTCCGGCAGCACCAGGGCGGGGGTGTCGCTGCTGAGTGGGGTCGTCAGATCCAGGACGGTCACCGAACCGTCGGTGAGTGCGCTGAGGAAGGACGCGACGGCGCTGGGGGTGGTGAGTGACTCGGTCATGGTGGGCCTTTCGTCGGCCGGAGAACGGGCGAGTGGAGCGGGTGCGGTAGCGGGGGTGGACAAGTGTTGAAGGGGAGTCTAGTGGCCGGGCTGCGGCTCAGCTCGGCGTTCGCGCAAGGTAATTGGTGACACGGATACTCGAGAGCAGGGTGCCGTCGTCGGCCCGCAGGTCGACCTGGTGCACCGTCAAGCGCCGCCCCAGCGACACCGCACGGCAGTCGGCGTGGACCTCGCCGGTGTCGGTGCCGCCGACGTGGCTGGCGGTCAGTTCGGTGCCCAACGCCACCCGCCCGGCACCGGCATGCACCGACGCCGAGAGGGAGGCGATGGTCTCAGCGAGCGCGGCGTACGCCCCGCCATGTACCCTCCCGGTGACCTGGGTGTTGCCGGCCACCGGCATCACCGCACGCGAATGCGCGGCGGAGAGCTCGATGACACGGATACCGAGGGTGTGATCGAGCGGGCCCTGGGGGTATCCCAGCGCCTGCTCGACCAGATCGGTGGTCACGGGGTCTGCTCGCGCCGCCGCGCGCTGCGGCCCGAACGGTACTGCTTGGGCATCGGGCCGGGGCGATACCCCTGATCCAGTGCGGCATTGAGCGTCCAGTACGGGTCCACCAGATGTGGCCGGGCGATGGCGCACAGGTCGGCGCGGCCGGACAACACGATGGTGTTGACGTCGTCGACCGAGGCGACCGCGCCGACGGTGATGGTCGGGATGCCCAACACGTTGCGGATGCGATCGGAGAACGGCGTCTGGTAGAGCCGGCCGTAGGCGGGCTTCGCCTTGACCGAGGTCTGCCCGGTCGAGACGTCGATCAGGTCGGCGCCGTGCTCGGCGAAGATCGTCGACATGGTCATCACGTCGTCGTCGCTGATCCCGTCGTCGACCCAGTCGGTGGCGCTGATGCGGACGCTGATCGGGCCGTCGAACACTTCACGCACGGCGTCGAGGATCAGGGTGCCGAAGCGGGCCCGGTTCTCGATCGACCCACCGAAGTCGTCGGTGCGCTGATTGGTCAGCGGCGAGAGGAACGCCGAGAGCAGATAGCCATGGGCGTAATGCAATTCGATCATGTCGAAGCCGGCCTGCGCGGCGCGGATCGCCGACTCCCGGTACGCCTGCACCATCGCACCGATGTCGTCGACGCTCATCTCGCGCGGCACCTGGCTGTCGGGACGGTAGGGGATCGCCGACGGCGCGAGGATCTCCCAGGCGCCCTCCTCCAGCGGGTCGTCGATCCCTTCCCACATCACCTTGGTGGCACCCTTGGGGCCCGAATGTCCGAGCTGCAGAGCGATTTTCGCGTCCGAGGACTCGTGGACGAAGTCGACGATCTGCGCCCACGCGTCACGTTGGTCATCGTTCCAGATGCCCGGGCAGCCGGGCGTGATGCGGCCGTCCTCGGTGGGCGCGGTCATCTCGGTGACGACCAGGCCGGCACCGCCGACCGCACGCGAACCCAGGTGCACCAGATGCCAATTGCCGGGCACGCCGTCGACCGCACTGTACTGCGCCATCGGCGAGACGACGACGCGGTTGGGCAGGGTCAACCCGCGCACGGTGAACGGGTAGAACATCGGCGGCGTCGACGGGTCGACCGGCACCCCGGCACGGTTGTCGGAGCCGGCGAACCACTCGTCGAGGCGGCCGACGAAGTTCGCGTCGCGCAGTTTGAGGTTGTCGTAGGTGACGCGCTGGCTGCGGGTGAGGAGTTGGAACACGAACTGCTCGGCCGGGATGTCGCGATAGCGGTCGATGTCCTCGAACCACTCCATCGAGGTCTGCGCCGAGCGTTGCAGGGATGCGGCGACCGGCATCCGTTCGCTCTCATAGGCTTCGAACGCTGCGCCGACCTCATGGGCTTCGGTGACCCCGCGCAGGGCACTGGTCAGGGCGATGGCATCCTCCATCGCCATCTTGGTGCCCGAGCCGATCGAGAAGTGTGCGGTGTGTGCGGCGTCGCCGATCAGTACCGTGTTGCCGTCATGCCAGGACTTGTTGCGGACGACGGTGAAGTTCAGCCAGCCGGAGTTGTTGCCCAGCAACGGATGTCCCTGGAGGTAGTCGGCAAAGACCTCCTCGCAGAACTTCAGTGACGCCTCGTCGTTCTCCCCGGGCCGCCGCGGCACCTCGGCGTAGACGTCGAGGCCGGCGTTGCGCCAGGTCTGTGGTGAGCATTCGACGATGAAGGTCGACGTGTTCTCGTCGAATGGGTAGATGTGTGCCCAGAACATGCCGTGTGGGGTGTCGCGGAAGACGAACCGGAAGCAGTCGACCGGCGTGGTGGTTGCGAACCACACGTACTTCGACGGCCGCCGATCCAGGCTCGGCGAGAGCGAATCAGATAGTGCAGCACGGGTTCCCGAGTTGACGCCATCGGAAGCGATGACCACGTCGCTGATGGCGCGCAGTTCATCCAGGTCGGGTGCCTGTGTCTGAAACTCGACGTCGACCTTGAGTTCGGTGGCGCGCTCGCCGAGCAGTGTCAGCAATTGCTTGCGGGCCATCGCAGCGAAGGAGTGACCGTCAGAGCGGTCGATGTGACCGTGGTAGTCGACATCGATCGGCGCCCAGTAGCGGTAGTGGCTGCGCATCCGGTCCAGCAGAACCGGGTCGGCGGCCTCGAGATTGGACAGCGTGTCGTCGGAGAACACCACGCCGAAGCCGAATGTGCTGTCGGAGGCGTTGCGTTCGTAGACGGTGATGTCGTGCGACGGATCGTGCTGTTTGAGCAGAATGGCCGACAGCAGGCCGCCGGGCCCACCGCCGATGATCGAGTACTTCACGGTGTCTCCCTCAGCAGTTCAGGTCGGTGAGCGGTTCGAACTCGACGGCCAGATCGGTCAGCACGAGGCTGACCGCGGCCAGGGCGGCTCGCGCGTTGGATGCCGCGCACGGGGCGATCGAGTCGTCGGCTACCAGGCGCTTGAGCGCCTGGTAGACGTCGAGCAGGGTGGATTCGGTCGAGTCGAGTGGCGTGCCGAGGAGATCGGTGCGCGCCGCCGACCCGCCGAGCGTGACGGTTGCGTTGGGGGACATGACTGGTGCCTTTCTTCTTCAGTTCGCCTGGGCTCGACCGTCAGCGGTTGTCGACGAGACGCTTGGCCTTGAGCTCGAAACGGGGCAGCGTGCCGGCGTCGGCACGTTCGATGTGGAATCGCAAACCTTCGTGTGCGTCGGCGAGTTCGCGTCCGAGCTTGTCGGCGACGCCTTTCCAGGTATCGTCGGTGACCGAGGTGAACGGTTCGGCGGCCAGAAAGATCTCGTCGCGGATATCGTGGCGTTCGATGCGGATCTGGAATTCGTCGATCTCGCCGAAGGTCCGCACGATGCTCTCCACCGCACGCGGGTAGACGTTGGTGCCGCGCACCAGCTTCATGTCGTCGACCCGGCCGAGGATGCCGCCCTCATAGAGGTCCCAGGTGCGACCACTGCCGGCGACGGTGTGCGGGACCTTGACGACCATATCGGCGCTGCGATAACGGATCAGCGGGATGGTGGCGCGTCCGAACGAGGTACAGACGCGCTCGCCGCGCTCGCCGTAACCGAGTTCCTTACCGGTTTCCGGGTCGATGACCTGCTCGATGAAGTGGTCTTCGATGATGTGGCAGCCGCCGGGCTGATCGGCCGGCTCGAACATGAAGATGGTCGAGACCTCGGTCATGCCCGCAGTGTCGAAACACTTGGCACCCCATTGGCTTTCGATCAGCGCCTTGGTCTCGGGGATGGAGCCGGCCGGTTCGCCGGAGAGGATGACTGTGTGTACTTTGCTGGTCGGCAGGTCGATGCCGAGAGCTTGGGCCTCCTGCGCCAGGCGCAGCGCGTAGGTGGGCGTGGAAGCGACGACGGTGGCGTCGAAGTCGATGATCTGCCGGATGCGCTGGGTGGTGTTCTGGGCGCCGCCGGGGATGGTCAGCGCCCCCAACTTCTCCAGGCCGTTGTGCAGCCCCCAGAAGCCGATGAAGGAGCCGTAACCGAAAGCGACATAACCGATGTCGTGTGGACGGACGCCGGCGCCCCAGAGCGCGTAGCACCACATCTCCGCCGACCATGCCCAGTCCTTGCGCGAATCGAGTGCGCGCAGCGGGGTCTTGCCGCTGGTGCCGCTGGTGGTGTGCATGCGGATGGCGCCGACGTGATCGGTGACCGGCAGTTCACCATACGGCGGGAACTGCTCCTGGCTGCGCATCCAGTCCTCGCGGGTGAGGAAGGGGATGCGGTCGATGTCGGCGCGCGTCCTGAGCTGCTCGGGCGAGAAGCCGGCTGCGGCGAAGGTCCGCTGGTAGAAGGGGCTGCGCGCGGCCGCCCATTCGGTCAGGCGCCGCAGTTTGGTGAGTTGCAGGGCGTCGAGTTCAGCACGATCGAGCTGCTCGGTCTTGGGATTCCAGAAGGGCTGGTCGTTCATCGGAACTCTTCTCCATCTGTGGTGGCGGATGGGCGGATGGGGTGCGGTGCACGAGGAGTGGAGGTGGCGTCGGGGTGGACTCCGAAGCCTGGCGGGCGGGGCTGGTACCGGTGGCGGCGGCAACAGCCGCCATTCGATATTGCGATATTTTGACTGCCGTCGCAACAGCGATATATGAAGGTTTACACGTCCGTAACCACGGCCGGTGGTGGCGTGGGTGGGAGTGGGTGGCGGCCGCCCGCCACTGTCGGTCAGGTGTAGTCGGGATGCGTCGCGACCAGGCGATAGCCGCCAGAATGGAACACCAGCGGGTCGCCGCCGGGTGCGGTGAACTCCTCGATCTCGCCGAGGAAGATCACGTGATCGCCGGCGTCCACACGCGCCACGGTGCGGCATTGGAACTGTGCGACAACGCGATCGAGCAGTGGCGTGCCGCCGACGCCGTCGCGATGCTCGACCCCGGCGAACTTGTCGTCCGACGGCGTGGCGAACTGTCGGGACAGGTCGTGCTGGTCGGCGGCGAGGATGTTCACCGCAAACCGTCCGGCCGCCGTCAGATCGGCCAGGCTCGGCGCGGTGCGGGCGGGGCAGAACGAGACCAGCGGCGGATCGAGGGACACCGAGGTGAACGAGTTGGCGGTGAGCCCGATCTTGCGGCCTTCAGGCGATTTTGCGGTGATCACCGTGACGCCGGTGACGTACTGGCCCAGTGCCCGACGCAGTTCGCGCTGGTTGAGCACCGACTTGGCCTCTCGGCGGGCGGTCTCGACCAGTCGCTGGGCTTCGTCGGCAGAGAACCACCAGCCCTGCACGGTGCGCGGATCGTCGAATCCGCGAACCACCGCATCGGCGACCGTGGACAACTCCGAGGCATTGCCGAACACCGCCGCGATGTGGTCGGGGATGCCGCCGAGGACGCTGTTGGTCCACGCTACGGACCACTGACCCCAACCGCGCCAATACTTCTCGAAGGTGCGGTTCATCCAGGCGGCATCGAACGGGCGGTCGCCGCGCGCGAGGATCGCCTGGTGATAGGTGTGGGCCGAGTGCACCGCATTGTTGCTCCCCTGACCGGTGATCGGGTCGTTGAGTACCACCACGTCGGCCATGCCGAGTACCCGTCGTCCGTTGCACAACTGTGCGACCGGATGCCGCACGGTCGGGGTGACGGCACCGTGCAGCGTCGCATTGAGGTCGGTGAGGGCGATGTCGGCGGCCTGGGCGGCGATATCGGGGAAGTGCTCGGTCAGTGCGTTGGTGACGTAGTCGAGCCGCGCGGCTGCCGTGCTCAGCTCGCTTGCCGGATCCAGTGGACCGCCTGGTACCGCCTCGATCAGGATGATCTGACACGTCCCGCTGACGGTCAGCGCCGGCATCGTCAGGCACTCGCCGACGCCGGGCACCACGGTCATGGTCAGTTCCGCAGTCTCTTCGACATCCATTCCCGAGACGTAGACCAGGGTGGACACCCGCTGCGGTGCGTCGTAGACGGTGCGGTTGCCGTCGACCGAGAATAGCTGGGCGAGTGTGCCTTTGCCACTGGCAGCGATGGTCAGATCGTGGGTTTCGCTCAGTTCCTCGAGTTCGGCGGTACCGACCTCGCCCAGGCGCAGCGTGCCGCCGAGTTCGGTGAAGTCGTCGATCCACCGTGCGCACTTGAGTCGCTGATCCAGCGACGCGGCATGCTCGTCGAGTTTGCCAACCAACGACACCGCAGGCGACGGGGTGCCGCCGCCCGTCGGAGCGACCCTGATCGCCATCCGGTTGATCGCGGGCACATCGCCGGGCCAGTGATCGAGTCCGAGATCGGATTCGATGGCCAATGCCGAAGAGAACATGCACTGGCTGGAAAGTACTGGGCCGGTACGGATGTCATTGGCGCTGCGATCGGTGGCCAAGGTGACGTCGTAGCCGTCGCGGCGCAGGGCCAGCGCGAGTAGTGCGCCCGACTGGCCCGCCCCGACGATCGCGATCCTGCGGCTCATGACGCCACCGGTTGCAGGTACTCCGAGGCGGCCAACGCCGGGTCCATGAACCAGTTGAAGAAGTCACGCGGGTCGTCGAAGCCGTTGGCGAAGCGGCGGGCGATGCGGCTGTCACCGGTGGCGCCACCGAGCAAGGCCAGGACGTGCTCCGGCGGCGGCGAGAGCAGCGCGTTGGTCCAGTCGACGACGTACTTGGCGTAATCCCAGTAACGTTCGAAGGTTTCGGACATGAAGGCCGCATCGAACGGTGCATCGCCGTGTTCGAGGATGCTGGCCAGATACGAGGAGGCGCACTTGCTGGCGTTGTTGCTGCCCTGTCCGGTGATCGGATCGTTGAGCACCACCACGTCGGCCATGCCGAGGACCGGCGCGCCTGAGGGCAGTGTCGCGACTGCGTGTCGGATGGTGGGCGGGAACCGGCCGGCGAGGGTGCCGTTGGCGTCGGTCAGTTCGATGTGTGCCGAGCGGGCCGACTCCCACGGGGTGAAAGTGTCGACGACCCACTTGGCGCGTTCGAGATGCTCTGCGGGACTCGATATGTCACCCCAGCAATCCATCGGCCCGCCGGGGATCCCCTCCATCACCATGATCTCGCACGGACCGGCGGTGGTCAGTGCCGGGAATACGAAGTACTCGCCGACACCCGGGATCAGGTTGAACGCGACCGACGAATAAGGTTCGCGGGGAGGCATTCCGGTGACGTAGGTCAGGGCGAGGGCACGTGCGGGTGCAGTGTGCACCGAGCGGGCGTCATCGCGGGCGAACATCTTTGCGATCTCGCCCTTGCCTGCTGCGACGATCACCAGATCGCTGGTGGTGGCGTAGTTCTCAAGCGCTGCGACATCGGCGGCGGCGATCACAAGTGTGCCGCCGCGACGCTCGAACTCGTCCATGAACTTCGGCATCTTGACGCGTTGATCGACCGACTGGGCGGGCAGATCCAGGCGTGAGGACCAACTGAAGGCCGGGGTGCCGTCCGGGCCGGGTACGGCGAAGCCGATGCCCTCGACAGATGGACAGTCCTTTGCCCAGAAGTCCAGTCCCAGAGCGGCCTCGCGAGCCAGAGAGGATCCGAACATGCACTGGCTGGAACTGACCTTGCCGCCAGCGATCTGTTCGGGTGTTCGGTCGGAGACGATGGTGACGTCATAGCCGTTGTCCAGCAAGCCGATGCCGAGCTGGAGGCCGGACTGTCCGGCACCGATGATGGTGATGGTGGTCATGGGGGTGATGCTCCTCAGTAGACGGTGGGTGGGGATGACGCGAGTGGAAATACGTTGGGGTGCTGGATGTGTCAGGTCACTCGGCGAGCAGCGGGATTGCCGGCGCGGCGCGCTCTGGTCCCATGGCGGAGTACCCGCCGTCGACGGCCCAGTCGGCACCGGTGACGCCGGAGGCCAGATCGGAGGCGAGGAAGGTGATCACATTGCCGACTTCGTCGGGGTCGCCAACGCGGCCGTTGAGGTGAAAGGGGGCGGCTACCGCGTCGGTCTTGGCACGGTCGTCGCCGGAGAGTTCGCGCATGATCTTCGACCACGTCCAGCCAGGGCTGACCGAGTTGACGCGAATGCCGTCGGCCGCGTAGTCCATCGCCATTGACCGGGTCACCTGCACGACGGCGGCCTTGGACGCGGGATAGACCCAGCGGCCGGTCTGGGCGATTTTGGACGAGATCGAACCGAAGTTGATGATCGCGCCACCGCCGCGGGCCTTGAGCTGGGGGCGGACGGTTTCACTGAGCATGACCGCGCTGACGAGGTTGACATCGAGTGCGGCCAGCCACTGCGAGCGGGTGGTCGCAGCGCCCTCGTCGAGATACGAGCAGGCGAGGTTGACGAGGATGTCGATGCCGCCGAAGGTGCCGACCGTGGTCGAGACGGCCGCGGTCAACGACGCGTCGTCGGTGAGGTCGGTCTCGACGAAGATGATGCCGGCGTTGGTCTCGGCCAATGCCTTGCCGCGGTCGGCGTCTATGTCGGCGACCGCGACCTGTGCGCCCGCGGCGCGAAGGCGGTGCACGACGCCCCATCCGAGGTCGGTGGCTCCGCCGGAGACGAGCGCGACACGACCGGCGAGTGAGCCGGCGGCTGGGCTGGTGGTGGATGTCATGTGTCTCTTCTCCCTGGTTGGGCCGAAACCGCCGGATCGGCGATGTGGTGTGGGCCACGCTAGGCAGCGCAGACGTGCCGGTCTATGCGCGATGCGCAGGCTCTATCCGGAACGCGCAGCGGTGGAAAACGTTGACATCGGGGAAGCAAATACGGAACAGGCTTTTAACACGATTCTGTGACGACGGTCAGAATTGCGCAGTAGCGTGGCTGTCACACTCACGGAAGACGGCCCCATGATCTCTGCAGAGCGACGTACCCGCGACTTCTCCGCCATCGATCTCGCCGGCCCCGATCGCGACGGGGACGACCTCGGTGCGCTTTCGTGGACCAGGCCGGTGGTCCCGTCGACACCGCTGTCGAACTTCGAACTGGCCTACGCCGACGATGTCGACGCCGCGCGCGCCAGCGTCGGGGACGCCTTCTGCCGCCACGGGCTCGCGCCGATGGAACGCGCCGACGGATTCATGGCGCGTTTCCACGGCGTCCAGCTCGGCGGCGTCGGACTGTACTACCTCGACTACGGTGCCAGCGTCCGCATCGATCCGACCGCCCTCGACGATTTCTATCTGGTTCAGATCCCACTGTCTGGAAGTGCGGTGATCGTCGGCGAAGACTGGGACATGGTGTCCACGCCAAAGTCGGCGTCGGTGCTGCAGCCCGATGAGAAGATCTCGATGCGCTGGGCGGCGGGCAACCGGCAACTACTGGTCCGCATCGACAGCGTTGTGCTGCACGAGCAGCTCCGCAAACGACTGGGGCGCATTCCGCGCCAGCACCTGCGATTCGCGCCGGCCCTGTCGACCACGAGCCACGCCGAGCGTGCGTGGCTGGCGTTGGTACACACCCTTGTCGACAGTGTGGATACGTTGGGTCCCCACTCGAATCAGCTGGCGGTCGGTGAGCTCGGCGCAGCCGTCGTCAATCAACTGCTGCTGAGTCAGCCGCACAACTACAGCGCCGAGGTGCACGGCATCAGCGCGGCGACGCCGGTGCCCCGTGCGGTTCGACGCGCCGCGGACCTGCTCGCCGAGCGCGCCGATCAGCAGATCAACATCCCCGACATCGCCGACGAAGTGGGGCTGAGCGTGCGGTCGCTGCAGACCGGATTCCGCACCCACTTCGAGACCTCGCCGACCGAGTACCTGCGCACCGTCCGCCTGGAACGCGTGCGGACGGCGTTGATCGATGCCGACGCCACGCGCGCCACCGTCGCCGACATCGCGCTCCGTTGGGGATTCGTGCACCTGGGCCGGTTCGCGGCCACCTACCGGGCCGCCTACGGCGAGAGCCCGGCGACGACCCTGCGGCGGTAGTCCCCAAACTACCCGTCGTCGACCCCGAAATTCCGCCCGGGAGCGGGGTTCGGATTGCGTATTGCAATCGGTGTCCGGCTCCCGGGTGGAATTTGGGCGGCCGGGGCGGTAGCCAGGGTGGAATTTCAGGCCCGGGACGGCCCGCTACTTGCGGCCAGCCTTCCAGTTCAGGCCCCAGCGGTAGGCCTCGTCGACCTTGGACTGTGACCCGCGGATGTAGCGCACCTCGCGATTGACGACGAGTTCGCCGCCGCGGTTCTCCAGCAGTGCGATCGCGCACGAGATGGCGCCCTGATCGGCTTCGTCGAGGCGCACCTCGATCTGCGGTCCGCTCGCCGGGAAGAGGGTCACCACGCCGTTGGCGCTCGCCCAGTTGGGGGTGCCCTCGTAGATGTAGGCGAAGATCAGCACGCGACGGATCTGATTGGACGCCGACAGGTCGATGTACATGTTCTCGCCGCCGGTGTTCGAACCGGAGCGGTCGTCGCCGTCGAGCCAGATGATCGACCGTCCCTGGTACGGCGCCTGGAACGAGTTGCCGAGGGCCTGCACGATGCCCTTGCTGCCGTCGGTGAATTCCCAGAGGCAGGCGAGGTCGAGGTCGACGCCGGTGGCGCGCTTGAACAGTCCGCCCTTGGAGCCGGCGGTCCAGTTGAGGTTCACCCGGACCTGACCGGTCGCCGAACCCTGCTTGGTCAGCGACACGCTCGGCGCGGACTTGGTGAGTGTCACCTTCGACAACGACACCGGCGGCTGGGCTGGAGCCTGGTTCGGGTAACCCTGCGGCGGTTGCTGATACGGCTGTGCCTGTGGAGTCGGCTGTGGCTGTGGGGCCGGCGGCGTCTTTGGTCGCTTGGTGTAGTCGATTCCCATGGCAGGTGATTCCCCTCTGAATCAGGTGGTCGAGGTCGGTGATGTCCGATTCGGCGAATTCAGCCTAGCGAATCACGGGCGTGGGTTGGTGTTCGTCGCCGGCAGGGCCGCGCGCGCTCGGGGACCGAAGGCGGCGGCGACGGTCAGCGCGCCGCTGCCGTCGCGCCGGCACGCCGCCACCGCGATGTGCCCGGGACGTGCGATGGAACCGGGGATCGCGAACCCGCCGTCGATGGCGTAGCGGGTGTTGGTGATCTTCTTCGCCCACGCCGCCGGGTCGGTCGGCGACTGCGGAGGTGCATCCGCCCGAATGACGACGAGGGCCTCGGTGACGCCGTCGGGCCACGCGAAGATCACCCGGTCCCCGTCGACGCGGACGTCGGTGACGGCGGGCAGATTGTCGGTCGGTGGCGTGGTGGGAGCGGTGGGTGTTGTGGGTGCAGGGCCCGGGGGTCGGGGCGGGGGCGGCGGGTTACCGGAGATCGCGACGTCGGAGTGCACGCCCGCGCGGGTTGCGGTGACCTCGTAGGTGGGCAATGGGGTTGCGGTGCCGACGCCACCGTCGTCGAGTGCGGTCTCCGAGGTGCGGCCGACCACCTGCCTGCGGCCGTTCGGCTCGACGCGGGTGACCCGATAGCTCACCCCCGCGGAGGGTGAGGGTTCCCAGCTCACCCGCACGGTGCCGTCGACCGCCTCGGCCCGGACCTGCGACGGCGCTGCGGGGCGCGGCTCCGCTGACGCTGCCGCTGCCGGAGGCGGCCCTGGTGCCGGGGCCGGTTCGGGTGGCGGGGCGGTGGCGTCCAGGGTTCGCTGGGCCTCGTCGGCGACCGCATCGATCTGACGGAGTGCGGTGGGGTCGTCGCCGGCGGCCGCGCGCGCCTGTGCACATCGCCGTCGGGCTTCTTCGGGACGACCTTTGCGCAAAGCCTGTCTCGCCGAGCGCAATTCGCGCTGCCAGTCGCCTGATTCCGGGGCGGCGGCCGGCGGCGCAGGCGGGGTGGATGTGGGGCTCGTGGCCGCCGGTGGAGGGCTCGGCTCCTCGACGGCGCCGTCGTACTCGGCCGCGATCGTGGCGATCAGCCGGCGCGCGTCGCGGGTGCCGAGACCGAGTTCACGCGCCTCGTCGAGCATGAACTGGTGATCGTCGGGGTGCAAGCGATCCTCGACGAGGATCGCCGCCCGGATACGGGGCCGCAGATGTTCGGTGACCCGGTCGGTGACCGAGGCGAGGTACGCGTCGGTGACCTCGACGGGTCCGAGCAGGATCTCCTCGATGTCGATGAGGAGCTCGTCGACGATGGCGCGCATGCGGCCGGCGGGTAGTTCCCGTGCGCGGTGGCGCATTCCGTCGACGCGCAGCCGGATCTCGCCGCGGTCGGCGGCGTTGTCGGAGGTGAGATCGAGTACCGCGAGCAGTGTGTGGGCAGGCGGTCCGCTCCGGCGGCGGCTGAACTCGGTGAGCAGCTCGGTGATCTGGGAGAGTTTGTGGGCCGACAGCGTTTGCGGCGCGGCAGGAGTGGAAGCCGTTGCCCCGGAGGGGGTATCGGACACCACGCGGTGTCTGCGCAGTCGGGTCGCGACCTCGTCGGTACTGAGTCCACCCATCGCCCCGATCTCGTCGAGACCGGCGCGCTTTCCCTCCGGGATGTCGCCATAACGGGCGACGAGGCGTTCGATCGCGCTGTCCAACAACTGATATCGCTGCTCATCGAGCGCGGTGCGGCGCGCCTGCACGGACCGGGCCAGCGTCACGCGGCGAACCGACTCACGTAGCGGTGCACTGCGGTCGCCGTGTTCGGCGACCAAATGCTCCACGAGCATCCGGTACTTGGGGTGATCGCGTTGTTTCTGCCAGAACGCCCACACCTCGTCGATCCGGGCGGCCACCTCGGGGTCGGAGAGGGTGGCGGCCTCGGCGATCGGGATGTCGTACAGCTCGAAGGGGTCGGATTCCTCGACGCCGCCGCGGCGTTCCACCGCGGCGAGGACGCGTTTGCGGTAGTCGTTGCCGACGAAGGGTTCCACGGCGCTCAGACGTCCCGGCGTCGACTGCGGTGGACCTGGTCGAGTTCCCGCGCGACCTCCGACTGGGACAGCGTCGCACCGGTTTTCGCGGTGAGGGTCAGCGGTATGTCCGCCTCGACATGACGGGCTCTGACGTGCAGCACGCCGTCGAATCCCATCTCGAAGGTGACCCGCACCTCGCTGTTCTCGTCGTGGCCGGGCGGGATGTCCTCGATGGCGCCCTCGATCAGCATCTTCGCGTCGCGCGGTGAGGGCGAGACCTCCTGCCCGAGTTGTTCGACCACGGTCAGCTCGATGCGCCGCTGGTCGGCGCGCACCGTCCCGAAGGAGCGCTGGACGCGGATCGGCAAGGGCTGGTTGCGATGCACCAGCCAGGTGACCTCGAGTTCGCCGTTGCGACCGCTGACCGCGAGTACCCCGAAGCCGCGAGAAACCACGGTGTCGACGCTGATCTGGAGCATTCGACGGACTCCGGCGACCGGTATCGCGAACGCCGCGGCCACCCGGGCGGCGGCCTCGTCGACATCGGCCGGCGCGGCGTCGACGAGCGTCGCACCGGGCGCCAATCGACCTCGGGTGATCAGGTCGGCGGTGACCAGACGCTCGATCTCGAGTTTCTCCCCGTAGATCGCCGCACCACGCGCGACCGCCAGATCCGGATCGCGCAGTTCGGGGGTGATCCCGAGCCGCGCCGTGATCTCGCGTGTCACCGCAGGCATCCGGGACGAGCCGCCGACCAGCAACACCCGATCCACCTGTGCCACCCCGCGTCGGCGGGCGCCGGCCACACACGAGTCGGTGAGATCGAGGGTGCGTGCGAGGAGTCCGGCGGTGAGTTCCTCGAGTTCGGTGCGGGTCACGGTCAGTACCGACCGCACGCCGTCGTGCGAGACGATCACCGATGTCGAGTTTGATTCGCTGAGTTCGTGTTTCGCACGTTCGGCGGCCATGATCAGGGCCTGCGAACCGGCCGAGTCGTCGAGGGGATCCTCGGCGTCGGGGTGCTCCTCGCAGAACTTCCGCGACAGGTGCAGGGCGAGTCGCTCGTCCCAGTCGGCGCCGCCGAGCTGATGGTCGCCGTCGACGGCAAGCACCGAGATGCGCCGGTCGGCGAGTTCGATCACCGTGGCGTCGAAGGTGCCGCCGCCGAGGTCGTAGACGAGGACCGTCTCGTCGGGTGTGGCCGTGGCGACGGTGTCGGTCAACCGGCTGAATCCGTAGGACAGCGCCGCCGCGATCGGCTCCGACAACACCCCGGCGACGTCGAGTCCGGCGTAGGTACCCGCCTGGATGGTGGCGCGGCGTTCCTCGTCGCCGAAGTAGGCGGGCACGGTGATCACCGCGCGCTCCACCTTCTCGCCGGCGAATTCGGCGTTGGAGACCAACGATTTCAGGATGAGCGCCGAGATCGCCGGGGCCGACCAGCTCCGGCCGTGGGCGACGAATCGCCAATCTGCATCGCCCATGCGACGTTTGACGAGCGCACACACGTTGTCGGGGTCCAGTCGTGCCTGCCTGCGGGCACCCTCGCCGACGACGTGGTCGTGCGCCGACGGCAACAGCACGACCGACGGTGTCGTCGGCGCACCGTTCCAGTCGCCGATCACCTCGGGCCGTCCGTCGCGGTCGATCGCCGCGATCGCCGAATTCGTCGTGCCCAGATCGATGCCGTATACGCCCACGGTCGGGGATCGTAACAGCGCGACGCGCCCCGGGCAGGCGCCTGCATGTCGGGAACGCCGGGTTCTACGCTGGTCGGATGACCGAGGGTGCAGGCGACGTCGCCGGTGCGGACAACGTGGGTGGTGCCGATAACGTGGGTGGTGCCGACGAGGTGGCCGAGCCGTTCCGCCGCCTCGACGAGCGGCTCGAGGATCTCGGGCGGGTGATTGCCCGGCAGTCGCAGTCGCTGGACCGGCTCCTCGACGCCGAGAAGAAGCGGTCGGCGCGCGATGCGGCCGGCGCGGACCTGGCCCTGCTGGTGGACCTGCTGGCGCTCCACGGGGACGCCGCGGGCTGTGCGTCATCGTCGACCGACGCCGCCGACCGCGCCGCGTTCACCGCGCTGGCCGACGGCCTCGAACGCGTGATCGTCGGCCGCGGAGGCACGCTCGTGACACCGCGGATCGGCGACGACTTCGACGCCGTCACCATGGACGCCGTCGACACCCGGGAGACCGGCGCGGCCGACCGGTCACGGACGGTCGCCGACGTTCTGCGGCCGGGACTGAACGTCGGGCCGCGGTCGGTGCGGCCCGCGGCGGTCATCGTCTACCGTTGACCGCTCATTGGTCGGCCGATCCGATGGTGCGCCACAGGAATTCGTACGCCAGCGCCGACTTGAAGGCCGCCTGCTTGTTGTCGGCGGCACCGCCGTGCCCGCCCTCGATATTCTCGTAGTAGCGGACGTCGTGACCGTACTCCTCGAGTCGCGCAACGAGCTTGCGGGCGTGCCCGGGATGGACGCGGTCGTCGCGGGTGGAGGTGGTGACGAGAATCGGCGGGTAGGTCTTCTCGCGTGTGAGGTTCTGATACGGCGAGTACTCACCGATGTAGGCCCACTCGTCGGGGTCGTCGGGGTTGCCGTACTCGGCCATCCACGACGCGCCCGCCAGCAGCAGGTGGTAGCGACGCATGTCGATCAGCGGGACCTGACACACCAACGCGCCGAACAACTCCGGATATCGGGTGAGCATCACGCCCATCAGTAGGCCGCCGTTGGAACCGCCCTGCGCGCCGAGTTGGGCCGGGGTCGTCAGTCCACCTGCGACGAGGTCCTTGGCAACACTCGAGAAGTCCTCGTACACCAGGTGACGACCGGCCTTCTGGGCTTGGGTGTGCCAGGCCGGGCCGTATTCGCCGCCGCCACGGATGTTGGCGATGACATAGATGCCGCCGCGTTCGATCCAATTGCGTCCCGAGAGCGCCAGATAGCCCGGCGTCAGCGAATTCTCGAAGCCGCCGTAGCCGTAGAGCAGTGTGGGGCCGCTGGTCACGTCGCGGCGCCGGATCACGAAGTAGGGGATCGGGGTGCCGTCGTCGGACGGGGTGAAGAACTGTTCGGCCACCACCGATTCCGCGTCGAAGAACTGCGGGGTCTGTTTGATCACGGTGACCTCGGTGCCGCTGTTGCCGTGCAGCAGGCTCGGTGGCGCGGTGAACGACGTCGCCGACCAGAACACCTCGTCACTGTCGTCGGGATCGGTGTCGAGGACCGAGACGGTCGCGAGTTCGGGGAGCCCGGGTTGTGGCACGACCGTCCAGTCGCCGAGAGTGCGCACGGTCACCTCGGTGTGCACGTCGTGGAGGGTGAGCACGATCAGGTGTGACCGAGTGAAGGAGAATGACTGCAGGCTGGTGTGCGCGTCCGGGGTGAACAGCACCGTGTGTTCGCGCGCCCCGGCGAGGTAGGACGGGTAGTCGAAGACGAGCAGAGTGCCTGCCGGATAATCGGTTCCGCCGACTTCCCAGTCCGAACGGGGGCGGACAAACATCCAATCGTGGTGCACGCTGACGTGGGCATCGGTCGGCACGTCGAGCAAGATCTCCTCGGTGCCGCGGAGCTCGTAGGTGAGCTCGTTGAAGAAATCCGTTGCGCGCGAGACGAAATGACGCTCGAATCCAGGCGTGTGGTCGTACCCGGCGCTCACCGCCACATCGTCGACAGAGCCGGCGAACACCGTCGGCGCCGCATCGACCGGAGTGCCGCGCGTCCACCGTTTGATGACGCGCGGATACCCCGAGGTGGTCAGTGATCCGTCGCCATCGGACTGTATCCCGAAATCGGTTCCGACATAAACGGTGTCGCGGTCGATCCAGGAGATCGACGACTTCGCCTCGGGGAGCGTGAAGCCGTCGTCGACCCAGCTACGGGTCGCGACGTCGAACTCCCGGACGACGGCGGCGTCGGCACCGCCACGCGACATCGAGATCAGGGCGCGGTCGTACCCGGGCCGGTTCATGGTCGCCGATTTCCACACCCAGTTCTCGTCCTC
This sequence comes from Gordonia sp. N1V, assembly GCF_029269935.1. Classification (NCBI taxonomy): domain Bacteria; kingdom Bacillati; phylum Actinomycetota; class Actinomycetes; order Mycobacteriales; family Gordoniaceae; genus Gordonia; species Gordonia sp. N1V. The sequence goes on from NZ_JARJDD010000002.1 coordinate 260,538, forward strand.
GGTAGCGGCGAGGGCGTCGACGTCGATGAGGACATCCCACTCGGGGGAGTCGGTGAGGTATTGCTCGAGCGTGGTCCGCCGCCACAGTCCGCGGGGGTGCGCCGCGTCGCGCCAGAAGTTGTAGAGGTACTCGCCCCGGCGACGCACGTAGGGGATGCGGTCGTCGGTGTCGAGGATCTCCAGCGCTTGCGCTTCGAGCTGGGAGAACCGGTCCGAATCGGTGAGTTCGGCAAGGGTGGGCGCGTTGTGGTCACGCACCCAGGCGAGTGCCTCGTCGCCGGTAACGTCCTCGAGCCACAGGTACGGGTCGTCGGCGGAGGTGGTGGTGTTGCTGTCGGTCACCTCGCCAACGTACCCGGCCGCGGCCGGCGCGTCCCACATGCCACATGCTGAGCTCACACGTCGACCACGAACTTTCCGACCCCGTCCGTCTCGTCCAATGATGCCGGGCGCTCCCCAACCCAATGGTCGAGGTGACCCGCAACGGGATGCACCTGCCGTGCCACTCCCGATGGTCGAGGTATGGGCGAGGTGCCGAAGAGCGCCAGAGACGAGACTCGAGACACCGTGCGCCGAAATATATTCGGTCCACGGTGGTGCGAATCCAGCACCGGTGCAGTCGGTCTCGAGGCTCGCCGCACGCGGCTCGCACCTCGACCAGCGGGGTATGCTCCCCTCGAACGATGCTGACGCCCTCTCCACCCGGTGGCCTCCCCTCCCGGTGGTCGAGGTGCACGGCGCCCCTGGCGCCGGGCCTCGAGACCCCTTGTGCCGAAAGGATTCCGGGCCACGGACGGCACGACACCTCGACCATCGGGTGGGGATTATCTCTATGGAGTTCTCAAACAACAGATGCGGTCCCGGCCGGGCCGGGTGCAGGGAATCAGGCTGTAGTAGAGGCGCTTCGGGTCAGGCTGCTGCGTCGTCGAGTCGCATGGTGCGTCGGTGATACGACGGCACCGGCCGGCGTTGCGGATCGATGCTGGCGGGTGGAATCAGCCAGGGATGTCGGTCGAATCCCATGATGATGTCCCACCCGTGGTGGTGCACATCGTCGTGGCAACTGGTGCAGAGGAGGCAGCCGTTGTCGAGGTCGGTGGGCCCACCCTTACTCCAATGCTCGAGGTGGTGTCCTTGGCAGCGTCCGGCGTGCGCACCGCATTTGATGCACCCGCGGTCACGCACCAGCAACGCTTTCCGTTGTCCTGGGGTGAAGAAGCGTTTCTCTTCACCAACACTGAGGGGCACCCCGTTGGGATCGAGCATGATTTTCGTGATGGTGGTGTCACACGACAACATTTTGGCGGTGGCTTCGGTGATGGCACCCATGTTCTGCAAGTTCCCGCCGAGCGCGGGGTTGTCCGCCGACCACGTCCATAACAGTCCGTTGGTCGGTTTCGCCGAGAAGGTGGTGTCGGCCAATCCTTGTGCCGCCAACTCCACGATCGTTTCGAATGCGGCAGCGCAGATTTGTTCGGGTGTCCGCGGATCGGGGGACCCATCGGGCTGAGGTTCGGCGCCGACAAGGTGTCCATCAAAGTCCGTGTCTTTTCCCCGGCGACGATGTCGAGGTTCGCCGAGATCTCCAACCGTCCGTCGTCGGTGATGCGGTCGGTGTAGGAGTTGATCGACTTGTCCTCGGCAGCCGGTAACCCACCGGGTGTCTCGGCCGCCAGCTCGTTCCCCAGCTGCCGCGAGTAGAGGTTGATCTCGGCGGGGGTGAAACCGGCGAAGTAGTGCGACAGCAGCTTCCGCAGGTATTCACACCGTTGCACGGTGTCGACGGGTTCGGGGCATCGGGTGTCGATGTGCGCCAATCCGCGGACGATGGCATCGGTGTGTTCGGACGAGATGGACCCATCCGCCGCGTGCGCCAACAACAGATCCACATCGGTGGTGGCGGCAACCCGCACATATCGCGAAGCGACGGCGGGTGCGCAACCCATGCTGATCAACAACTCCCGCAGCCGGGTCGTCTTGTGATCGGCCACGCCCAGCCGGTCCATTTCACCGGTGAGGGTGGTCGCGTGATGATCAACCAGGTTCCGCAACAACAGGACTTGCTTCATCGCACCGAAGGCCTGGGGTCCGGTCATGTCCGGATTCCATTGCAGGTCGCTGAGTCGGGTGACGATGTCGGCGAAAACTGCTTCGGCGTCGACAGTTCCAGCGTCGAGAGCTTCAGTGGTGTCGATCATGGCCCCTCCCCGGTCGCTGATCGGTGTGATGGGTCCACTCTACTCGAACATGTGGATTAGGGCAAGGGTGTTCGATAGTTCTGTGGGGGGAAATATGCTTGTGGACAACGGGTTTCGGGGGTGGGCTGGCGGCAGTTTTCTGTCGGTGGGATGTGGTAGGCGGTGCGGTTTTCGCTGCGGCTGTTCGATGTGGTTGGGAAGCGTGTTGTCTCACCGGGTCTCGAGGCCCGGCGCCTTGGGCGCCGTGCACCTCGACCATCGGGGGGAAGGCCCGGCGCCTGGGGCGCCGTGCACCTCGACCATCGGGGGTCTCGACCAGCGGGGGAAGGGGCACATGACCATGGTGTCGCTCATCGCCGATTTCCAGGAGTCACATCGTGTGCGGTGGTCTCACCCACGTACCGGGCACTCGGTGCGTGTGTAGATCGTCGGCATGCACAGGTTGCAGTGGATGCATTGCGACGTCGTCGACGGGTCGGCGCTGATCCGTTGTGGCAGATCGGGTTCGCGGAGTAGGGCGCGTCCCATGGCGAGGAAGTCGAAGCCCTCGGCGAGCGCCGCATCCATGGTGGCACGGTCGGTGATGCCGCCGAGCAGGATGATCGGCAGATCGACCGCCTCCCGCAGCCGACGTGCCAACGGCAGCAGATAACCGGGGTGGTACTCGTAGTGCTTCAGGAAGAACGGGCCTGCGGCCTTCAGCCCCCAGCGCATCGGTCCGGTGAACGCGTCGGCGAACGCGGTCCGCGGCGCCTGACCGTGAAACAGGTACATCGGGTTGAGAAGTGAACTGCCCGCGGTGGGTTCGATGGCGTCAAGGTATCCGTCGGCTTCGAACAGCCGCGCCGCCGCGCACGCCTCGTCGACGTTGAAGCCTCGCCACCGGCGTGCGGGTGCGCCGACGGCTCCGACGCCGTCGTACATGTTGAGCTTGACCCAGATCGCGACATCGCTGCCGACCTCTTCGCGCACCGACTCGAGTACCTCGCGGGCCAGCCGGGCGCGGTTGACCAACGAGCCGCCATACCCGTCGCGACGGCGGTTGAGTAGCGGGGACAAGAAGCTGCTGAGGAGATAGTTGTGGCCGCAATGGATTTCGAGTGCATCGAAGCCGGAATCGACCGCGATGCGTGCCGCGCGGGCGAATGTGGTGCGCAGCGCGGCGATTTCCTCGACGGTGGGTGAGTGCGTCATCGACATCCCCATCGGCGCCGGGATCGGTGAGGCGGCCAACGCCCGGGCCCTGTTCGACACCGAGTTGGCGACCGGACCGGCGTGACCCAATTGTGCTGCCGCACGGGCACCTTCGGCATGAATGGCCTCGGTCAGCAGGACCAGTCCGGGCGCGGCCTCCGGGCGAAGCCAGATCTGATGCCGGTCGGTGCGGCCCTCCGGGGAGATCGCACAGTAGGCGACGGTACTGATCCCGACCCCGCCTGCCGCCACCTCCCGGTGAAACTCGATGAGATCGTCGGTGACGAGGGCGTCGGGGGTGCGGCCCTCGAAGGTCGCGCACTTGATGAGGCGATTGCGCAGGTGCAGTGGACCGAGCCGGGCGGGCGCGAACGGGTCCGGCGCTGAGGGGTCCGGCGCTGATGAGTCCGACGCAGTGGTGTTGGTGGTCATGACAACTCCTTGGAGACAACCGGTGCGCCGAGTCCGGCGACCACGAACGCGCGCAGTGCCGCGATCGCGTCGTCGGAGAGGGGCCCGTTCCCACCGAAGCGGTGGAGGATCAGCGTGAACGCGAGCGCCCACCGGCGTCGTGCAGCGCGGGTGTCGAGGCCGGGAACCAATGGCGTGAGCAGATCCACCCAGTCGTCCAGACGGAACCAACGGCGCGTCCACGCCGCGTCGCGATGGGCGTCGACGAAACGGGTCAGCAACTGCAGATGCAGATGACCGACGGGGTCGGCCCGAAGGCGGACGAGCGGGTCGACGACGAGGTCGATGAGGTCGGCGATGGTGTGGTCGGCGAGGTCGACGCCGCCGAGGGCGTCGGCCCAGAGCGGTGCCAACCGGTCTTCCAGCAGGGCCGCGACCAGGTCGTCCTTGGATCCGAAGTGATAGTGCACGGCCGCCGGATTGACCCCGGCCTCGGTGCAGATGGCCCGCACCGACACCGCGTCGGGTCCGTCGGTCAGGAATAGTCGTTCGGCGGCCATCAGCAGGTGTTCGCGCGTCACCTGGGCGCGTGTCGGTGCCATGCCTGTCGATCAAAGCAGATCCCCATCACTGATTCAATCAGTGATGGAAACCGTCGGTGTTCGAGGTGGTTACCGGCCAGTACCGGGGACGCTCTGCGCTGGTACCCGACGCCGTCGTAGGGTGGTGGCCGTGGCTGAACACTTCCAAACAGTTGTCCTGGGTGCTGGTCCAGGTGGGTACGTGGCCGCGATCCGGTCCGCCCAGCTGGGCATGAAAACCGCCGTCATCGAAGAGAAGTACTGGGGCGGTGTGTGCCTGAACGTCGGATGTATCCCGTCGAAGGCACTTCTCCGGAACGCCGAGCTGGCGCATATCTTCAACCATCAGGCGAAGACCTTCGGCATGTCCGGTGAGGTCTCCTTCGACTTCGGTCCGGCATTCGACCGCAGTCGCAAGGTCAGTGAGGGCATCGTCAAGGGTGTCCACTTTCTGATGAAGAAGAACAAGATCACCGAGATCGACGGATACGGTGTGTTCCAGGACGCGAAGACCCTGAAAGTGGGGGACCGCGAGATCACCTGGGACAACCTCATCATCGACACCGGATCGACCGTCAAGCTGCTGCCGGGCGTCGAGCTGAGCGACAACGTCGTCACCTACGAGACCCAGATCCTCACCCGTGAGCTCCCCGAGTCGATCGTGATCGTCGGTGCCGGCGCGATCGGCATGGAATTCGGGTACGTGCTGGCCAATTACGGGGTCGACGTCACGATCGTGGAATTCCTCGATCGGGTCCTGCCCAACGAGGACGTCGACGTCTCCAAGGCCATCGCCAAGGAATACAAGAAGCTCGGCGTCAAGGTGCTGACCTCGACCAAGGTGCAGACCGTCACCGACAACGGTGACAGCGTGACCGTCACCTACAAGGACGCCAAGGACAACGACGGTGAACTGACCGTCGACAAGGTCCTGATGTCGGTCGGCTTCGCCCCGCGCGTCGACGGCTACGGCCTCGAGAAGACCGGCGTCGAACTCACCGAACGCGGCGCCATCGCGATCGACGACCACATGCGCACCAACGTCGACGGCATCTATGCGATCGGCGACGTGACCGCCAAGCTGCAACTCGCACATGTGGCCGAGGCGCAGGGCGTGGTCGCCGCCGAGACGATGGCCGGCGCGGAGACGATGACACTGGGCGACTACCGCTTCATGCCGCGCGCGACGTTCTGTCAGCCGCAGGTCGCCTCGTTCGGTCTCACCGAGGCACAGGCCAAGGACGAAGGCTACGACGTGACCGTGTCGACCTTCCCGTTCTCCGCCAACGGCAAGGCGCAGGGACTCGGCGAGACCGCCGGCTTCGTCAAACTCCTCACCAACTCCGAGACCGAGGAACTCCTCGGCGGACATCTGGTGGGCGACAACGTCTCCGAGATGCTTCCCGAGCTGACGCTGGCCCACAAGTGGGACCTCACCGCGCGTGAGCTGGCACGCAATGTCCATACCCACCCGACGATGAGCGAAGCGCTGCAGGAAACGTTCCACGGCGCGATCGGACACATGATCAACCTCTGAGTCACGCGACGAACGCGGCCCGTCCCGGCCAACGCCCGTGGTGCACACCGGCGCGGACCGGGACGGGCCGCGTTCGTCGTGTTCGACGCCGGAGCGCTCAGCCGTCGGCGGCCACCTTGTTCACCGCCGCGGTGAAGAACTGCCGGAAGGCGGCGTCGTCGGGAGCGGAGCCCGGTGTGGTCGCGGTGTAGAGGGCCGAGACGCTGTACCCCTTCACCGACGCGAAACCGGTGTAGGTGGTGACGGTCACGACCTGGCCGGCCGTGGAGACCTTCTGGTCCTGACGCAGCACCAGGACATCGCCCGGATCCGCCTGGGTGGCCGGTGCGGGTATCACGGTGTTGGTCGCGGTCGCGGTGGTGCCTGCGGCCGCGCCGGTGTTGATCGTGATCGAGAAGTTCTTGCAGGGTCCCGTGGCCCTCGCCCGTGCCGCGGCGACGTCGCTCGACTGCGCGGCGAGGCCTTCGCTGAGAATGCCGCCGCTCGTCGAGGTCGCGACCGCGACACCGAGCTTCGAGGCATCCACGTCCGGCAGCTTCTGCAGATCGGCGCACGCGGACGGGGTGATCGTCGCGTTGCGGGTGGTCCCCTGGAACTGCGACACCGCCTGCTGGAACTGATCCTCCGGCAGCGGGGTGAGGGTGAATCCGGCCGGGAGATCGGCAGCGGTGACCACCAGGGCCTTGACCTTCGCCGGATCGCCGCTGGTCGTCGATACGGTGCTCGGCGACGCCGTGGACGGACCTGCCGACGTTGTGTCAGCGGCCTGCGGTGTCCCCGACGTCGTGCAGCCTGTGATCAGCAGAACCGAGGTGGTGGCCGTCGCGGCCGCCAGAGAACTGCGGATGACCGTGTTGCGCATGAAGTGCCCCCTGTGTCGATGGTTCCGGGCACACCGGAGCCACCGATGAGGGTAACGGCCGGCTGGGCGTCCTTTCCACGGATGGTCGTTCGCGTGAACGCCTCGTCCGCGGTGGTTCGTCCCCGCCCGGGAGTGTCGGGAACGATGGATACAGTCGAGGACGATGAACGCCGAGCGCACCAGGGTGTGGACGCCGCCGGGACCGGTGGATCTGCGATACACGCTGGGACTGCACCGGCGCGGCGGAGGTGACCCCGCGTTCCGCTACGGCCGCGACGGGTCGGTGTGGCGCGCGAGCCACACCCCGGACGGAGCGGCAACCCTGACCGTGCGTGTCGACGGTGAGCGCATCGTCGGCCGCGCGTGGGGCGACGGCGCCGACTGGCTGCTCGAATCGATGCCCGCAATGCTCGGCGGCGACGACGCCCCCGAGTCCATGCCCGTCCACGACGACGTGGTCGCCGGACTCGTTGCCCGCTCGCGCGGGTTGCGCATCGGGGCCACCGGGCGCGTGTGGGAGGCGCTCGTGCCGGCCATTCTCGAACAGAAGGTGGTCGGTGCCGAGGCCTGGCGGGCGTGGCGATACCTGGTGCGCCGCCACGGTTCCCGGGCGCCGGGGCCGGTGCCCGACGACATGCGGGTGCCGCCGCCGCAGGAGCTGTGGCCCTCGATCCCGGTGTGGGACTGGCACCGCAGCGGCGCCGAGCCGGTGCGGATGCGCACGATCCGAGGCGCCACCTCACTCGATGTGGAACGGCACGCCGGTCGGCTCGACATCCTGCGCGGTGTCGGCCCGTGGACCGTCGCCGAGACCCGGGCGCGTGCGGTCGGCGACGCCGACGCGGTGCCCGTCGGCGACTACCACATTCCGTCGGCGGTCGGGCAGACGCTCATCGGGGAGCCGGTGGATGACGCGCGCATGCTCGAACTCCTCGAACCCTATGCCGGACACCGCTATCGGATCATCCGGATGGTCGAGATGCACGGCTCGCGTCCCCAGCGACGGGGCAACCGGATGAGCGTGCGCGACTATCGCTCGATGTGATCCCCACCCGGCCCCGGCCTGCTCCGATACCTGCTGTCGCCGGACGGGGAGGTGGCACAGGGCACTTCGCCTCAGGCTGAGCGCAAGTGTTCTGTCGGCGTCGGATCTGCCGCATCATTGCCCACCATCATGGCTATCTCTCTTTCTTCCACGTCGCCGTCCGCGGCGCCACCGGGCACCAAGTCGGCTGCGCAGATACGCGCGGCACGACGCTCACGTGTGCTGACGTGGATTCGGGTCCTCTCACCCATCGGGGTGCTCGCACTCTGGCAACTCGGCAGCGCCCTGGGAGTACTGCCGCAGGACAAACTGCCCGCACCCTCGCTGATCGCCGAGGCGGGTTGGGAGAAGCTGCAGAGTGGTGAACTCACCGACGCCATTGTGGCCTCCACCGAACGCGTGGCGATCGGCCTGGGGCTCGGTGTGGTCATCGGCATCGGGCTCGGGGTGATCGTCGGACTGAGCCGGCTCTCGGATGCGATCATCGACCCCAACATGCAGGCGATCCGGGCGCTCCCGCTGTTCGGTCTCATCCCGCTGTTCATCCTGTGGTTCGGTATCGAGGAGACACCGAAGATCCTGCTGGTGGCCCTCGGTGCGATCTTCCCGCTGTATCTCAACACCTCTGCGGCGATCCGCCAGATCGACCCGAAGCTCCGTGAGAATGCCAAGGTGCTCGGATTCGGCCGCCTGCAGACGATTCGGGAGTTGGTCATCCCCAGTGCCATGCCGCAGATCCTCGTCGGACTCCGGCAATCACTGGCGATCGCCTGGCTCAGTCTGATCGTCGCCGAACAGATCGCCGCGACTTCCGGGCTGGGATACCTGATCAACAACGCGCGTGACTTCCTCCGCACCGACGTCGTGTTCTTCGGCCTGATCATCTATGCGGCACTGGGATTGATCACCGACGCGATCGTGCGCGCGTTGGAGAAGTACACCACGCGCTACCAACGGACCAACTGAAGGAGGGCCGGCCCATGACTGCCACCATCGATGCCGCGAGCGCCACGCGGACAACGCAATCGACCGAGATCGCCGGGCAGGTATCCGCGGCGACCTTCGCCTACGGCGACGCGGAACCGGTGCTGCGCAACGTATCCCTGACCGTGCGCACCGGCGAGATCGTCGCCATCATCGGCCGCAGCGGCAGCGGCAAATCTACCCTGCTGCGGCTGCTCGCCGGCCTGTCGCAACCCTCGACGGGTGACGTCACCACGTCCGGGGCACCCGCGGTGGCATTTCAGGAGCCCCGACTGTTCCCGTGGCGCACGGTGCGCCGCAACGTCGAATTCGGGGTCGTCCGTTCCCGACTCAAGGGTGCGGCGGCCGCCGCCCGGGTCAACGACACGCTCGCCGAGGTCGGGCTGGCCGACAAGGCCGACGCGTGGCCGGCGCAGCTGTCCGGCGGTCAGGCCCAACGGGTCTCGTTGGCGCGCGCCCTGGTTGCCGATCCGCAACTGTTGCTGCTCGACGAACCGTTCGGTGCTCTGGACGCATTGACGCGGGCGGCCATGCACCGGCTGCTGATCAACCTGTGGCAGGCCCACGGATTCAGCGTTCTCGTCGTGACCCACGACGTCGACGAGGCGCTGCGCCTCGCGGACCGGGTGGTCGTGCTCGCCGACGGGCACATCGCCGCCGACGTCACCGTCGACGCGCCACGTGATCCCGACGGCGCAGCGCAGACCGCGCATCTGCGGACCCGGCTGCTCGACGCTCTCGGCGAATAGGGCACTCACCGCAACCTCCCGCTCACCAGTTTTCTCGTGCCCGACGTCTGTCGGGTCGGCATCATCGAAAGGCTCGTGGAAGAAATGTCTCGTGGTTCACGCATGTCCGCCGGAGGGTTCCGCGGACGTGCGACGGTACTCGTCGTCCTGGCCGGGATTCTCGCGCTGGCGCTCAGTGGCTGTGTCAGCAAAGAGGATTCGACCGGCGCCGTGGCCGACGCCAGCGTCGATCCCGCACAGTTGGCCGGCCTGACGTTGCGCGTCGGCGACCAGAAGGGCGGTACCGAATCGCTCATGCGCGCTGCGGGAGAACTCGATTCGCTGCCGTTCAAGGTCGAGTTCTCGACGTTCACCTCGGGTCCGCCCGAGATCGAGGCCGCCACCGCGGGCAAGATCGACTTCGCCGTCACCGGTAACACGCCCCCGATCTTCGGTGCGGCGTCGAACGCGAAGATCAAGATCGTCTCCGCCTACACCAACAACGCCGGTGGTGACGTCATCCTCGTGCCCGCCGGCTCCACCCTGACCTCCGTCGAACAACTCAAGGGCAAGAAGGTCGCTGTGGCCAAGGGAAGTTCGGCCCACGGCAATCTCCTCGAGCAGTTGAGCAAGGCGAACCTGAAGCTCGGCACCGACGTCACCCCGGTCTTCCTGCAGCCCGCCGACGCGTTGTCGGCCTTCTCCAGCGGGGCGGTCGATGCGTGGGCGATCTGGGACCCGTATACGGCTATCGTGCAAAAGGATTCGGGTGCGAAGATCCTCGCCTCGGGGACCGGGGTGGTCAACGGCTACGGCTTCGGCATCGCGTCCAATGAGGCCCTTGCCGACGCCAAGCGCAACACCGCGCTGCGGATCTTCGTCGAACACCTGGCCAAGGCCAGCAAGTGGGCGTCAGCCAACGTCGAGACCTGGTCGCAGCAGTACGCGAAGGCGATCGGCATCGACCCGCAGGCCGCACTGGCGGCACAGCAGCGCAGCGTCCGGCCGGCCATCGAGATCGACGACACCGTGGTCGCCTCGGAGCAGAAACTGGCCGACGCCTTCGCCGCCGCCGGCCAGCTCGACCACAAGCCCGTCATCGCCGACTTCGTCGACAAGCGCTTCAACTCCACCGTGGCGCCCTACGCAGTGAGTACGCAATGACCGCAGAAGCCCAGCGCGAGGCGCACTTCCACTGGTTCCTGCCGACCTCCGGCGACGGACGCGAGGTCATCGGCGGATTGCAGTCGGCAGGCATCCTGGGCACCGCGTCCGCGATCCGGCCACCCGATCTCGACTATCTCGCGCTGGTGGCGAAGACCGCCGAACGGTTGGGTTTCGAGTCGGTGCTGACCCCGACCGGAACCTGGTGCCACGATGCGTGGCTGACCACCGCCGCACTCATCCGGGAGACGAGCCGCCTGAAGTTCCTCGTCGCCTTCCGGCCCGGGCTGATCACCCCGACGCTGGCCGCCCAGCAGGCCGCGACCTTCGCCGAGTTCTCCGGCGGCCGTCTCGCCCTCAACATCGTCACCGGCGGTGACGCGCAGGAGCAGGCGCGGTTCGGTGACCGGCTCACCAAAGGGCAGCGCTACGCCCGCACCGGGGAATTCCTGCAGATCGTCCGGCACGCCTGGTCGGGGACGCCGTTCGATTTCTCCGGTGAGCATTACGACGTCACCGGCGCGGTGGTGGGCCATCCGCCGAACCCGGTGCCGCAGGTGTTCTTCGGTGGTGCCAGCGAGTACGCGCGTGAGGTGGCCGCGGCCACCGTCGACACCTATCTCACCTGGACCGAACCGCCGGAGAAGGTGGCCGCACTCGTCGAGGACGTCCGTGCCCGCGCCGCCCGGCACGGCCGGGAGCTGACCTTCGGCATCCGGGCGCACGTGATCACCCGCGACACCCGCGAGGAGGCCTGGACCGAGGCCCGCAAGTTGGTCTCGCGGATGGACCCGGCATTGATCGAGCTTGCCCGCCAACGGCTCTCGCAGTCGGAGTCCGAGGGCAACGCCGGCAGCTCGCCCTCAACGCCGACCTCGACAACCTCGAGGTGTACCCGGGGCTGTGGGCGGGCTATGGTCTGGTTCGCCCGGGAGCCGGAACCGCGTTCGTCGGCAGCCACGCCGAGGTCGCCGACCTCATCGCACAGTATCGGGCGATCGGCATCGACCACTTCATCCTGTCCGGGCAACCGCACATCGAGGAGGCCTTTTGGTTCGCCGAAGGCGTGGCGCCGCTGGTGCGTTCGGTCAGTGCCGGCCGGGAGCCTGCGCCAGCACGTACTGCCCCTCACCGATGACGGTCTGCTCGATGTGCTCGGCACCGCCACGGCGTAGCGCGCCGGTGATCTCGTCGCGCCCGAAGACGCGGTAGCCGCCGATGGCCGCCAGCGTCTTCACCCCGGGCACCGTCGAGACCGGTCCGGCCACCGAGGTGAACACCACCAGCAGCGCACCGGGGCGCGCCACCCGCAGCATCTCGTCGAGCACAGGGAGCGGGTCGGGGATCAGGTAGAGCGCTGCCAGGCAGATCACCTCGTCGAAGGTGTTGTCGGCGAACGGGATCGCGTGCGCGTCGACACGGAGGTAACTCGCGCGGACGATGCTGTTGGTGGCGACCGCGGTGTGCAGCATCGACGGTGAGTAGTCGATGCCGACCACGCGTCCATCGCCGGTGAGACCCGCAGCAATGTCCCGGGTGTAATTGCCGGGCCCACAAGCGATGTCGAGAACCATACGTTCACCGGGCCGGCACAGGTAGGCGCGCAATGCGGCGTCGTAGTCGGCGGTCTCGGGACTGCCGAGACTGAAGCCGCGGGTGAACACCGGCCGCCATGCATGCTCGTAGACGCGGGAGAACAGGGGGTTACGCATCATCCGCGCGGCAAACGACCCCATCGCCGAACGCCTAGGCGCGAACGTCGAGCTGCACGCGCAGGGTGTGCAGGGTGGTGGCGAGCATGTCGTACTGACCGACGAGCAGAAGCAAGCCGATGGTGCGGCGCTCGTCGAGATGGCGGCGCAGCGCCTCCCACGCGACGTCGTCGACGTCGTGGGTGGTCACCAGTTGGTCCACGACGCGCAGGATGGCGCGCTCGCGATCCCCCCACCCGGCGTCGGGACCCTCGAGGATGCGCGCGAGTTCGTCATCGGTGATGCCCGCGCGTTTGCCGATCCGACGATGATGGTCGAGCTCGTAGGCCGACCCGCGCAGGTGCGCGACGCGGATGATCACCATCTCGGAGTCCTTGCGGGACAGCGTCCCGAACGGCATCAGCCGCGCCCCGAAGTACAGCCACGCCCGGAACAGACCACGGGTGCGGCCCAGCGTGGAGAAGATGTGGGTGTCATGGACACCGGTGACGCGCGCGGCGAGGCGGGTGAAGGCCCAATTGGCGGGACCGAGGTCACGGAATCCGCCGGGAGCGATCCGAGGGGTGCTCATGGCATCACGGTAGACTACGGCGACTATGACGACTATCACACCGCGCGTGTTCGGCTCCCTCGATGACGTCAAGGCCGCGATCGGCGAAGACCTCGGCTCCGGGGAATGGCTCGAGATCACCCAGGAACGGGTCAACCAGTTCGCCGAGGCCACCGGCGACCACCAGTGGATTCACGTCGACCCGGAGCGCGCGAAGGCCGGGCCGTTCGGTGCGCCCATCGCACACGGCTTCCTGACACTCTCGTTGCTGCCGATGCTCGCCGGGTCGATCTTCACCGTCGAGGGCCCCAAGCTCGTCATCAATTACGGCATGAACAAGGTGCGTTTCCCCAATCCGGTGCCGGTCGGGTCCCGGATCCGCGCCAACGCCGTGATCACCTCCGTCGAGGAGGGTCCCAAGGGCGTGACCATGGTGGTGCGCAACACCGTCGAGATCGAGGGCGCCGACAAGCCCGCATGCGTCGCCGAGAACGTCCGGGTGATGGTCTACTGACCCTCGTGCGGATCAGGGCGGCGGCGCCCCGGTGACGGTGGTCGTCGTGGTGTAGGTCGCGGTGGTGCTCACGGTCACCGTACTCACGCGCACCGTGGTGTTGGTGACCGTCGTCGTCTGTGTGGTTCCCGAACCGCCCCCGCACGCGGCGAGACAGGAGACCACGACCAGCGCCGCCACGCCCACGGCGAGGCGCATTCGCGTCCAGCGGACCGGCGGTCGTGTGTGATCAACCTGTGGCACAGCCGTTTTCCGGCGGTGCTTGTGGATGTGGCTCATCACGACGTCTCCGTGGCGGTCACCGTCGCGACCGTCGACGTCGTGGTGGTCGTGGTCGTCGTCTCGATGACCGTCGTCCGGGTCACCGTCTGCACGGTCGGCGCCGAATCGTTGCCGCACGCTGCCAGGCCGAGTGTCGCGACGGCGACGGCCACCAGTGCGCCGGTGAGGCGTTTCATGAGGCTCCCTGTTCTTGTGGTGGGCTGTCTGCCGGTGAACGGCTGTGCGCACGTGCTGGTTGCCGGCGGGGTCATGACGGGAGGTTCACCACCGCAGTCGGGCGGGTGACCGGCGACGTACCGAACTGATTGTTGCCGACCTGGCCGACTTCGTTTGCGCCCCAGCAGTAGATGACGAGATCGGAGATCGTGCAGGCCGTACTCCGGGCGGTGGTGATCGCGGTGACCCCCCTGTCCATTCCCGTGACGAGTTGCGGAACGGTGGGCTGGTTGCCGTCGTCGGTCGAGCCGGTACCGATCTGCCCGTCGTCGTTGTCGCCCGCGCAATAAGCCCTGGCCCCGGCGACCAGGCAGGTGGCGAAATATCCGGCCGAGATGTCGGTGACCGGTCCCGTCGGTCCGGTCACCGCCGTCGGCGCGTTCACCGGTGACGACTCGCTGCTGCTGATCTGATGAAAAGTGTTGTTGCCCCAGCAATATGCCTTCTCGTCGGCAACCGCGCAGCTGTGGTAGTAGCCGGCGCTGATGCGGGTGACGGTACCGGCGATACCCGGGACCGCCACGGCGGTGGTGCTGTCGGCGGTCGAGCCGTTGCCGACCTGTCCGTCGGAGTTGTAGCCCCAGCAGTACACCGCGCCCCCGGCTATCGCACAGACCGTGCGATACGCCGACGAGATCGCGCTCACGCTGCTCGGCAGTCCCTGCACGAGCGTGGGTGTGACGACGTCCGAGGCCGACTCCTCGACGCCGTTGCCGAGCTGGCCGCCCGAGTTGTAGCCCCAGCAATAGGCTTTTCCGTCAGCGACGGCACAGGTGCTGTAGAAGCCGATCGCGATGTCGGTCACCGTGCCGGGCAGGCCCTTCACCTGTGCCGGGCGAGCAACCGTAGTCGACGACGCCTGGCCGGTCCCGAGTTGCCCATTGCTGTTGTCGCCCCAGCAATACGCCGTGCCCGCGGCCACCGCGCAGCTGTGATCCGACCCGGTGACGACCTTGTCCACCTTGTCGACACCCTCGACGCGGGTGGGTGCCAGCACATACTCGCTCGTGCCGTCCGACGGCGCCGGATCGCCGTTGCCGACCTGGCCGCTGGAGTTGTCACCCCAGCAGTAGGCGTGGTGATCGACGACGGCGCAGGTGGTCTCGCCACTGGAGGACAGTGCCGTCGCACCGACGCGGGGTGGCGCGGGAGACGGCCGGGTGAGCACCACGGTGGTGACGGCGACGCCGACGACGAGCAGCAGCGTGAGGACAACCGAGCTGCCGATCAGCAGTGACCGTCGCCGTCGACGTTGTCTCGGCGGAGCGGCCGGCCACGCCGGTGGCGCTCCGGGATGACCCGCGCCGGGATAGCCGAGGCCGGGGTGACCGAACGGCACCGGGCCCGGCGGCGGCCCGGGTGGGGGATAGGAGCCGAACGCGGGCGGCGACGCCACCATCGTCGCCGGCGCGGGCAGCATGGCCGGACCGGACGGGGCGGCGGGACCGGACGGTCCCCACACGGGGCCGATGATCGTCGGCGGCGCCGGTGGGGTCGCCAGCGCCGATGCCAGCGCCTCGGCGAAGTCCGAACAGGTGCCGAAGCGCTGCGCGGGATCGGCGGCGAGTGCGCGCGCCAGCACGGGGTCGGCCGCGGCGTACGCCGGCTGGGTCGGTGCCAGCGGCGGCACGGGTTTGGTCAGCTTCGACGCGAGCAGCGCCGCGGGGCCTTCCCCGCCGAACGGTGCACGGCCCGAAAGGATTTCGTACGCGGTGCAGGCCAACGAGTACTCGTCGGAGGCCGCGCTCGCCGGTTCGCCGTCGATCACCTCGGGAGCAGCGTGGACGAGGGTGCCCAGGAACAGGTTGGTCGCTGTCACGTGCGGGGACTCCGCGGCGCGGGCGATCCCGAAATCGAGCGTCACCACCCGATCGATGGCGCCGGTTCCCGCGTCGCGGGTGACGACGATGTTCGCGGGCTTGATGTCGCGATGGATCACGCCTCGACGGTGCGCGTGATCGAGGGCGTGTGCGATCGCCGTGATCACGGTGGTCGTCTCGCCGGCCGAGAGCCTGGCATGGGACAGGTCGGCACCGTCGAGGTAGGGCATCGTGAACCACGGAAGGCCGTCCTCGACGCCGAAGGCGTGGATCGCGATGATGTTCGGATGATCGAGGGACGCCACCGTCCGCGCCTCGTTGATGAAGCGTTCCCGCAGGCCGGGGGAGTGGGCGGCGCCCGCGATGACCTTGAGTGCCTGCTTGCGTCCCAACGCGGGATGCTCGACGAGGTACACCTCGCCCATTCCGCCCGCCCCGAGCTGTCCGATCACCCGATGACCGGCGAAGACCTGACCTTGTTCCAGCATCGAATCCCCCCGTCGATCCGATGAGGATAGCGAACGGTCGATGCACCGCCGTGATCGGTGCTGCATTCGCCGGCCGGGGCGGTCTCGTCAGATGTTCATGTACGGCGAGACCGTGCTCCCGTGCTCGTTGACCCGCAGACGCGTGCCCAGCGAGGGGAAGGCACGTTGCGCGCAGTGCTGGCGCTCGCACACACGGCAACCGGCACCGATCGGGGTGATCCGCGCCTGCGGACCGATCTCGAGCCCGTCGGAGTAGATGACACGCGCGGCATGTCGTAGCTCGCATCCCATGCCGATCGCGAAGGTCTTGCCGGGTTGGCCGAAGCGTGCCGCCCGACGCTCCACGGTCCGCGCGATCCAGAAATATTCACGGCCGTCGGGCATCTCGGCGATCTGGGTGAGGATCTTGCCCGGTGATCCGAACGTCTCGTACACGTTCCACAGCGGGCAGGTGCCGCCGGAGGAGGAGAAGTGGAACCCGGTGGCGGACTGGCGTTTCGACATGTTGCCGGCCCGGTCGACACGCACGAACGACCACGGGATGCCGCGCAGATTGGGCCGCTGCAACGTCGAGAGCCGGTGACAGATCGTCTCGTAGGAGACAGCGTAGAACGCCGAGAGCCGTTCGATGTCGTACCGGAAATCTTCGGCCGCACCGTGGAACTGGCTGTAGGGCAACAGGGTTGCGGCCGCGAAGTAGTTGGCCAGGCCATACCGGGCCAGCGAGCGTGCCTCGTCGCTGGTGAACGTGCCGGCCTCGACGAGCTCGTCGATGAGATCACCGAATTCGAGCAGCGCCAATTCGGTCGCGAGTTTGAAGGCACGCTGCCCCGACGACAGCGCCGCCGACACCTCCAGTCGGCGGGTGTCCGGGTCGAACCGGTGCAGCACATAGTCACCCAGGTCCACGCGGCGGACGACGGTGACCCCGTGACGCTTCTCCAGGCGATCGATGATCTCGCGGCGCACATCACCGGAATGCATACGCATCCGGGTGGTCGTCTCCTCTGCGGCGACGTCGAGTTCGTGAATGTAGTTGCGGCGCTGATAGAAGTAGTCACGCACTTCCTCGTGCGGTGCGGTGATCGCGCCGCGCATCGATCGGTCGCCGCGTTCGTCGGTCGCCGCGGCGAGCTGATCGGAGGAGTTGCGGTAGCGCCGGTACAGCGTGACCATCGCGTTCGCGATGTCGGGGTGCCCGGCGACCATCGCGCTGATCTCCTGCGGGTCGAGCGCGGTGTCGGTGGCCTCGACGTCGTCGTCGAGCAGCACCTCGCGGAGCTCGGCAACGAGGCGGACGTCGTCCTGGGAGTCGAAGAATCCGGCGTCGACGCCGAAGGTCTCGGTGATCCGGGCGAGCACCTTGGCGGTGAGCGGCCGCGCATCGTGCTCGATCTGGTTGAGATAGGACGGGGAGATCTCGAGTGTCTGGGCCAACGCGACCTGCGACAGGCCGCGCTCGGAACGCAGTTGGCGTAGGCGTGAACCCACGTAGGTTCGCGCACCCGCATAGGTCTTGGTCACCACACACCTCCGCTGCTCACCGTCGCCGGGACCCGCCCGGCCGATGCGCCCGATCCCGGGGGAGTCGATGAGCTTCAGGGTACGGTGACGGCGTGCGGGTAGGGCGCGCTCATCGGCGCAGGGGGACGGGCTCGCGGCCGGCGGCGCTGGTGGTGGGCCTCGTCGCGGCGGTGACGGTGGCGTGTGGTCATGCACCGACGACCGTCCCCGATCTGGCGGCCGCGCCGGCCGACCTGCTGCTCGACCCGTCGACGCTGCCGGTCGGTTTCACCGCCACCGAGTTGTCGGTGCCCCAGCTCGTCGACGCCAACTCCACGCAACTCAAGGCCTCCGACGCCACCGAGATCACTCCGCCGCAATGCCGGCCCACCGCCGATGCGAAGCTCAACCCGACCCTGACCGAGGCGAATTCGGCGGTACTGGCCGCGCAAGCCTCCTTCGGCGGGCTCGTCGAGTTGGTGACCACACAGATGCGCGACATCGGCGCCGACGTGGCCGCCATGACCGGTGCCTGTGCGCGCACGCAGACGATGATCACGACGGGCAACCTCACCGGGACGAGCATCGTCACCGAGCACACCGAGATGGCCACGCCCGAACTCGGCAAGGACGCGGAGAAGGTCGAGCAGATGCTGCTCGTGAAGTCGGCGACGACGACCACCCTGGCGGATCGGTCGGTCCGCACGCGCATCGACTACGTGGGCTACGCGATCGTCGCCCGCCCGGGCGGGGCCGCTCCGGTCTCGGTGAGTCTCACGGTGTCCGGTGACCCGACCGACGCCGTCGCGCCACCCGCAGCGCCGCCCGCCGCCCAGCCCCCGCTCGCCGAACAGGACTTCGTGACGCTGTTCGGCAGTGCGCTGTCGGTGGCCGCGGCGGGCCGCAAGAGCTGACGACGGCGTCGCGCCGGGGCATTCTGCGGTGGCCCGCCGGCGATGGGCTGTCCGATTTTGTGTGAAGGTCGTCACATCCTCATGGCCGGGCGAGGCGGGCCGGCGCTCACGCTGGTTGCCCGCCCTCGCATCGAGGGCGTCGGTCGGATCGTCGAAAATCCCAGTACGCGCGTACTTTTTTATGAAACGCGCGCGGCCTTCACACATCGCCTTTCGCAAAATTTGCAAAACCGAGGGGAATCATGGCCAGTGTTCACACCACAAACCTCACTGGACCTGCGGCTTTGCCCTGTGGCACTCTTGGTTGCAGACACAACCGGATCGCTTCGGCGAGTTCGCAAAAGTGACGGCGGCCCTCGGGTCCCGGCCATCGATTGCACCACTCACCGAAACCGGGCGTCTGTCAGCAAGGGATTCGGCTCGGGTTTCACGCACGGGCCGGACCACCATCGGTCACGTCGGGCCGAGTAGTACAACGAAAGCGAAGTGGCTAATGAGCAACGTCGGAAAGCCCCGTACCGCCGCGGAGATCCAGCAGGACTGGGACACCAACCCGCGCTGGAAGGGCATCACCCGCGAATACACCGCCGACCAGGTCGTCGAGCTGCAGGGCTCGGTCGTCGAGGACCCCACCCTGGCCCGTCGTGGCGCCGAGATCCTCTGGGAGGGTGTCAACGGCGACAACTACATCAACGCGCTCGGTGCCCTCACCGGCAACATGGCCGTTCAGCAGGTGCGCGCCGGCCTCAAGGCCATCTACCTGTCCGGCTGGCAGGTCGCCGGTGACGCGAACCTCTCCGGTCACACCTACCCCGACCAGTCGCTCTACCCGGCCAACTCGGTGCCGTCGGTCGTGCGCCGCATCAACAACGCGCTGCTGCGCGCCGATGAGATCGCCAAGGTCGAGGGCGACACCTCGGTCGACAACTGGGTCGTGCCGATCGTCGCCGACGGCGAGGCCGGCTTCGGTGGCGCGCTCAACGTCTACGAGCTCCAGAAGGCCATGATCGCCGCGGGTGCCGCCGGTACCCACTGGGAGGACCAGCTCGCCTCGGAGAAGAAGTGCGGCCACCTCGGTGGCAAGGTGCTCATCCCCACCCAGCAGCACATCCGTACCCTGACCTCGGCTCGTCTGGCCGCCGACGTCGCCGGCGCGCCGACCGTCGTCATCGCCCGCACCGATGCCGAGGCCGCCACCCTGATCACCTCCGACGTGGACGAGCGCGACAAGCCGTTCCTCGATGGGACCCGCACCGCGGAGGGTTTCTACGGTGTGAAGAAGGGCATCGAGCCCTGCATCGCCCGCGCCAAGGCCTACGCCCCGTACTCCGACCTGATCTGGATGGAGACCGGCAAGCCCGACCTGGAGCTGGCCCGCAAGTTCGCCGAGGCCGTCAAGAGCGAGTTCCCGGACCAGTTGCTGGCCTACAACTGCTCCCCGTCGTTCAACTGGAAGCAGCACCTCGACGACGCGACCATCGCGAAGTTCCAGAACGAGCTCGGCGCAATGGGTTTCAAGTTCCAGTTCATCACGCTGGCCGGCTTCCACGCCCTCAACTACTCGATGTTCGATCTGGCCTACGGCTACGCCCGCAACCAGATGAGTGCCTACGTCGAGCTGCAGGAGCGCGAGTTCGCCGCCGAGGAGCGCGGTTACACCGCCACCAAGCACCAGCGTGAGGTCGGTGCCGGATACTTCGACAAGATCGCCACCACCGTCGATCCCAACACCTCGACCGCAGCCCTCAAGGGCTCGACCGAGGAAGGTCAGTTCCACTAGGACTCGACTGTCCGCGATTGTGCGTACCAGACAGGCGGCCCGCGACTCACGTTGCGGGCCGCCTGTTCCTGTACGGGCGGGGTGTGGTCTCCCGTACAGGTGTCACGCGTCGTCGCCGAAGTTCGTTGTCGTGTAACGACATCGAGTGCTGGGTTCTTATTGATCTGTCGCTAGGAGTGCTGCAATGTCCGGTGAGATCATCTCGCGCGTGGGTGTCGTCGGCGCGGGGCAGATGGGTGCCGGGATCGCCGAGGTGTGCGCCCGCGCCAACGCCGACGTCCTGGTCTACGAGGCCACACGGGAACTGACCAGTGCCGGGCGGTCGCGCATCCTGCGCTCCCTCGACCGCGGTGTGTCGAGCGGCAAGCTCACCGAGCGCGAACGCGAACAAGCCTCGTACCGGCTGCGATTCACCTCCGATCTCGGGGATTTCGCCGATCGGCAGATCGTGTGCGAGGCGATCGTCGAGGACGAACTGGTCAAGACCCAGGTCTTCGCGCAACTCGACAAGGTCGTCACCGATCCCGATGCGGTGCTCGCCTCCAATACGTCGTCGATCCCGATCATGAAGCTGGGCATGGCAACCCACTGCGCCGGCCGGGTGATCGGCATGCACTTTTTCAACCCGGTGCCGGTACTGCCGCTCGTCGAACTGGTCACCACGTTGGAGACCGCGACCGAGGTGAGCGAGCGCGCCGAGGCCTTTGCCCACGACGTGTTGGGCAAACAGGTGATCCGATCGGCCGATCGCTCCGGGTTCGTCGTCAATGCGCTGCTCGTGCCGTATCTGTTGTCGGCGATCCGGATGGTCGACACCGGTTTCGCGACCGTGGAGGACATCGACAAGGGCATGGTGCTCGGTTGTGCGCACCCGATGGGGCCGATGCGGCTGGCCGACCTCGTCGGCCTCGATGCCGTCAAGGCGATTGCCGATTCGATGTACGACGAGTTCAAGGAACCGCTCTACGCGCCGCCACCGCTGCTGTTGCGGATGGTCGAGGCAGGTCGGATCGGTAAGAAGGCCGGGCGTGGTTTCTACTCCTACCCCGAAGGGGTCGCCGACGCGTAGCGGTAAGCGTGGCCGGTCGGCTATGACGGTGCTAACAAAGCGCTTGCAATTGCTAGCGAAGCGTGGATACTGGTACATGGAAGCGCCGCAACACCGACGATCTCGACCAGCTTTCACCGTCCCGACGATCACTCAGTGATCTCGAGAATCGACATTCGTTGCGCTGCTGAACTTCTGACAACCCCACCAAGGAGGCCGCAATGAGCACCGCCGAACGAACCCTGGCAAATCCCTTCTACGCAGTCGTCGGCGCGGGCGATCTGGCCATCGCGCAGGTGACCGATGCCGTCGCGCAGCTGCGCGAGCGGACCGAAACCGCCACCGAGACCGCGAGCACCCGCTTCGAGGAGACCAAGAGCCGGTTGAACAATCTGCCCGACGAGGTCCCGAGCATCGACGAGCTGCGTGCCAAGCTGAACCCCGAAGAGCTGCGCAAGGTCGCCGAGCCCTACGTCGAGCTGGCCACCACCTTCTACAACTCGCTTGCCGAGCGCGGTGAGGAGACCCTCGAGCGCCTGCGTCAGCAGCCGCTGGTCCAGGAGGGCCTGACCCGCGCCGAGAAGACCTACAACGACGCGGTCGACCTCACCGAGGACGCCCTCGGGGTCGTGTCGACCCAGACCCGCTCGGTCGGCGAGCAGGCCGCCAAGATCGCCGGTCTGGTCGGAGCCCGCGTCGGTGAGGCAGGCGACGCACTCGATGACGCAGCCGATGCCATCGGCGACAAGGTCGACGAGGCTGCACTCGAGGCCGGCGAGAAGCTCGACGAGGCCGCCGAGGCTGTCACCGAGGCCGGCGAGACCGTCAAGGCGCAGGCCGCGACCGCCGCATCCAAGATCGACGGGGCCGCAGGCACCGTGGAGGGCAAGGCGCGTACCGCGAACGACTCGCCCGCCAAGAAGATCGCTGCCGCCAAGAAGGCTCCGGCGAAGAAGGCTCCGGCCAAGAAGGCTCCCGGTCGCGCGACCAGCTGAGCTGACCCGGACTGAAACGAATTCTCAACGCCCCCTACGGCTTCGGCCGTGGGGGGCGTTTTCTGTCGGGTGGTTGTCTATCGGGGGTGTTGGGCGTCTCGGGTGAGTCGATGGTGAGCACCGCCAGCGCACCGTCGTCGCTTCGATAGCTGTGGTCGGTATCCGACATCCATTGCAGCGATCGGCCGGGTCCGGCGGTGTTCTCGGCCCCGAGCGGGCCGGCGGTGACGTGCCCGCGTACCACCCGGACATGTTCGACGACGCCGGGTCCGTGGGCGGGTGAGATCGTGGTGCCGCCTGGATGAACCGCGAGCCAGAACACCTCGGTGGTGGCACCGCCGGGATGGTGTTCGACATGCAGGAGTCGCGCCGAGAGGTGCGGGCCCGAGCCCTCGGTGCCCGAGTCCTCGCCGAGTAACGCGGTCAGCGGTACCCCGAGCGGGCCGGCGACGGCGTACAGAGTGTCGAGAGTCGGGTTGCGCCTGCCGGATTCGAGTTCGGACAGCGATCCCTTGCCGATGCCGGCGGCGCGGGCGAGTGCCGACAGACTCATGCCGCGCCGCTCCCGGGCCGCGGTGATACGCGCACCGACCGCAGATCTCCCCGGGTGTTCCATAAACAGAACGATAGCGTTATGGTGGCCCGATGACCACCTCCCCGGCGTCGTCGATCAGTGAGCCGATCACCGCGGGAATCATCACCGCGCTGGTCGGCTTCACGTCGTCGTTCGTCGTGGTGGTCGCCGGGTTGCGTGCGGTCGGTGCCGATCCCGGGCAGGCGGCGTCGGGTCTGCTCGCGCTCACCGTGACCTTCGCGGTCGGGATCATCGTTTTGTGCGTGGCCACGCGGAAGCCGATCACCCTGGCCTGGTCGACTCCGGGAGCGGCGATGCTGGTGGCCGCGGGCGCGGACTATCACGCCGGCTGGCGGGCTGCGGTCGGGGCTTTCCTCGTCGTCGGAATCCTGATCCTGGCGACGGGGCTGATCCCGGCTCTGGGTGATCTGATCGGCCGGATACCGACGCCGATCGCGCAGGCGATGCTGGCCGGCGTCCTGTTGACGCTATGCCTGGCACCCATGAAATCGCTTGCAGCGCAGCCGCTGCTGACGCTGCCGATTCTCGCCGTGTGGCTCATTGCGACTCGATGGCTGACCCGCTGGGCGTTGCCTCTGGCATTGGTGACTGCCCTCGTCGTGATCGGCATCTACGTCGCGGTGCACGGTGTCGGCGCGGGTGTGACGACGCAGTGGTGGCCGCAAATCGCCTGGACCACGCCGAGATTCGATGTGTCGGCGATCGTCGGGTTGGCCATCCCGCTCTATGTGGTGACGATGGCGTCACAGAATGTTCCCGGCGTGGCGGTGTTGAAGTCGTTCGGATACGACACCCCTTGGCGTCCTCCGATGTTCGTGACCGGGATGGGTACGGTCGTCGGCGCGCCGTTCGGTGGGCACGCCATCAACCTGGCTGCCTTGTCGGCGGCGCTGGCCGCGGGAGAGGAGGCGGGCGCCGACCGAACCCGGCGATGGATCGCCGGGGTGTCCGGCGGCATCAGCTATCTGGTGCTGGCGGTGGCTTCCGGAGCACTGGTCACCATCACCGCGATTGCGCCGCAGGGGTTGCTGGAGTCCGTGGCCGGGCTCGCACTGCTGGCAACGTTCGCCAACGCTTTACTTGGTGCGTTCACCCACAACGAATTTCGGATCGCATCGGGTCTGACGTTCGTCACCGCTGCCGCCGGCGTGACGTTCTGGGGGATCAGCGGCGCCTTCTGGGCCATCGTCGTCGGGCTCGTGTCCCACGGTGTGCTGCGTCGTCGAGGGTCAGCGTCCGGACCCGACGGGCATCGCGGAGTTGAGGATCGGCAGCGTAGCGCTCAGTGACTTGTGGGCCGATGCGGACAGGCAGCCGAACCTACTTCGAGATCGACTCCATCGCGTTTTGGTGATCGTGGCATGTCCGCGATCGCTTACCATGACGCTCGACCGCCGTCGCCCGGACGGATCCAGTGGCGCTCAGGAATGGGCTGCTTGGACGATGAACAGGACGAGTCCGACTGCATCTGGAATCTCGAAAACTCCGACGACTCTGGTGACCTCGCGGGCACCAACCGTGTGTTGTCGACACTGAGCGGCGACACTGCGCTGGGCGTTGTACGCGAAGACGGTATTGACCGCAGTACGCTCTATGCGTGGGGAGTTTCGTTTTCGATGAGAAGAGTCGCGTCGACGAGATTGGCGACGGAATTCGTGTCTCGCGCGTCGTCGATCGAGGTCTGGATCGTGCTCTGGCCCGGGATGCGCTACGGGCATCGTCGGCGCGAATAGTGGGGTCCACGGTTGCGAATGTACTGACAGTATCGATGGTGTGTTTCGCGCTGTCCCAGTTCGTTTCTCGGGGCACGGTGGTAGGATTTGCGGCGGGTTATCTGCTGTATGAATTGCTTCGCGTGCTCGCAGCTGTCATAGATCCATTTGTCCGATGGCGTCGGCTGCTGCAACCGGGCCAATGGGTATGGGCGGAGTTTGCGCCCGATGTGGTGATCACTGGCACCGACAACGCATCGGATGCGGTCTCTCGGGACAAGATCGTGAATGTGCGCTCAGGTCACGCCACCCTGATCCTCACGACCGAAAGTGGCCAGACCTCAATCGTTCCCAGGGCACTCACGCCGCCGTCCGTCGAAACCCAGCTTGTTCGACGCTTCCAGGGAATGAGTCCTGCGCAACCATCATCGGCCGAGTCTGGGGATGTACGCAACTCGGCCCAGTCGGACAACTGAGATCACGGAAGTCGGGGCCATGGTTCCGATGGCTCTCACGGCCGAATTGCTTTCGCGCCTGCGCGTTCGATAAAGGCACCTTGACCATCCGGTGGTGACCCCCGTCCGCCGGGGGCCACCACCGTGGGGTTTCGCTATGGAGTTGTCAAAGATCGGATGCGGTCCCGGCAGGGCCGGGTGCGGGGAATCAGGCTGTAGTGGAGGCGCTTCGGATCTAGGCTGCGGTGTCGTCGAGTCGCATGGTGCGTCGGTGATACGACGGCACTGGTCGGCGTTTCGGGTCGATGCTGGCGGGTGGGATCAGCCAGGGGTGTCGGTCGAACCCGAGGATGATGTCCCATCCGTGGTGGTGGACATCGTCGTGGCAGCTGGTGCAGAGGAGGCATCCGTTGTCGAGGTCGGTGGGACCACCGTCGGCCCAGTGGTGCGCGTGGTGTGCTTGGCAGCGGCCGGCGTGTGTTCCGCATTTGATGCATCCACGATCCCGGACGAGTAGTGCTTTGCGTTGTCCTGGGGTGAACAACCGTTCTTTGAGTCCGACGTCGAGGGGTACGCCGTCGGTGTTGAGGATGATTTTGGTGATGGTGGTGTCACACGACAACATCCGGGCGGTGGCTTCGGTGATGGCACCCATGTTCTGCAACTCGCCGCCGAGCGCGGGGTTGTCCGTCGATCAGGTCCACAACAAACCGTTGGTCGGTTTCGCGGAGAAGGTGGTGTCGGCCAAGCCTTGTGCCGCGAGTTCAACAATCGTCTCGAACGCGGCAGCGCAGATCTGTTCGGGTGTCCGGGGATCGGGGGATCCGTCGGGTTGGGGTTTGGGCGCCGACAAGGTTTCCATCAGGGTGCGTGTCTTTTCCCCGGCGATGATGTCGAGGTTCGCCGAGATTTCCAGTCGTCCGTCGTCGGTGATGCGGTCGGTGTAGGAGTTGATCGTCTTGTCTTCGGCGGCCGGTAACCCGCCCGGTGTGTCGGCCGCCAACTCGTTCCCCAACTGCCGCGCGTAGAGGTTGATCTCGGCGGGGGTGAATCCGGCGAAGTAGTGCGACAAGAGTTTCCGCAGGTATTCACAACGTTGGACGGTGTCGAGGGGTTCGGGGCATCGGGTGTCGATGTGCGCCAACCCGCGGACGATGGCGTCGGTGTGTTCGGACGAGATGGACCCGTCCGCTGCATGCGCCAACAACAGGTCGATATCGGTGGTGCCGGCGAACCGCACATACCGACTTGCGACGGCGGGTGCGAAACCCATGCTGATCAATAACTCGCGCAGCCGGGTGGTCTTGTGATCGGCGACGCCCAGCCGATCCATCTCGCCGGTGAGGGTGGTGGCATGGTGATCAACCAGGTTCCGCAACAACAGGACCTGCTTCATCGCACCGAAGGCTTGCGGCCCGGTCATGTCCGGATTCCATTGCAGGTCGCTGAGTTGGGTGACGATCCCGGCGAAAACCGTTTCGGCGTCAAGAGCTTCGGTGGCGTCGATCATGGGCCCCTCCCCAGTGGCTGATCGGTGCGATGGGTCCAGTCTACACAAGTACGTTCGATGCAAGGGGTATTTTTGATCAATTCTGCTTGTGGACAACATGTTTCGACGCTGATTTTCTGTCGGTGGCGTGTGGTAAGGGGTTCGCTTTCGTTTGTCCTGCTCTCGATGTGGTTGGGAGGCTGGTTATCTCGCGGGGTCTCGAGGCTCGCCGCACGCGGCTCGCACCTCGACCAGCGGAAGGAAGGGGTGCCCGAGGCGATCGGGGGAAGGTGCCCGACCAGCGGGGAAGGTGCCCGACGATCGGGGGAGGGATCGACTGTCGGGCGCAATCGTCCGCGGCCCCAATGTGCAGACGCGGCTGGCGCAGCGGGGGCGTTTGAGAATTCGGCTCGCGTTCAGGTCGTGTGACGGTGAATGTGGTTGGGAGGCGTGTTGTCTCGCCGGGTCTCGAGGCTCGCCGCACGCGGCTCGCACCTCGACCAGCGGGGGACGGGCACTCGGTCATCGGTGGAAGGCGCCTTGACCATCGGGGGAAGGACACTCGGTCATCGGTGGAAGGCACCTCGACCAGCGGGAGGGGGACACCACGACCATCGGTGAGAAGAGTTGCTCGACCAAACCGAAGGTCAGTCGGGGAGGGCGGCCAGGCGCTTCTTCTCGGCGTCGACATCGAAATCGGCGGCGGGCCAATCGAGGTCGAGACCTGTCAGGGCATCGATGAGTAGTTCGCAGATCGCCAGGCGGGAGAACCACTTCCGATTGGCGGGGATGAGGTACCACGGGGTGGCGTCGGAGTCGCAGCGGTCGAAGATCGCTTGGTAGGCCTCGAGGTAGTCGTCCCAATAGGCGCGCTCATCGAGGTCGGCCGGGTTGTACTTCCAGTACTTGTCGGGACGGTCGAGGCGTTCGGCCAGTCGGGCCTTCTGCTCGTCCTTCGACACCACCAGAGCGCATTTCACCATCGTGGTGCCGGCGTCGACGAGTTCGTGCTCGAATCGATTGATGATGTCGTAGCGTGCTTCCCACTCCGATTGCGGTACCAGGGAATGCACGCGCACCGGCAGGACGTCCTCGTAGTGGGAGCGGTCGAAGATGCCGATGCGTCCGGCCGGGGGCAGCGCCTTGCGGATGCGCCATAGGAAGTCGTGGGAGAGCTCCTCGGGTGTGGGCTTGCCGAATCCCTTGATGCTCAGGCCTTGTGGGTCGAGCAGTCCGCCGACGTGTCGCACGATCCCGCCCTTGCCTGCGGTGTCCATGCCTTGTAGGACCAGCAGTACCGAGCGGTGGTCGCCGGCTCTGCCGTTGGCGAAGAGCAACTCCTGCAAACCTGCGAGGATCTCACCGCGTTCGGTGAGCAACTCCTCGCCGAGACGACGGTCGCCGTCGAATCCCGGTGTGCTGTCCGGGTCGAAATCGGCGATCGAGCCGACAGTACCCACGCGCAATGCGTCGATCGGTTCTTGTGCCCAGCCCTTCGTCGAACCTCCGCCGCGCCTGCCCATGATGCAACCTCCTCGTCGTGTGGTCCAGAGGGTACCCAACGCGACCAGGGCCGCGGGTCAGGTCGGCGGGTAGAGTGGACCGCCGCCGAAGGCGCCGCGATGCGAATCGGGCTGCGTGCCATCATTGTTGACGATTCCGTGCTCGCGCCCGTACTCCGCGCTGATCAGGGTGTGTCCGGTCAGGTTCGGCAGTGCCGGGTCGTCGGCGAGCGCCGCGATGACCCGACCCACGAACTCGGGGTCCTCCGCGCGCTCCAACGAGAACCCCGCGAACTCCTCGACGCCGAGGGACAGCAGCAACTCGGTACGGATCAGGCCCAGCCACAACGACACCGCGTGGACGCCGGTGCCCTGCAGTTCGACGGCCATGTCGGCGACCATCTTGTCCAGTGCCGCCTTGCTCATGCCGTAGAGCACCGAGTGCAGGTGACCGCGTGTCCCGAACGACGAGATGTTGACGATCAGACCCGACCCGGCGGCCACCATGAGTCGGCCGGCATGCACCGAGGCCACGTAATGGGCGCGCACGCCGACCCCGATCAACGAATCCCAGTCGCCGACCGGTCGCTGCCAGAACGGTTCGCTGAATCCGCCGAACCCGCGGGGTGCCGCCCACACGTTGTTGACCAGCAGATCGAGGTGGCCCTCGGCGTCGTCGATCGTCTCGAAGACCTCGCCGACGGCGGCATCATCGGTGTGATCGCAGGTGATCACCCGGGCCCTGTCGGGCCCGCGTCCACTGCGCGCGGTGGTGTAGACGGTCCATCCGGCGTCGAGAAGTGCGGTGGCCACCCCGAGACCGACGCCGCGACTGGCGCCGGTCACCAACGCCACCCGACTCACCGGAGTGGCGTCTCGTCGTCAGCCGAACCGGGCTCGTGATCGTCCCGGTCTCCCTCGGTTGCTGCGGGCTCGGGCAGCGGCGGAGGGTCGGCCATGAATGCGGTGCGGGAGCCGTTCACCGCGGCGACCCCGACGATCGAACTCCACACCATCATCGTCAGGTAGTCGATGAGATCGTCGACGCCGATGGATCGTTCACCCATCCACCAATCGACGGCGCGCTGGATACCGCCGACGAGGGTGTAGGCCCACACCTGGGCGCCCGCGGCATCACCGTCGCGTTCGCCCAGACGCATCACGATGGTCGAGGTGAGCAGCTGGGCCACCAGCTTCTCCGACTCCGCGGAAGTCACCGACGAACTCGGCGACGCCGACAACGCGAACCGATACAACGCGGGCTCGTCGGCGACGGCATGGACGTAGACGCTGATCACGGTCCGGGTCAGCGTGTACTCGTCGACGTCGTCGGTGATGGTCTCGATCAGCCGGGGCATCAGGGTGGTCTCGAAGAACCGCACCGTCGTGGCGACCCCGAGATCGTTCTTGTCGGTGAAATAGCGGTAGAGCACCGTCTTGGAAACGCCGATGTGCCGGGCGATCTCGTCCATCCCGACGTCCGCGCCGAGTTCACGGACCGCAGCGATTGTGCCGTCGGTCAGTTCGGTGCGGCGCTCCCGCTTGTGGGTTTCCCAGCGCTGCCGGCGACCATCGGGTTTGGAGCGCTCCTCGACCGCCCCGCCGAGCAACGCCTGCTCGATCCCGCGGGTCACGTTCGTCGCCGCCGACACCGCAGCGCGCGCCGCCGCGGCCGGACTGGGACGATTTGCGATCACCCGGCCAGCGTAGTCGCTGCCGGCAGGTAGAAATGGATGGGTGTCAACTGTGACGACCGACGTTTCCGGTACCGGCAGGCATCGGGCTGCGCCGACAAGTGCGCCCGGGTTCTCCTCGGGCGGTTCCGCGTCCGACGACCGCCGTCGCCGTGATCTGCGCAAGATGAAACTGCTGGCGACCAGCTTCCTCATCGTCGCCGCCGTCATCTACCTGTTCACCCGCTACCTCGAACACCGCGACGGCGCCGACGTCGCCGCATGGGTCGGCTATGTGCGCGCGGCGTCGGAGGCCGGCATGGTCGGCGCGCTGGCCGACTGGTTCGCGGTGACGGCGCTGTTCCGGCACCCGCTGGGCATCCCGATCCCGCACACCGCCCTGATCCGCAAGAAGAAGGACGACATCGGCGATCAGCTCGGTGGCTTCATCGAAGAGAACTTCATGACGCCCGAGGTGATCGTGCAGCGCGCCGAGCAGCTGGACCTGCCACGTCGTGTCGCGACCTGGCTGGCCGATCCGAACAACGCCCCACGGGTGTCCGACGAGGCGGCCCGCGCCATCAAGCTCGCGTCAGAGATGTTGCGCGACGAGGACATCGAGCAGTTCATCCAGGCCACCCTGCGGTGGGCGGCCGAACCCGAATGGGCGCCGCCGATCGGGCGCATCCTGCATCAGCTGATCGCCGAGGACCGTCTCGAGCCGGTCTTCCAACTCCTGTGCGACCGCGCCCACGACTGGGCGCTCGGTAGCCAGGACCTCATCGACCGGGTGGTGGAGAGCGACGTCGGACCGGCCTGGAAACCGAAGTTCGTGACCAACCTCATGGGCGATCGGATCTACCGCGAGCTCGTCGATTTCACCTACAAGGTCCGTGCCGACCCGAATCACGAGATGCGCCGGTCGATGCACGAATTCGTCGAGCAGTTCGCCGACGACCTGCAGAACGACCCCGAGATGGTCGCCCGGTTCGAGAACATCAAACGTGAACTCGTGGGCAGCGAGGAAGTGGCCGGCGCGGCGTCGACCGCCTGGAACACCGGCAAGGCCGTCATCGAGCAGATGCTCGCCGACCCGAACAGCACGTTGCGCAACACCCTGACCGACGCCGCGATCAACCTCGGCATACGGATCCGCGACGACCGGCCGCTGCAAGAGAAGATGAACTGGTGGGTCGCACGTGTCGCCAATCACCTTGCCACCAACTACTCGCGGGAGATCATCTCCGTCATCACCGAGACCGTGCGCGGCTGGGACGCCGAGGACACCAGCCGCAAGATCGAGCTCCAGGTGGGCCGCGACCTGCAGTTCATCCGCATCAACGGCACCGTCGTCGGATCGCTGGCGGGACTGGTGATCTACACGATCTCGGTCCTCATCTTCCCCTGACCGGCCCCGAGGGAGGGCTTCGACGCCGCGGCGCGCTGCATGCACTGTGCTTGCACGTGTTAGCACTGGGGTCGATACTGGGCTCGGTGAGCCACGGGAGGTGACATGACAGCGAAGAGGCCCCACAACAGCACATCCGAGGACCGCTCGGGCGACGATCCCGTCGATGAGGCGTCGAGCCCCGACGAGGACGATCGCGACACCGGCGGCGTCGGACACACCGTGGAAGCCGTCACCGCCGTCACCGCGGTGGCCTCGGATGCGGTCGCAACCGCGGCACAGGACATCGGCGGGTTCATCCGATCCCAGCGAATGGCCGCAGAGGTGTCGTTGCGGCAGTTGGCCGAACGGGCCGGCGTCAGCAATCCGTACCTCAGTCAGATCGAGCGTGGACTCCGCAAACCCTCGGCAGATGTGTTGGCGCAGATCGCCAAGGGCCTGCGGGTGTCGGCCGAGGTGCTGTACGTTCGGGCCGGGATCCTCGAAGAACGGCCGGCCAGCCCGGTGCGTGATGCGCTGATCGCCGACGACTCGATCAGTGAACGCCAGAAGCAGATGCTGCTCGAGATCTACGAGTCCTTCCGCAAGGAGAACGCCACCGAGGAGCCGATCCCCGACGAGTGACCACAGGGTGACTCGGGCGGTCGATTCACCACCCGCACAAGCGAATCGAGGAGTTCCGATCATGCCGGACAACCCGTTGTCGACAGCGTTGGGTCAAGTGTCGGCCCTGCTCAACGATTTTCGTGAGCGCGGTGAGGCCGCCACCGAGCAGGCCCAGACAAAGATCGCCGAGAGTATCGAGTCGGCGCAGGAACGGATCACCGAGTCGCGCGAGGACCTCACCGAACGCGTCGCCGAGCGAGTCGATTCCGCGCAGTCCACCCTCGACGAGACGCTGGCCACCGCGCTGGCGACGTTCGAGGAGGCCAAGAGCAAACTCGCCGCCCTGCCCGTCGAACTGCCCGCCGAGATCGAAGAACTGCGCGCGCGATTCTCCCCGGAAGAACTGCGCAAGGTCGCCGACGCCTACCTCGCGGTCGCGGCCGCGCTGCTGGCATCGTTGTCCGAACGCACCGAAGAGGTCGTCGACCGACTCAAGGCCCAACCTCTCGTCGGTGAGAACCTGCCGAAACTGGAGAAGGTCTACAACGACGCCGTCGCCCTCACCGAAGACGCACTGGGAACCCTGGCGACGCAGACCAAACTGATCAGCGGCCAAGCCGCCCGCGGAACCGGTGTGGGACAACTGACTTCGCGACGAACCGCCAAGAAAGCCGCTCGCGCAAAGGGTTCGGCCACCGAGGCGCTGCCCGCGGCGAAGAAGGCTGCCGTGACGAAGGCCGCGCCGGCGAAGCAGGCCGCGCCGGTCAAGGTCGCGGCCAAGGAAGCCGAGGCGAAGAAGGCTGCCGTCGTCGCGCAGGCGCCCGCGAAGAAGGCTGCGGCGAAGAAGGCTGCGGCGAAGAAGACGGCGGCGAAGAAGTCGGCGGCGAAGAAAACGGCGGCCACGAAGTCGGCAGCAACGAAGGCTCCGGCGAAGAAGGCCACGACACCGGCGGCCAAGAAGACTGCGACACCGGCCAAGAAGACCGCTGCGAAGAAGGCCGCTGCAACAAAGGCTCCGGCCAAGAAAGCCGCTGCCAAGAAGTCTCCGGCAAAGAAGACGGCAGCCACGAAGACCCCGGCCACGAAGACCCCGGCCACGAAAACAGCAGCCACGAAAACAGCAGCCAAGAAGACAGCAGCCAAGAAGACAGCAGCCAAGAAGTCCACCGCAGCAAAGAAAACCGCAGCCAAGACCACCGCAGCCAAGAAGAGCCCCGCGAAAAAAACGACCGCACGCAAGTCGCCGCGCTCCTGAGCGTCCGACAAAACCGACATGGAGAGCTAGAGTGGTCGCGTGAATTTCGTCAACGTCCTCGCCGCCGGTCAGAACCTCGTGTTGTGGGTGCTGACCGTGGTCGCCGGTGTCGCGGCCATCGTCGCCCTCGTCCACGCGTCCCTGCAGCGCAAAGACGCCTTCCCGGCGGTCGACAAGCAGAGCAAGGTGCTCTGGGTGTCGTTGCTGGCCCTCGCGACCCTGTTCATCTGGCTGTTCCAGGCGCCGACGCTGTTCTACCTCATCGGCGTCGTCGCGCTGATCGTCTACCTCGTCGACGTCCGGCCGCGCGTCGACTCCATTCAGAACAAGCATTGGTTCCGCAAGATCCGTTGAGCTGAACCCGGGTCCGCGCACCCGTCTGCGCCGCGCAGGTTTCACCAGCCGCCCGCGACCGTCCTCGTGACGGTCGCGGGCGGCTCTCGTATGACACGACGCCGGCGATGGCCCGCACCGACGAGTGACGAGCGCCACAGGCATTTAATATGCATCTCAGATGCAAATTATGATCTGATGATCACATGCAACTGACCCGCTTCACCGACATCGGCTTGCGCGTGGTGATGCGCCTGGCCGTCTCGGACGGGTCGATGACCACCCGGGTCCTCGCCGAGGAGATGGCCGTGCCGTATACGCATGTCACCAAGGTGACCGGGCGCCTCGCTGAACTCGGCGTCGTCCACTCCCGGCGGGGTCGCGCGGGTGGGCTGGTGATCACCGAGTTGGGCCGTACGGCCCGAATCGGTTGGCTCGCAGCAAGTCTCGAAGGTGAAGGAGAAGTCGTCGACTGCGACGGCGAAACGCCGTGTCCGCTGCGTCGGGCGTGCCGGTTGCGCGGTGCGCTCGCCGCCGCCCGTCGTGCCTTCTTCGACAGCCTCGACGACGTGACCGTCGGGGACCTCGTGACCGACCCCACCGGAGCGGTCCTGCTCTCCCTCGACCCCCCGCGTCGCGCCGAGGCGACGCCCCACGGTCGAGCGGAATCTCACAGTCAAGCCGAATAGGTTCGGCAACAAACGATTCCGCCACCGGGCGGAACAGATCAGATCGGAGTCGTCGTGCTCACCATGCCCACTCGCGAGGTCATCGCGGCCACCCTGCCCGCCGTCGACGGAGCACTCGGGGAGATCACCCCGAACTTCTACGCGCGGATGTTCGCAGCCCACCCGACGTTGCTCGACGACATGTTCAACCGCACCCATCAGCGGTCCGGTGAACAGCCGATGGCGTTGGCGGGGTCGATCGCGGCATTCGCCAAGCTGCAACTCGAGCCCGATCTGCGGCGGCAGCGATTCATCATCGACCGCATCGCGCACAAGCATGCGTCCCTCGGGGTCACGCGTGATCAGTACTCGATCGTCCACGAGCACCTGTTCGCCGCGATCGTCGAGGTGCTCGGTGCCGCGGTGACGCCGGAGGTCGCCAATGCGTGGGACGAATTGTATTGGGAGATGGCCGATGTGCTGATCCGTGAAGAAGCCGGCCTCTACGCCGCGGCCGGCGTCGAACCGGGTGCGGTGTGGCGCGATCTCGTTGTGACCCGACGCGATCAGGTGGCCCCGGACGCGGTGTCGTTCATCCTGGCCGCGCCCGACGGTGCGGATCTTCCGGCATTCTCTCCCGGGCAGTACATCTCGGTGCAGGTGCCGCTGACCGACGGCGCGCATCAGATCCGCCAGTACAGCCTGATCGGCACGCCGCAGGCGCGCGACGAGTGGCGGATCAGCGTCAAACTCGCCGGCGAGGTGTCGGCGTTCCTGCACGAGAACGTCTTCGAGGGCGACGCGGTGCACGTCTCGATGCCGTTCGGTGATCTCGTTCTGCCCGAAGATGATTCGCCATTACTGCTGGCATCTGCGGGCATCGGGTGCACACCGGTGATCGGGCTGCTGACCGCGCTCGCCGAGTCGGGCACCGACCGCCCGGTGACAGTCCTGCACGCCGACCACTCGCGGGCCGGCCAACCTCATCGTGGGCAACTCGGCGCCCTCGTCGAGCAGATCGATTCCGCACGGCTCTTCCAGTGGTATCAGCATGGTGCCGACCATCTGGTGTCCGACGCGGTGCGTACCGGCCGGATGTCGTTGGACGGCATCGACCTTGCCGACGGCGTCCACGCCATGCTGTGCGGTCCCACCGGATTCCTCGACTCGGTCCGCACCCAGCTACTCGACCGGAATGTGCCCTCCGAGCGCATCCACTTCGAGACCTTCGGGCCGGAATTGTTGCGCACCGGCGCCTCGCGATGAGCGTGTCGTACGCGGTGGCGACCGCGGTCATCTTTGTCTGGTTGGGCATGGTGATCGCGATCTCGTTCCTCGAGGCGCCGCTGAAGTTCCGTGCTCCGGGTATCACCATTCCGCTGGGTCTGGGGATCGGCCGGCTGGTGTTCCGCGCGCTCAACGCCGTCGAGGCGGGTGCGGCGATCGTGCTCATCGTGTGCGCGGTCGCCGGGGGATGGGTGGGGCAACCCGCGGGCATCCTCGCCGTGGCTGTGGTGGTGGTGCTGGCGGTCCAGCTCGTCGGTATCCGGCCCGCATTGAACCGCCGCTCGGACGAGGTGCTCGCCACCGGAGACGCCGACGGTCCGCGCAGTCACGCGCACCTGGTGTACGTGGCTGCCGAGGTCGTCAAGGTGGGCGTGCTGATCGCTACCGGCGTCGTGCTGCTGGCCGGATGACACGGTGCTCTTTGCCGGATGACCGGACGGGAGAGGCGAGTCGTCGGGCGCGGGTCGTCGGGCGTACGACATCCGGCGAATACACTGTCATTCGTGGCTGAGTATCGGATCAACGACCTGGCAGAGGCGTCCGGCGTCAGCGTCCGCAACATCCGGGTCTATCAGGATCGTGGGCTGCTGCCGCCGCCGACGATCCGCGGTCGCACCGGCTGGTACTCCGACGATCACCTCAATCGCCTGAATCTCATCTCGCGGATGCTCGAACGCGGATACACCTTTGCCACCATCAGTGAGCTCCTGCATGCAGCCCACTACGGGATGAAGGTCGAGCATGTGTTGCGTGGCGCGCCCACCAAGGGCGGCCGATTCCGCAACTTCAAGCGCGCGGCCACGATCACCTTCACCGAATTGCGCAAGACGCTCAACGCCAGCGAGCGCTCCATCGCGCTCAGCCAGAAACTCGGGCTGCTCGTCAAGGACGGCGCTCATTACGCGATCAAGAACCCGGAGGTCCTCGAGGGCGCCGAGGTGCTGGTCAAGAGCGGCGTCGACATCGACGTGCTGCTCGACCGCTTCGTGCGTGTGCAGGACGATCTCGAGGATGCGGCCCGCAGTTTCGTCTCGATCATCACCGACAAGTACCTCAACGAGAACCTGCCGACCCTCGGCGAGGCCAAGGTCAGCAAGATGGCCGAATTGATCCAGACGGTCCGGCCGATGGCTCACGAGATCGTGGAGACCACCTTCCGCAAAGCGCTCGACGACGAGATCACCCGGGCGATCGGCGAGGCGTCGACGTACTTCGACGTCGCCGACACCGATGTTCCCGCCCCCGATGTTCCCGCCCCCGATGTTCCCGGTGCCGACGTCGCCGACGGACCCGCTTCGGGCATCGATCCCGAGACCGCAGGCGATGGCGCCCCGAACATGACAACGGGTAGTGTTACATCGGATGCTGTGTCCCCCGACACGTCCGAGGACCCGACGCCGGGCACCGAGGAGCCGGTGGACACGCCGCGAACACACCGTCCGACTCCGCGATCGTCCTGATCGCCGCGCCCGGCCGGTGTCCTGGGGAGAGGGTGGACACATGAGTCGACGTGGGTGGGCCATCGGTGGCGTCGCCGCCGGGGCAGGTCTGATCGGGGTCGGGGTGGGCACCATCGGTGCCGGACTGGTACGCGAAGCACTACACGGCGATCCGGCCGTCGACGACGGGCCCGACGATCTGCTGGCCACCCCGACGGCCCCGAGTGACACCAGAACCGTCCGCGCCGCCGACGGCACCCGGCTCAACGTGGTCACCTACGGTCCCGGTGCTCGCGGTGACGACGACGCCGGTGATGTGATCGTCGCGGTGCACGGATGGACGTGCAACACCACCTACTGGTATCCCCAGATCAACGCCTTCGCCGGTGAACGCACCGTCATCACCTACGATCAGCGCGGACACGGAGCCAGTGAACTCGGCCGCAAACGACCCACCGTCGCGACCCTCGGCCAGGACCTCGACGCCGTACTCGACGCCGTCGTGCCGCCCGGGCGCCGAGCGATCCTCATCGGACACTCCATGGGCGGCATGACGATCATGTCGTGGGCGGCGCAGTACCCGCACAAGGTGTCCGATCGCGTGTCGGCGGTGGTGCTCGCCTCCACCGCGGCCAAGGCGGTCATGCAGAATCACCTGCTCATCCCGCTCGACCTGCCGCGCTACAGCAAACCGTTCGCGCCTGCGGTCACCAAGCTCATCACCTCGGCGCCACTTCCGGTGCCGCGCAGCTCGTATGGGCCGCGGATGTCGCAGTACATCGCGCTCGGCTCCACCGCTCGCGCCTCGCATGTCGAGTTCGTGGACAACATGATCATGAGCTGCCCGCCCCGTGCGCGGGCCCGCTGGGGCGCGGCGATGGGCAAGCTGGATGTGACCGCGGGGCTGGACGCGCTGACGGTCCCGACGACGATCGTGGTCGGCAGTGCCGACCGCCTGACCCCGCCCTCACACGCCGAACAGATGGCAGAGGTGTTGCGGCGTAAAGGAACCCTCCGTGATCTCGTCGTACTCGACGGGGTGGGTCACATGTCGACGATCGAGGCCGGGGCCGTCGTCGACGAGGCCCTCGCGGCGGTCATCGCGGATGCGGAGCAGCCGACCCCGCAGACCGATCACGTCCCGTCGGTCTGAACGGCAACTCCAGGCGGAACACCGCGCCCTGTGTCGCGCCGTCCGGTGTGCGCGGAAGCAGGCGCACCTCGCCCCCGTGGGCGCGGGCCAGACCACGCGCCACCGCCAGCCCCAGACCTGCGCCGCCCGAGCGTCGATCTCGTGAATCATCCAGGCGCACCATACGATCGAAGATCCGCTCGCGGTCGGCGTCGGGGACGCCCGGTCCGGTGTCGCTGACCGTCACGGTCACCCACCCGCCAGACTCGGTGGGTGCGTGGGCGACCGCCACCTCGACTCGCCCGCCGGCCGGGGTGGCCTGACAGGCGTTGTCGATGAGGTTGGCCTGGATCTGCGAGATCCGGCCGGGGTCGGCGAGTGTCGGCGGGGCGTCACCGGTGGCGACCACGGTCAGCTCGGGATGCAGGATCGCCACCCGGCGACACTGATCCTCGGCAAGGGCGACGAGGTCGACCGCCTCGGGATGCAGAGCCAGACCCGCGTCGATGCGTGCCATGTCGACCATGTCGCCGACGAGTCGTCCGGCGCGGCGGGTCTCCTGAACTAGCAACAGCAGCAACTGTTCCCGGTCCTCGGCGGATGCGTCGGCATCCATCTGCAGTAACGTCTCGGCGATTGCCTGCACCCCGGTGACCGGGGTGCGCAACTCGTGGGCCGCGTCGGCGACGAACTGCCGAACCGACTGCTTAGCGGCCCGCTGATTGGCTTCGGCGCCCTCCAGCGAATCGAGCATGTCGTCGAAAGCCGCTGCGGTACGCCCCAACTCGGTGTCGGTCCGGGTCGGGGCGAGGCGCTCACCGCGTCGGCCACGCGCGATCGAGCGCGCCACATCGGTCATGGTGTCCAACGGCGCCAGGGCATAACGCATCCCGAACCACAGCAGCAACGCGGTGAGGACGAGCGCCCCCGAACCGGTGATCGCCATCCCGATCAGCAGCCGTGACTGCACCCCGCCGAGCAGATCGCCGTCGACGGCGAGGGTCAGCGTCGCGCCGTCGGCCCAGGATGAGTTGGGCGCCTTGAGGGTGATGGTGCGGCGGGCGACCGCGTCGCGGGTCGGGCGGCCGAACACCTCACCGTCGGCGAGTTCGAGTCGGGCCCGCACCGAGCGGCCCTCGATGCGCTGCAGGAATATCTCCGGCGTGCGTGAGGTCCGGGCGTACTGCTGGGCGAGGGTGGCCCGATCACTGAGGAGCGCCCCGGCGGCGCGATGGCCCGCCACGGCGAACAGTGCGCTGCCGATGGCGATCAGCGCGATCAACGACACCGCGAGCACCACGACGGCCAGAGCCGTCACCCGGCTGCGCAACGAGCTGCCGGTCAGTCGAGTACGGATCGTCGTCATGACGGGCGCAGGGTGTAGCCGCGGCCGCGTTCGGTGTGCAACAGTCGCGGACCGTGGGCCTCGAGCTTGCGGCGCAACGCACTGACGTTGACCTCCACGAGATTCGGGTCGTATTGGTCGTAACCCCAGACGCCGGTGAGGATCTGGGTTTTGGTGACCACCCGGCCGCGGCGCTGTGCGAGGTAGGTGAGTACCCGGAACTCGGTGGGCGTCAGAGCGATTCGCTCGCCTGCGCGGGTCGCCGTCCCGCCGTCGCGGTCGATCTCGAGGTCATCGACGTAGAGGATGTCGGTGCGCCCGCCGCGTCGGCGCAGCACCGCGCCGACACGTGCCACCAACTCCGCCATCTCGAACGGCTTGACCACATAGTCGTCGGCGCCCTCGGTGAGGCCGTGCAGTCGGTCGGCGACGGCGTCGCGGGCGGTCACCATGATGATGCCGGCGTCGCTGCGCCGCCGTACCACGTCGAGCAGGGTGAAACCGTCCGAACCGGGCAGCATGACGTCGAGCAGGACCGCGTCGGGGCGTGCCTGTGCCAGATCGTGTTCGAGTCGTGAACCGTCGGGGCGTGCGAGGACCCGATGCCCGGCCTCGGTCAGTGCCGCGGCCACCGCGACACGGATCGGGGTCGAGTCCTCGATGACGAGGACCGTGGCGCTCATGTCATGTGATTCTGCCAGCCCGCGGTCACGTCTCGGTCATCATCGATCACCGTGCTCGATCAACTCGGTTGCGCCGAGGTCGGGGCCGGTGCACCACTGGTCTGCGGCGTCGCAGTGCCGGCCGGCGTCGGACGCTTCGCGACGATGCGCGCGGTGACGGTGTCGCCACTTCGGGTCCCGGCGACGACGACCCGGTCGCCGACGGCGAAGTCGCTCTGCTGCTGCGGTTTCCGTTCGGTCCCGAAATGGGTGTCGCCGGTGATGTCGACGGTCACCGTCTTGTCGCCGCGGGTCTGGACCGTCCAGGTCTGGCCGTTGATCGCGGTGATCTGGCCGGTCACCCCACGTCGGCTTGCCGCCGAGGTGGCCTCGTGGCGGGTCTTCTTGCCGTGCTGGGCGGTGGCTGCGCCTGGCTGTGTGTGCGAGTCGTCGTGTCCGGTCGCCCAGCCGATACCGCCCCCGATGAGACCGCCGATGATGAGGGCAGCGACCCCGGTGAGCAGCGCGGTGCGCTGACTGTGCCAGAACGACGGCTTGGGTGCCGGACCGGGAGTGCCCGGTTGCCCCTGCGGTGGCATCGACGGCGGTGGGCCGGAAGGGGGCGGTCCGGAGGGTGGCGGGCCGGCGTACGGGCCGGGCTGCCCCGGGATCGGTGTGATCGGCGTCGTCGGGTTCGCCCCCTGCGGTATCGGTTCGGTACCGAACTGGGTGGTGGGATCGTCGGGCGTGGTGTCGTGCGGTTGCCGGCCGGGTTCTTGCGGGTTCTCGGTGTCTGACATGGCGACCACCGTAGGGCGGGGGAGTACGGGGCAACTGAAGGCTTTCTGAAGGTTGCCACGACAGGACCGACGGTTTGCCGGTCGCCGGGCGGGATGCCGGATCTGCGAGGGTCGTGCTGAAGACTCCCTGAAGGACCGGCGGCGTGGCCTGGTTCCCGGCGCCGGGGTGGCCAGACTGGCAGCCATGACGCAATCGGTCGACTGGATGGCGGCGGCGAGAGTGGTGCGGCGGTTGGGGTTCGGCGCGACCGGAACCCAGGTCGACGCCGTGGTGGCCTCGGGGATCGACACCTACCTCCAGCGCGTGCTCACACCCGCCCCCGCACCCGATCGTGGGGTCGATGCCACCCCGGCCCCGCACTTCGGCATGGTGGCGCGGGTGCCGCGCAGCGCGTCGGCCGCGATGCGCAAGCAGGTCCGATCCGAACGTTCGGCGCAGACAAAGCAATTGGTGACCTGGTGGACACATCGGATGATCGCCGCCGAGGTGCCCGAACGCGAGAAACTGACCTTCATGTGGCACAACCACTTCGCCACGTCGATCGCCAAGGTCGGCTCTGCCGCGGAGATGCTCGCCCAGAACGAGAAGCTGCGCACGATGGGGCTCGGACAGTTCCGTCCGCTGGCCTACACCATGCTGACCGATGCGGCGATGCTGCGCTGGCTCGACGGCGCCAGCAACGTCAAGGGTGCCGCGAATGAGAACCTCGCCCGCGAATTCATGGAACTGTTCGCCCTCGGACACGGCAACGGGTACACCGAGACCGACGTCCGCGAAGGTGCACGGGCCCTGACCGGGCGGCGGCCGGACAATCGCGGGGGCACGGTACTCAAGCCGACGTTGCATGATTCGGGCACCAAGACCGTCCTGGGCGTCACCGGCGATCTGGACGCCGCGAGCTTCTGCGACGCAGTGCTCGATCACCCGACCTCCGCCGGCTACGTCGCCACCAGGGTGTGGCAGCACCTGGCCGGGGACACGCCGCCGTCGGCGGCCGCGCTGACCCGGTTGACCTCGGCGTACGGCCCCGACCGTGATCTGCGCGGTCTGGTCGCCGCGATCGTCACCGACCCCGAGCTCGGCAACT
Organism: Gordonia sp. N1V; assembly: GCF_029269935.1. Lineage (NCBI taxonomy): Bacteria > Bacillati > Actinomycetota > Actinomycetes > Mycobacteriales > Gordoniaceae > Gordonia > Gordonia sp. N1V. The sequence continues at coordinate 302,513 of NZ_JARJDD010000002.1, forward strand.
CCTCAGGAGTGGCCTCCCCCGTGCAGTGGCTCATCGGCGCCACCCGGGCGCTACAGCCGAAACCCGGTGCTTCCGAACTCAAACGAACAACCTCCATCCTCAAGACGTTGGGCCAGCAGCCCTTCTACCCACCCGACGTCGGGGGCTGGCCGTCCGGGCAGGCGTGGCTGTCGACCGCCGGCGCCGAAACACGCTGGAACACAGCGATGCGCCTGGCCCGCGACGCGCAGGTCGCCACCATCCACGACGCCGCCGCGGGGGAGCGTATCGACGCCGCGGCGCATCTGCTCGGTGTCGGCGGATTCTCCGACCGGACCGTGAAGGTGATGCAGGGGTCGGTCAAGAATCCGGTGACGCTCACCGCGATTGCCCTCAACAGCCCCGAATACCTGACCGTCTGAACACCATTCGCGCGATCCGAGGCAGGACCACATGAAGCACGTCCTACGCCGCCGAGAACAAGGCGGCGTCGGCGCTGCGTGGGGTGCGGGCGTCGAAGGGGACGACCGGCTCGGCGGGTGCAGAGGGCAAAGCGCTTGCCGAACAACTCGATACCGTCGCCCGGTGCGTGAGCGCCGGAGTGCCGACCAAGGTGTACTCGGTGAGCATCGGCGGATTCGACACACACGCCGACGAACGCGAGACACAGCAGAATCTGCTCGGTGAGGTCGACTCGGCCATGTCGTCGTTTCTCACCCGGATGGCCGGTGACCCGCGCGGCCGCGACGTCATCGTCATGGCCTACTCGGAGTTCGGTCGTCGCGTGCGCGCCAACGCCTCTCAGGGCACCGATCACGGCACCGCGGGCCCGGTCTTCGTCGCCGGCGCTCCCGTCCGCGGCGGCTTCTACGGTGACGAGCCGAGTCTGACCGATCTGGACGACGGAGATCTCAAGGCCACCACGGACTTCCGTGACATCTACGCCGAACTCCTGGGAACCGGCCTCGGCACCGACCCGACGCCGTCGGTGGGGACTGGCCGGCGGGCGGTCGGATTCCTGTAGGTGGGGTTGCCTACACAGGGGGTTTCGAGTACTTGTCGAGACCGTCCTGCTCGAGACCACCCTTTCCCCGGATGATCGAGAACCCTTCCCCTCCCGATGGTCGAGGTGCGAGCCGCGTGCGGCGAGCCTCGAGACCCGGCGAGATAACAAGCCTCCCAACCACATCGAGGACAAGGCGAACGAAAGCCGCACCCTTACCACACTCCACCGACAGAAAATTGACGCCGAAACATGTTGTCCACAAGCAGAATTGATCAAGAATAGCCCTTGCATCGAACGTACTTTCGTGTAGACTGGACCCATCGCACCGATCAGCCACTGGGGAGGGGTTCATGATCGACACCGCCGCAACTCTTGACGCGGAAACCGTTGATGCCGAGGCGATCTTCGCCGCCATCGTCGCCCGACTCAGCGACCTGCAATGGAATCCGGAGATGACCGGGCCACAAGCTTTCGGTGCGATGAAACAAGTCCTGTTGTTGCGCAACCTGGTTGATCACCACGCCACCACCCTCACCGGCGAGATGGATCGGCTGGGCGTGGCCGATCACAAGACCACCCGGCTGCGAGAGTTGTTGATCAGCATGGGTTTCGCGCCAGCCGTCGCGGGTCGGTATGTGCGGGTTGCCACCACCACCGATGTCGACCTGTTGTTGGCGCACGCAGCGGACGGGTCCATCTCCTCCGAACACGTCGATGCCGTCGTCCGCGGTCTGGCGCACATCGACACCCGATGCCCCGAGCCTTTGGGCACCGTCCAACGCTGCGAGTTTCTGCGGAAACTCTTGTCGCACTACTTCGCCGGTTTCACCCCCGCCGAGATCACCACCTACGCGAGGCAGTTGGGTAACGAGTTGGCGGCCGAAACACCTGGTGGGTTACCGGCCGCCGAGGACAAGACGATCAACTCCTACACCGACCGCATCACCGACGACGGCCGGTTGGAGATCTCGGCGAACCTCGACATCATCGCGGGGGAGAAAACCAGAGCTCTGATGGAAACCTTGTCGGCGCCCAAGCCTCAACCCGACGGGTCCCCCGATCCGCGGACACCCGAACAGATCTGTGCTGCCGCGTTCGAGACGATCGTGGAGTTGGCGGCACAAGGATTGGCGGACACCACCTTCTCGGCGAAACCGACCAACGGACTGTTGTGGACCTGGTCGGCGGACAACCCGGCGCTCGGCGGCGATTTGCAGAACATGGGTGCCATCACCGAAGCCACCGCGAAACTGTTGTCGTGTGACACCACGATCACCAAGATCATGCTTGATCCCAACGGTGTACTGCTCAGTGTGGGGGAGGCGAAACGCTTCTTCACACCGGGCCAACGCAAAGCGTTGCTGGTGCGGGATCGCGGATGTATCAAGTGTGGTGCCCACGCCGGGCGCTGCCAAGGACACCACCTCGTCCACTGGAGCAAGGGCGGTCCCACCGACCTCGACAACGGCTGCCTACTCTGCACCAGCTGCCACGACGATGTGCACCACCACGGATGGGACATCATCATGGGATTCGACCGACACCCCTGGCTGATCCCACCCGCCAGCATCGACCCGAAACGCCGACCGATACCGGCCTATCACCGCAGAAGCATGCGACTCGACGACGTAGCAGCCTGACCCACGCTGCCCCACAACCTGATTCCCCGCACCCGGCCAGGCCGGGACCGCATCTGTTGTTTGAGAACTCCATAGAGATAATCCCACCCGATGGTCGATGTTTTCGAGCGTCCGTGGCCCGGAAGCATTTCGGCACAAGCGGTCTCGAGGCTCGTCGCTAGCGCTCCTCGGCACCTCGACCATCGGAGTGGGAAGGGTCCGTCCATCGAGTAGGGCGGCCACCGGGCGGGAAGGGCCCGTCCATCGGGTAGGGCGGTCACCGGATGGGAAGGGCGTCAGCATCCGATCGTCAGGCGGGGAAAGGCGCGAGCATTCTTCGATGGCGAGTCGTCTTCCCCGCTGGTCGAGGTGCGAGCCGCGTGCGGCGAGCCTCGAGACCACTGGGCCGGTGCTGGATTCGGATCACGGTGGCCCGGATATCCATCGGTGCAACGGGTCTCGAGGCTACGTCGCTATCGCTCCTTCGCACCTCGACCAGCGGGGTCGATCGTCGGGCGGGGTACTACAGCGCGCAGTTCACCAAGACCGGCTCCGGGTGCAGGGTGATGCCGAAGGTGTCGGCGACGCCGTCGCGCACGTCGCGGGCGAGAGCGAGGAGTTCTTCGGTGGTCGCGCCACCGCGATTGGTCAGGGCCAGTGTGTGTTTGGTACTCAGACGCACCGGAGCGTGGGAGCCGGGGTAGCCCTTGGCGTAGCCGGCGCGCTCGATGAGCCAGCCCGCGGAGAACTTGACGCCATCCGGTGCCGGATAGGTGGGGACGGCGACGTCGGCACCGAGCCGGCCGGCGATGCGGTCGAGAATGGCCGGCGCGTCGTCGGCCCCGACGATCGGGTTGGTGAAAAACGAACCGGCACTCCAGGTGTCGTGGTCGTCGGGATCGAGCACCATGCCCTTGCCCGCACGCAGCGCCAGGACGGCCTCACGGACCGCCGCGGCGTCGGCGCGGCCACCCGGCTCGACGCCCATGGCGGCGGACAGTTCGCGATACCGCAGTGGCTGACTGGCGCGATCGTCGTTGAGCCAGAACGACACCGCAACCACGACCATCTCGTCGCGATGCTTGAGTCGCGACGTGCGGTAGGCCAGGCCGAGTTCACCCGGGGCCACCCATCGCAGGGTCCCCGAACGACGGTCGAGCACCTGGACCTCACGCAGCACGTCGGCGACCTCGACGCCGTAGGCGCCGACGTTCTGTACCGGCGTCGCACCGGTCGATCCAGGAATCCCGGAGAGACATTCCAGCCCACCGAAACCGGCCTCGACGGTCGCGGCCACCAGATCGTCCCAGGTGACCCCGGCGTCGGCGGTGACATGGGCCCGGCCCGATTCGCGGCCGGTCCCGAACTCGATACGGCTGCTCTCGATGCGGATGGCGGTTCCGGCGAAGCCCTCGTCGGCGATGACGAGGTTCGATCCGCCACCCATGACCAGGACCGGCTCGGAGACGGCGTCGGCGGCGAGGATCTCCTCGACGACCGATCGGGTGTCCTCACAGCGGAGCAGTGCCCGCGCCGGGCCGCCGACCCGCAGGGTGGTCAGGCCGGCCAGCGGCACTCCGGGCTGCAGCGAAGTCTCGGTCACGGGGCCAACGGTAACCCGAGGCGGCGCACGACAGCCGACGTCGGTGGCGTCGAGTAATCTCTCATCCCATGGCGAGCCCGCTGAAGCACTCGGTGTCCTATCCGTTCTCTGCCGACCGGTACTGGGAGATCGTGTCGACCGAGCAGTACTGGCACGACCTGCTCGAAGCCACCAACTCCAGCCACGGCAGGCTCGAGTCCTTCTCGTCGGACGGCACCACGGTGACGGTGAAGATGCTCCAAGGGGTGCCCGAGGATCGACTGCCGTCGGTGGTCACCAAGGTGCGTCCCGGCGACCTCGAGATCCCACGCACGATGACCTTCACCCGGGCGAAGGACGCGGTCAACGGCACGATGCACGCCTCGGTGTCGGGCGCTCCGGCCGACGTCGAGGGCGCTCTGGTGGTTTCCGGTGACCCGGCCGGCGTCGAGTACACGGGCACCGCCAAGGTGGGGATTCCCTTCGTCGGCGGCAAGATCGAGAGCGCCGTCATCGAACAACTCGTGGGCCTGCTCGACAACGAACGCGAGAAGACGGTGACTTGGGAGGCCGCTCACCGCTGACGTAACCTGGCCGTCATGGCACGACGTCTCAGCTACTCCGCGCGCTATGCGCATCCCGTGGAGAAGCTCTACGAAGCTCAGAGCTCCCGGCAGTATTGGGATGACATGATGGCGGGCTTCCAGATGATCTCGCCGCACTGCGAGGTGGAAGACTTCCGGTCCGATGAAACCGGCCTGAAAGTGGTGCTCAAGCAGCACATCGGCCGCGATCAGCTGCCCCCGATCGCCCAGACCGTCCTGATGAAGGACATGGTGATCACCCGCGAGGAATCGTTCGGGCCGTTCGACCCGGACAACACCAAGGGCAACTACACCGCGTCGATCCCCGCGGGTCCCGGCAATCTGCAGGGCTGGCAGGAACTGTTCCCCACCGAGACCGGCTGCACCATCCGCAAGACCACCGAGGTCAAGGTCTTCATCCCGTTCATCAACGGCAAACTCGAGCAACTCATGCTGGTCAACCTGGTGGATCTGTTCCGTGCGGAGGCCGAGTACTCCAAGGACTGGATCGACAAGAACCTCTGACCGCGTGACACCCACCCCGAGACCTCACGGGCGGGTGACCCGGGGTACCACCAACATCAACCGCCTGCGCCGCGTTGACCGGTGGATGGCGCACGAACCGTCGATCGTCGCGGCGCTGGCCGCCGTCGCGCGACCGATCGTCGTCGACCTTGGATACGGTGCACGGCCCGACACCTGTGTCGAGATGGCACGGCGACTGCGGCCCGTCGCTCCCGACCTGCAGATGATCGGCCTCGAGATAGACCCCGACCGCATCGTCGCCCCGATCGACGGCGTGCGATTCGCACTCGGTGGTTTCGAGCTCGCCGGATTCCGGCCACAACTGGTCCGCGCGTTCAATGTCCTGCGACAGTACGACGAGCACGAGGTGGCCCCCGCGTGGTCGCAGATGATGACGCAACTGGCTCCCGGCGGGCTGATCGTCGAGGGCACCTGTGACGAGATCGGCCGTCGGTGCGCCTGGGTGCTGCTCGACGCCGCCGGGCCTCGCAGCCTCACCCTGTGCTGGTCGCCCGCGCACACGGGGAGACCCTCCGACCTCGCCGAACGGCTCCCCAAGGCGCTCATCCATCGCAACGTGCCCGGTGAGCGCATCCACGAGTTGCTCGTCACCGCCGACCGCTGCTGGGACAACGCCGCCGGTCAGACGGTCTTCGGCCCACGCGCACGTTGGGCGCAGACCCTCACGCTGATGCGTGCGGCCGGCGTCGACGTCGCGATTCCACGCCGCCGCGTCGTCGACAATCTGTTGACCGTGCCCTGGGAGACGGTCGCACCACGCGGGTAGTTTGGCCACATGCGCATTGCGATGGCCCAGATCACCTCCGGTACCGACCCGGACGACAACCTGCGTCTGGTCGCCGAACACACGGCCGCGGCGGCCGCCGACGGTGCCGTTCTCGTCGTGTTCCCCGAGGCGACGATGTGCCGGTTCGGGGTGCCGCTGGGCCCGGTCGCCCAATCGCTCGACGGGCCGTGGGCCACAGGCGTCTCGCAGATCGCGGTCGAGAACTCGGTGACCGTGATCGCGGGCATGTTCACCCCCGGCGACGACGGGCGAGTCGCCAACACCCTGCTGGTCGCAGCACCTGACGGCACCCGCATCGGCTACGACAAGATCCACCTGTACGACGCCTTCGGCTTCCGGGAATCGGCCACCGTCGCACCCGGTGACGTCGCGCGGACCGTGACGGTCGACGGCGTCCGCATCGGCCTGGCCACCTGCTACGACATCCGCTTCCCGGCGCTGTTCACCGCGCTTGCCCAAAACGGGGCCGAGGTGATCGTCGTCCCCGCTTCCTGGGGTGCCGGGCGCGGCAAGGTCGAGCAATGGCGGACGCTGGCCACCGCACGTGCCCTCGACTCGACGTCCTATGTGGTGGCCGTCGGGCAGGCCGAACCCGCCGACGAGGAGCTCCGCGCGTCGAAAGCGCCGACCGGCGTAGGACATAGCCAAATCTCAGATCCCTTCGGTAGCGTGGTCGCGTCGTACACGGGGGAGCAACGGCTGGGTGTACACGACCTCGACCTGGGTGTTGTCGCCAAGGCTCGCGAGCAACTCGCGGTCCTCGCCAACCAGCGGGAATTCCGAATCGAACCGACGCCCGTCGCGTACGAACTGTGATCACGCAAGACCGACGCCCCTAGGACGGAGTGCATGGCCGACGACACGACCGACGATCCGCAGACCCCTCGTGGTCCCGAGGATCCGGATGCCACCAAGCAGGTCGGTCGGGAGAACGCGCCGCGCGACCACTCCGCGGGACGGGACTTGCCGGCCGGGCAGGTACCGGCCGATCAGACCCCGGCGGAGCAGACCTCAGCAGAGCAGACCCCGGCCCAGCACGGTGCGGGGGAGAATCCCGCCCCCGACACCGAGCAGTGGGAGCCGACCACCACCTCCCGCCACGCGCGCGCCTACTCGCAGATCTCCGACGCCACCACGACCCCGGTGACGCCGCCACCACCCGCGGCGCACCCGCAGACCGCGCAGTTCACCACCGGGGAGAACCCGATGGACGGAGGGGATCCGGGAACGGGTGCGCATGCGGTTCCCCCGACCGGCGACGGCGTGGTCACGACGGCGCCGACGAAACGCGGCAAGGGAAAGTTCATCGCGCTCGGCGCGGTCGGACTGGTGTTGGTGATCATCATCGCGCTCGTCGGCACCGAACTCTTCTTGCGCAGCCGGGCGACCGATTGCCTGGAGAAACAGTTCGGCGCGCTGACCGGTCAGCCCACCAACGTGTCGATCAGCAAGAAACCCATTCTGCTGCAGAAGTTCTCGAACGATTACCCCTACGTCCAGGTGGACACCAGCGACTCCAATTCGACGCAGATGCAACTGCACGTGCGGGCCGATGGGGTCAGCCAGGACGGGAACTCGGTCAAGGTCGATTCGCTCGCGGGCACCGGGTACGTCCCGTTCCAGCGGGTGATCGAGCTGAGCAAGCAGGGGCAACTCTCCGGTGGCTCGACCGACAACAGCGGGACCAACGGTGGCACCACCAACGGCGGCACCGGAACCGAGGGCTCCGGCATCTTGGGCAGTACCCAGGTCAGTTCGGTCACCGGCAACGCCGCCGACGGCACGATCAAGGTGGACGCCGCGGTACAGGTCGCGATCTTCCCGGTGCCGGTCAGCCTCACCATGAAGCCGGTCCTCGACCAGGGCAAGGTGCGCTTCCAGGTGGAGCAGGCCAGCGCCTTCGTCTTCGGGATTCCCGCCGACTTCGCCCAGCAGTTCGTCGACGGCTTCGGCGACAGCCTCTTCGGTGACCTCACCAAGGAAATCAAGGTCACCTCCCTGAAGGTCACCGACCAGGGCGTCGACTTCGCCGTCACCGGTAGCAACGTCGATCTCGGGTCGGCGGCCGCGTCGACGTCGAGCTCGGGTTCGGCGCCGACCTGCTCGATCCTCTGAGCCGGACGGGCCCCACCACCTCGCAGGTACGCTGGGAGATGTCCGATTTTCCGACCCCGTTCCGGAGGAACCCGTGGGCCAGCTGCTCCTGATCGCCGTCGTCATCCTGCTTGTTGTGGGGGTGGTGGTGGTCATGCAGCGGCGCTCCGGTGCCAACACCGCCCGCACCCTCGACGACGCGAAGGCCGACGCCCGACAGGCCATCGAACGACTCGGCGGGCAGGTGTACATGCTGGTCGGGGATTCGCCCGCCGCCAAGCAGGCGCTCGCCGACGCGGCCGAACGGCACACCGCCGCCGGCTCGCAGATCGACCAGGCCACCAGCCCCGCACAGGCCCGACTCGCCAAACAGACCGCCATCGAGGGCCTCTACTACATCCGCGCCGCACGGACCGCGATGGGCATGGACCCCGGACCGGCGATCCCCGAACTCGACGGACAGAAGAGTGCGGGCCAGGTCACCGAGAACCGTGAGATCGACTTCGAAGGCCGCACCGTGCAGGCCTCGCCCGCACCGTCGCCGACCACCCCGAACTACTACCCGGGTGGCCGCGTCGCCGGCCGACCGGTACCAGCCGGCTGGTACTCCGAACCGTGGTGGAAGCCCGCGCTCGTCGCCGGAGCGTGGGGTGTCGGCTCGATGTTCCTGTTCTCGGCACTGTTCTCCGGTATGGCCGGGGTCAACTACGACGCGGCCGCCTTCGAGAACGGCGTCGGCGACGGCACCGACGCCGGAGCCCTCGATGCCGGGGATTACGGCGATGGGGGCTACGGCGATGGAGGCGGGGGCGACATGGGTGGCGGCGACGCCGGGGGCGACATGGGCGGTGGTGACTACGGCGGCGGTTTCGGTGACTTCGGCGGCGGCAACGACTTCGGGGGTGGCGGGGACTTCGGCGGCGGGGATTTCGGCGGGTTCTGACCGCGAATCACCCATACGCCCAACTCTTCCGGGCTGATCCCGCGGGTGTGCTGTCGTGGCCTGAACCCGTTGCGGCCGATCGCTATTCGGTGAAGCCCTCCAACACCGCACGGCTGCCCGACAAGCCGAGTCGGGTGGCCCCGGCAGCGATGAGTTCGGCGGCGAACCGTGCATCGCGGATTCCGCCGGATGCCTTCACCCCGACCCGGGCCGGCACGGCGGCCCGCATGATCTCCACTGCCCGCACACTCGCGCCGCCGGCCGGATGGAACCCGGTCGAGGTCTTGACGAAGCTCGCCCCGGCGCGGGCCGCGTGCGCGCAGACCTCGGTCAGGGTGTCCTCGCCGGCGAGGTCGAGCAGCGCCGCCGACTCGACGATCACCTTGAGGACCGTCTCGTCGCCGACGGCCTCACGCACGGTGAGCACGTCGGCGAACACCTCGTCGAACCGCTGATCGAGCGCGGCCCCGACGTCGATGACCATGTCGACCTCGTCGGCACCGGAGTCCACGGCCAGGCGCGCCTCGGCGGCCTTGACCAGCGAATGGTGCTTGCCCGACGGGAAGCCGGCGACAACACAGGACTTCTGGTCACCGGTATCGATCGGCAGCATGGACGGCGACAGGCAGACCGCGTAGACGCCGAGCTCCGCGGCCTCGGCGATGGTGGCCTCGGCGTCGGCGCGGGTGGCCTCGGGCTTGAGCAGGGTGTGGTCGACGAGGGCCGCGACATCGGCTCGGCGTAGGTCGGTGATCGTCACACAGACGAGCTTGGCACACTGAAGGACCGTGACCACCCCCGCCACCGCTGTCCCATCCAGCTCAGTCCCCGCCACCTCGGTCCCCGCCACCGACGCCTCCGGTGCCGACCGTCGCTATGTGCTCACCCTCGGCTGCCCCGACCAGACCGGGATCGTCGCGCGGATCTCGAGCTTCCTCGCCGAGATCGGCGGCTGGATCACCGAGGCCGCCTACCACTCCGACGAGGACTCCGGATGGTTCTTCACCAGGCAGGCCGTCCGCGCCGACACGGTGACGATCCCCCTCGACGAGGTGCGCGCCCGATTCGCGGGCATCGCTGCCGAATGGGGACCGCAGACCGAGTGGAAGGTCACCGACACCGGCGAGGAGAAATCGGTGGTGCTGCTCGTCAGCAAGGAAAGCCATTGCCTCACCGACCTACTCGGTCGCGCCGACCGTGGTGAACTGCCGGCGACGGTGTCCGCGGTCATCGGCAACCATCCCGACCTCGGCGGACTGACCGAACGCTTCGGGGTGCCGTTTCATCACGTGCCGTTCACCGGACCCGACGGGAAGTCCGGTGCGCGCGCCAAACGAGCAGCCTTCGACCGGGTCGAGGAGATCGTCGACAGCCACACCCCCGACGCGGTGGTGCTCGCCCGCTTCATGCAGATCCTGCCGCCCGAACTGTGCGAGGCGTGGGCCGGGCGCGCGATCAACATCCACCACAGCTTCTTGCCCAGCTTCATCGGCGCCCGGCCGTACCACCAGGCGTTCGCCCGCGGTGTCAAGCTGATCGGCGCGACCTGTCATTACGTGACCGCCGACCTCGACGCCGGCCCGATCATCGAGCAGGACGTCACCCGGATCGACCACTCCGACAGCGTGCGCGACATGGTCCGGCAGGGCCGCGACATCGAAACCCTGGTCCTGGCGCGGGGTTTGCGGTGGCACCTCGAGGACCGTGTGCTGGTGCACGGCCGCAAGACCGTGGTGTTCAGCTGATACCGGTGTTCAACTGACAGCGATGTTCAACTGACAGCGATGTTCAGCCGGCCACCCGGCTCCCGAGCGCCCGCCGGGTGTCCTCCTCGATGAGGTCGACGTTGATCATCGCGCCGCACTGCACCCCGGCCGCCGCCGAGGCCCCGACCATCGCTGCGAGATCCACGGAATTGCCTGCCGCCCAGACCCCGTCGATCGGGGTTCGTCCGGTCCGGTCGGCGGGGATGATGCTGCCCATCGGGTTGTCCTCGAGTGTGCCACCGAGCGAGGTGTAGATCTCGCCTCGGGCACGCATTCGTGGTGCGACGACGAGTGCATCGAGCTCCAGCTCGCGTCCGTCGTCGAACAGCACTGCGCGCAAACGGTTGTCGGCGTCGGCATCAACCCGCGCCACCGGTCCGCCGATGATCTCGATCCCGCGTACCTCGGCCTGCAACCGCTGTTCCGGGGTGAATGGTGGCATGCCGTGATCGATGAGGGTGATGTGGGAGGTCAACTGGGAGAACAGCATTGCCTGGTGCATGGCCATCGGCCCGGTGCCGAGGACGCCGACCCGCCGACCGCGTACCTCGTAGCCGTGACAGAACGGGCAGTGGAGCACGTCGCGGCCCCAGAGTTCGGCGAGCCCGGCGACGTCGGGGAGTTCGTCGACGAGTCCGGTCGCGATCAGCAGTCGGCGGGCGACGGCGGTGGGCCCGCCGGTGCTGTGCACCTCGAAAGCGCCGGTGCTCTGCACCTCGAAAGCGTTGTCGGCCCGGTGTTCTGGGCGCACCACGGCGGTAACGGTGCCCTCGCGGATGGTCGCGCCGTATCCGATGGCCTCCGCGCGTCCGGCGCGCAGCAGTTCGGTCGGGGCGATGCCCTCCCGGCCGAGGAGGTTGTGCGCACCGGCGGCGGGTGCGTTGCGGGGTGCGCCGGCGTCGATGACGACGACCGTGCGCAGTGACCGCGCGAGGGTGACCGCAGCGGACAGCCCGGCTGCGCCGCCGCCGATGATGGCCACGTCGACGGTCTCGGTTGCCGTGGTGGTCATGAGATCTCCTGGTTCGCTTCGGTGGTCGATGCGGGCACGGTCGCGATCCAGATCGTGCGGGCGGCCCGTACGGCGACGTCCGGGCGGTGGCGCAGGGAGGTGGGTCCGTCGCCGAGTAACTCGTCGAGGGTGGCCGCGTCGGTGTCGGTGAGGTCGTCGGCGAGTCCGGTGCGCACCCGGGAGAGCCATGCCTGCGCGTAGGCGCGGGTGAGTTCGGTGGGTTCGGGAACGTCGATTCTCACGGTGTGCCGTGTGCGCATCTCGAATCCGGCGGCGGTGATCGTGTCGGTCCAGTCGGGAAAGCTGTTGGCGCCCTTGGCCCGCATGAGCTCCTCGATCCGTTCATTGAGGTCGGTGTGCGGTGTCTCGGTCTGCAGGAATCGGGGCTGATGCGGCATCTCGATGACCGCCAGCACGCCGCCCGGCCGCAGATGGCTGCGTGTGGTGCGCAGGAAGGCGGCGGGGTCGGTGACGTGATGCAGCGACGCCGACGCCCACACGACGTCGGCGGCCCCGACGCTCGCCGGCCAGCCGTCGTCGAGGTCGGCGGTCACCGTCCGCACGGTGCCCGGTCCGGCGGCGTCGATGCGTGCGGTCATCTCGGGGGAGCCGTCGATGGCGACGATCTCGGCGTCCCCGAAGGCCGCTGCGAGGGCGCGGGTGCCGACCCCGGTACCGGCGCCGGCGTCGACGATCACCTCGATGGGCCGGGTGGTCTCGGTGCGGATGAGGGAGATCGCCTCGTCGAGGTAGGTGCCGGTGACCGCGGCGTCGAGTTCGAGCAGATCGCCGATGTCGGTGCCGTCATGATCGTGTGCCCCATGATCATGTGTCCCGTGCGAGTGCCGTCCGTGGTGCCGATGATCTGATCCGTGCGTGCTGGTCATGATGTCGAGGCTAGCGAGCTGATGCGCAAGGGGCATACCATCTTGCCCATGGAGCAAGAAATCGATGCGGTGGTCCGTCAGCGCATCCGCGCGATGCGCGTCGCCAAGGGGTGGACCTTGGATTCGCTGGCACATCGCTGTCACCTGAGTCCGTCGACGCTGAGCCGGATCGAGACCGGACATCGGCGGGTCGCGCTCGATCAGCTCGTCCCGATCGCCCGCGCGCTGGGCACCTCACTCGATGTCCTGGTCGAGCCGGTCGGCGACGCCGACGTGGTGATCCGTCCCGAACCCCACTCCAACGAGGGCATCACGGTGTGGCCTTTGTCACGTGACAACACCCCGGCCGGTGTGACCGTGGCAAAGATGCGACTCGACGAATCGGTTCGGGACGCCGCCCGCGAGCTGCGGGTGCACCCCGGACATGAGTGGTTCACGGTGCTCAGCGGCACGATCCGGCTCCGGCTCGGCGAACGGACGATCATCATTCCCGCAGGCCACGCCGCCGAGTTCGCATGCACGGTCCCGCATTCGTTGGCCCCCGACGACGGACCCGCGGAGGTCCTCTCGATCTTCGACCACGACGGTGAGCGCGCCCATCTGCGTGGGTCGCCGGCGTCGCCGGCATCGCTGTCTTGACCGAATCACAGCAGGCAGAGAGCCGTTCATCAGCCGGTCTCGGTACCCTGGTCCCGACATGAACACGCAGCCGACACCCAGCCGACGCACCGTTCTCGCGGCGGCAGGCATCGCCACCGCGGGCCTCGTGGCCGCCGCCTGTGGACGATCCGACGACACCACCTCCGCCCAGAAGTCGAAGCAGCCGACCGTCAAGGTCACCTACACACCTGCACTCGACGATCCCGCCGCGCCCAATCCGACCGCCAAGGTCGAGGTCAAGGCGTCGGGCGGCACGCTGAACCCCGACGTCAAACTGGTCAACGCCAGCGGCAAGGCGGTCACCGGCACGCTCTCCGACGATCGCACCACCTTCACCGTCAACGAGGTTCTCGGCTACGGCACCACCTACACCTGGCAAGGCAGTGCCGTCGGGCAGGACCGACTGACGGTGCCGGTCAAGGGGTCGTTCACCACCCTCGATCCCAAGCAACAACTCAACGTCGTCGTCAACATCGCCGACGGGCAGGAAGTCGGCATCGCCGCACCGCTGATCCTCAAGTTCGACGGGACCGTCGACGACAAGGAAGCCGTCGAGCGCGCACTCACCCTGACCACCACACCCCCCGCGGAGGGCAGTTGGGCCTGGCTCGGCGAGGACAACGGGTCACGCGTGCACTGGCGCTCCAAGGAGTACCTCACCCCGGGCACCAAGATCCACATGTCGGCCAAGCTGTACGGGCTCGATCACGGCGGCGGGGCATACGGTGCCGCCGACGTCACCAGCGACTACACCGTCGGCCGCTCGCAGATCGTCAAAGCAGACGCGCCCAGCCACCAGATCGTGGTGGTCCGTGACGGATCGACGCTGATGACCTTGCCCTGCAGCTACGGCGAAGGCGACGTCGACCGCAACGTGACCCGCTCGGGTATCCACGTGGTCAGCGAGAAGTACGAGGACTTCTACATGTCCAACCCGGCAGCGGGGTACTTCAACGTCCACGAACGCTGGGCGGTGCGTATCTCCAACAACGGCGAGTTCATCCACGCCAACCCCGAAACCGTTGGCGTGCAGGGTTCGTCGAATGTGACGAACGGCTGCATCAACCTGTCGCTGGACAACGCGCAGCAGTACTTCACCACCGCGATCTACGGTGACCCCGTCGAGGTGACCGGCACCCGGATCGATCTGTCCGAGGCCGACGGCGACATCTTCGACTGGACCTACGACTGGGACACCTGGAAGTCGATGTCGGCGATCAAGGGCACCCCGCAGTCGGCGTCGGTACCGGCGACCCCGAGTGGTGCACCCTCGTCGGTGAGCGCCCCGAACTGAGGGCCCGGAGCGGCCCCGCCTAGCCGGTCTTGATGTTGCGCCGCGCCGAGGCCTGATCACGCGGTTTGAGCACGATCTGATCGAGATTCACGTGCGGCGGCCGGGACGCGACGAAGCCGATGACCTCGGCGACATCGTCGGCGGTCAGCGGCGTCAGGCCTTGGTAGACGGCGTCGGCGCGTTCCTTGTCGCCCTCGAAACGCACCAGCGAGAAATCGGTTTCGACCATGCCGGGCGCGATCTCGGTGAGCCGGATCGGCTTGCCGAGCAATTCGTAGCGCAACGTCCGATGCAACACTCCCTGACCATGTTTCGCCGAGGTATAGCCGGCGCCGTTGTCGTAGGCCTCCAGGGCGGCGACCGAGGTGATGGTGACGATCAGTCCGTCGCCGGAGGCTTCGAGCGCCGGGAGCAGTGCCTTGGTCATCCGTAGCGTCCCCAGAACGTTGGTCTCCCACATCCAGCGCCAGTCGTCGAGGTCGGCGGTGGCCACCGGGTCGAGGCCTTTCGCGCCGCCGGCGTTGTTGACGAGTACGTGCACCGAATCCAGGCCGTCGACGAATCGGGCCACCGACTCCTCGTCGGTGACGTCGAGTTGCTTTCCGGTACCGCCGATCTCGGCGGCCAGCGCCTGAACCCGATCGACCCGGCGGGCGCCGAGGACCACGTGGAAGCCCTGTGCGGCAAGGGCGCGGGCGGTGGCCGCGCCGATTCCGGAACTCGCACCGGTGACGACGGCGACGCGGGTGACCTCGGAGGCGGTGGACTCACTCATGATCGTGAGTTTACGTGCCGAGCCGGGTGGGGCCTGCGCCCCGGGCCCGGCACTGAATCCCGGACTGGGTCTCGACGCCGATCGGGGTGCGCCCGCCGACGGCGATGCTAGATTCTCCAGTCATGCACACGGTCATCCCGGCGACACTCGGTGTCGGGACGACCCCCGCGGCGCAGGTGTTGCAGCGCATCCGGGTCGGTGCGCCCATCACCCGCGACACCCTCGCCGCCGAGACCGGGTTGTCCCCGGCCACCATCAACCGACAGGTGACCGCGCTGACCGAACTGGGTTTCGTCCTCGAACGCCGCGACCTGGTCCATGCCGGCAGCATCGGTCGGCCCAAGCATCCCCTGACCCTCGACCGCGACAGCCTTTGCGTCGCGGGGATGCACATCGGCGCCCGACGGACCCTGCTGGCCATCGCCGACCTCGGTGGGCGCACCCTCTACAGCCACGCCGTACTGACCCCGCACGACGATCCGCACGCGTCGGCGGCCGAACTCTGTCACGCCCTGCGGGAACTCGCCGACCGATTCTCCGGGCGCCGCCTGCTGTGGGGCGGGGTCGCACTCGGCGGGCGCGTCGAGCGCGCCGGCGGTGTGGTCGATCATCCCGTCCTCGGCTGGCGCAATGTCCCCGTTGGAGCGCAACTCGCCGAGGCACTCGGCGTGCCGGTGTCGGTGTGCGAGCATGTGCAGGCCATGGCGGCAGCCGAACTGTTGCTGAGTTCGGCTCGCAGCAGCGCGAATACGGGACTTTTCTTCTACGCGCGCGAAACCACGGGCATGGCCCTGACCGTCGGCGGGCAGGTGGTGGTCCCCGACCGCGGGGCCGGCACGATCGCCCACATCGGTGTCGACGCCCCGACGCTGTGCGGGGGTGCGGCCACCCTGCAGGACGTGATCGGTGTCGACGTCGCACGCCGCGCCGCGCAGCGCCTCGGCGTCTCACCGGACGCGTCGGTGATCACCGACGAACGCGCCCGCATCCTCGGGGAGGTGGTCGCCGTCTTCCGTGACGCGGTCAATCCCGACGAGGTGATCGTCGCCGGTGATGCGTTCGCCGCGCATCCGCAGGGGCTCGGACCGGTGCAGGCGGCCTTCGACTCCGCATCCAGGATCGGTTGGCCGCTGGAGCTCACGGCGTCGCGGTTCGGGTTGTCGGTCCAGGAGAGTGCGGCAATCGTGGTGGCGCTCAGCGTGATCTACGCCGACCCGGTCGCGGCGATGACCCACTGTCGCGCCCGGCCGTAGCGTAGCGGGCGCCAGTGACGCAGAGTCCGGCGTTTTGCCCTACCGTGACAGGCATGACGATCCCCCCTCGCGACGTTGCCGCGACCATGTCCATTTCCGTCACCGCACCCACCGAGATCGAGATGCAGATCGCGGTGGCCCGCATGCCCGGGCTGTCCCTCGACGAAACCCTCCAGGTGACCCTCGACGGCAAGCCGGTGTCGGTGGAGGAGATCGTGGACAATTACGGCGGCCGCATCCACCGGCTGTCGGTGGAGTCCGGTCAGCTCGATGTCGACTATCGGGCCGCGGTGACCACGCCTGCCGATCCGGCCCAGGTCGGGGTCACCGATCATTCGATCTACTTGCGCCCCAGCCGATATGCCGAGGCCGACAAGTTCTTCGGATTCGCCGCGGGTCAGTTCGACACCTCGTTGCCGAAGGGGGAACTCCTCAACCAGGTGACCGCGTTCGTCGAGGATCGCCTCGACTACATCCCCGGCGCGAGTGACCCCATCGACGGCGCCGCCGACACCCTGCTGGCCGGTGCGGGCGTCTGCCGCGACTACGCGCATCTGGTGGTGGCGTTGCTGCGCGCGTTGAACATCCCCGCCCGGTTGGTCGCCGTGTATGCGCCGGGCTGCGATCCGATGGACTTCCACGCGGTCGCCGAGGCGCTCATCGACGGCGTCTGGGTGGTGGTCGATGCCACGCGGCTCGCGCCACGCCAGGGGCTGGTGCGCATCTCGACCGGGCGGGACGCCGCCGACACCGCATTCCTCGACAACCACGAGGGTTCGATCAACCTCGACTCGTATCAGGTGACCGCGGTGGTGCGCGGTGATCTGCCCATCGACGACGGAACGGACCGCATCAGCATAGGCTGAGCGGTGTGCGCGCACTGACGTGCCCGATCTGCAATGCGCTGTCGGGATTCGAGAACCAGAACTGTCCCCGCTGTGGCACCTCCGTCGGAGTGCACCTGCCGAGTCGATCGTTGGTGGTGGCCTCCGAGGACGGCGTCGACATCGACGGGCGTCGCTGGGAGCGGTGTTCGAGTTGGTCGCGCACGGGCTGCAACTGGATCACGCCCTCGGAGGTGGGGGAGGGCGAGATCGGTTTGCGGGGACTGTGTTTCCCGGATTCGCTGGTGCGCCACCAACCCGATCCGTCGGACACCATCGCCGTGGAGAAGCTCGTGCCGACCACCTTCGATCTGCGGATGGTGATCTATCAGCTCGCCGATCTGGGGTTGCCGATCGAACCGTATTGGCGCACCAAGGGTGGGTTGGCCTTCGACCTGTTGTCCAGCCTGTCGGAGGGCAAACAGGTGATCATCGGGCACGCCGGTGGTGTCATCACCATCGACCTCGCCGAAACCCTTGACGCGCATCGTGAACGGCTGCGGGTGTCACTCGGTGAGCCCTACCGCACCATGGTGGGGCACTTCCGCCATGAGACCGGGCATTACTACCAGCATGTGCTCGTCGAAACCGGCGACGGGGCCGACCGCTATCTGGACCGGTGCCGCGAGATCTTCGGCGACGAACGAGCGAGCTACAGCGACGCCCTCGACCGGCACTATCGGCAAGGGCCACCGGCGAATTGGCGTGACTCGTTCATCTCCGAATACGCCACCATGCACCCGTGGGAGGACTTCGCCGAGTGCTTCGCCCACTATCTGCACATCACCGGAACCATCGACACTGCACGTGAATCCGGGCTGATGCTCGAGAGCGATCAGGTGCGCTTCTCGATGGACCGCGACATCGTGCCGCTGGCGACGTACGCCGATCAGCCCATCGAGAAACTGCTGTACGACTGGAAGTGGCTGTCCACCATGTTCAATCGCGTCAACCAGGCGATGGGCAGCCCGCCGCTGTATCCCTTCGACATTCCGCAACCGGTGGTACGCAAGCTGGGCTTCGTCCATCGCGTGATCCGGGAGTCGGCCAAGCGTGATCCGGTCACCGATCCGATGGTCGCCGAGCCCGCGGTGTCGTGAACCCGCACCACTCGCCCGGGCCGCGGCCAGGTCAGCCGAGCGCCTCGCGGCGATGGGCGGCAACGAATTCGAGGACTGCGGCCACATCCGCGGGATCGCCGACGCGATACTGGGCGGCGCTGTCACCGGGGCCGACCTTGATGCTGATGTCGTGGTCGTGGCGCAGATGGGCGAAGGCCTTCTCGTCGGTGACGTCGTCACCGAGATAGATGACGACGTCGGCGCCGGTGCGGTCGCGCAGGAGATCTAGCGCGAGGCCCTTGCTGGTCTCGATGACGGCGAGCTCGATGACCGCCTTGCCCTCGGTGGCCTCGACCCCGTCCCACCGGGCCGGGCCGAGACGAGCGCGGTCGAGCGCGGTCGCGGCGTCGGCGGGGCTCGCATTGCGAACGTGCAGGGTGGTGCTGACCGGTTTGACCTCCACCGTGACACCGTCGAATTCTGCTGCGATGGACTCGAACTCGTCGATGATCCGGGCGAGGAGCTGCTGCTGCTCGGCGGTGACCGGTTGGCCGAAGCCGGTGTCGAATTCGCTGCCATGGCTGCCGACGAGGGTTATCGGGTCGTCGGCGAGACCGGACAGCGCGGCAAGATCCGACAGCGCCCGCCCGCTCACCACGGCCACCGTGGTGCGGTCGAGTCGTGCGGCGGCCCGTAGCGCCTCGATCGATTCGGGCAGACCGACCGCATCCTGCGGCCGGGAGACGATGGGGGCGATACAGCCGTCGTAGTCCGACGCGAGCAGCAGCCGGTCCACCGTGCTCGCCCGTAGCAGCGCGTCGGACAGCGGTGTGGGGATGCCCTCGGCGCTCATCGCCGGTCGACCGACTCGTCGGCCCCATATTCGATCGACCCAGACTCGTTGGATGCAGCCTCGTTGGTCCCAGTCTCGTCGGACTCGGAATCCAGTAGGCGCACACCGCGGTTCGCCGATGCCTCGGTCTCGGTCGTATCGGCCAGGGTGCCGAGGAAACTTGCCGCCCACTTGCCGACATCGTGGGCCAGAACCTGCCTGCGCAGGGCCCGCATGCGGCGTCGGCCTTCTTCGGGGGCCTGCTCGACGGCGGCGACGATCGCGTCCTTGACGCCGTCGAGGTCATACGGGTTGGCCTGATACGCCGACCGCAATTCGGCTGCGGCACCGGTGAACTCGCTCAGGACCAGGGCGCCGCCGAGGTCGTTGCGGCACGCCACGTACTCCTTGGCGACCAGGTTCATCCCGTCACGCAGTGGCGTCACGAGCATGACGTCGGCGGCGACGAAGAAGGCGATCAGGTCGTCGCGGGGGATCGGACGGTGCAGGTATTGCACGATCGGCCGACCGACCTCGCTGTAGCGGCCGTTGATGTTGCCGACGAGCTGTTCGATACCCGCGCGCATCTGGATGTAGCTTTCCACGCGTTCGCGGCTCGGTGTCGCCAGCTGGACCATGACGGTGTCGGCGGCGTCGATTCGCTTCTCCTCCAGCAACTCCTGGAGCGCTCGTAGCCGGACGTCGATGCCCTTGGTGTAATCGAGCCGGTCGACGCCGAGCATGATCGTCTTCGGGTTGCCGAGTTCTTTGCGGATCTCGGCGGCACGTTTGCGGATCTCCTTGGATCGCGCCTTCGCGTCGAGCTCGCCGGAGTCGATGGAGATAGGGAAGGCCCCGACCCGTACCGTGCGGAAACCGACCTGCACCACACCGAACCGCGACCGCACGCCGACGGTGCCCTTGCTGGTGGCCTGACCGGCGAGGCGTCGTGCGAGATAGAGGAAGTTCTGGGCGCCGCCGGGGAGGTGGAAGCCGATGAGGTCGGCACCGAGGAGCCCCTCGACGATCTCGGTTCGCCAGGGCAGCTGCATGAACAACTCGACCGGCGGGAAGGGGATGTGCAGGAAGAACCCGATCTTGAGGTCGGGGCGCAGCATGCGCAGCATCTTCGGGACGAGCTGCAGTTGGTAGTCCTGCACCCACACGACCGCACCCTCGGCGGCGGCCTTCGAGGCGGCCTCGGCGAAGCGGCGGTTCACCTCGACGTAGGTGTTCCACCACTCGCGGTGATATTCGGGTTTGACGATCACGTCGTGGTAGAGCGGCCACAGGGTGGCGTTGGAGAAGCCTTCGTAGTATTCGGCGATCTCCTGCGTCGACAGCGGCACCGCCTGGATGCCGATGCCCTCGACCTCAGGGTTCTCGTCGGAGTCGGCGATGCCCGACCACCCCACCCAGGCACCGGTGTGGGAGCGGAGGATGGGTTCGAGAGCGGTGACCAGACCGCCGGGGCTGCGCTTCCAGGTGATCTCGCCGTCGGCATCGACCGACTTGTCGACGGGCAGCCGGTTGGCCACCACGACGAACTCGGCGCCGGATTCGGGTATCGCTCGGCTCTCCGAGGTCACGGGTCAGGCGTTCTCGCCCGGTGCGATTCCCAACATCGCCAGCAGCATCCGGCACTCGTCGGCGTCTGTCGCGTAGGCGGCGACGACGCGTCGCGCGGAGATCGCGGTCTCGTCGGCCACCGGCTCCAGCTCTTCGTCGGCGATGTCGGTGGTTTTGGCTGCTGCCATCATGTCCCCTCGGTCGTGGCCCCGGATGGGGCGCCGCGGTCGTCGGATGTCGTGGTTGTCGCACCGTCGTGTGGTGCGCGCGACCTCCCATGGTACCCGGTCACCCGCTGAGGGCTTCGCGGTCACCACTCGATCCGGCGGCGTCGGCGCAGGCGCCGCCGGTGTGCCCATTCGGGCCGGACGATCTGGGGCCGACGCAGGGTGCGGGCGATGAACTCGCCGAGGGTCACCCCCGCGGCCAGCGCGCAGCCCACGCCCAGGGCGCTGCCCGCCCAGGTGAGTCCGTCGAGGGTCTGATCGTTGAGCAGCCCGTACAGACCGCGGTAGACGGCGAGACCCGGCAGCAGAGGCGTGATGCCGGCAACCGCGACGACCAGTGGTGGGGTGAGTGCGCGGCGGGCCAGCAGACCGCCGAGCATGCCGATGCAGACCGCGGCCAGACCGGACCCGATGACATCGCCGACCGGGATGAACGAGGCGCCCGCGGCCACGCCGACACCGATCACGCCGGAGATGAAGGCGACCGGCAGCGCGCGCCGCTCGGCGTAACAGGCCAACGCGAACGCGAATGCGGCGAAGGCGCCCGCGGCCACGCGTGCGGGGATGTCGACGGCGGCGAACTCGGTGGTGGTGGTGATGGCGGGCAGATAGATGCCGACCGCCGACAGCATCCGCAGCGCCATACCGACGCCGGCGATGATGCCACCGGTCATCAGCAACAGCTCGAAGAAGCGGGCGACGCCGGTGATCGGTGCGCCGGTGATGGCGTCCTGCACCGAGCCCACCAGCGACAGTCCCGACAGCAGCACGACGATCCCCGCCGCGATGACCTGGGACGGCATGATCTCGAACCCGAGTTTCTCGCCGCCCTCGAACACCAGCGCCGCCGGTACCACCGCGATGAAGCCGCCGGTGACCTGTTGGAAGAAGATCGGGGTGCCGATGCGATTGAGTAGCCGATTGATGGTGACGGTGACCCCGGTCGTCACGAACGCCAACAGCGCGATCAGCGGTCCGCCGCCGAGCAGCACGCTGATGCCTGCGGCCATCAGCCCCCACGCGAGAGTCGCGACCTTGTAGGGGTAAGGGTGCGGGGCGGCGATGATCGCGTCGACCATCCGGTGCGCGGTGGCCGGCGTGATCGCCGAATCCCGGATGCGGCGGATGAGTTTGTCGACCTGCGCGAGTCGGGTGAAGTCCAGCGAGCGGTAGTGGACGGTCTCCATCGTCGTGATGGGCGGCAGCGTCGCGCCGCGTCGGGCGCTGACGACGATGGTGTTGTAGGTGACATCCACGTCGACGTCCTCGATGCCGTAGATGTTCGCGACGAACTGGATCTGGCTGCCGGTGTCGATCGCGCCGGTCCCCGAGTCGAGCAGCACCGCGCCGATCTTGGTCGCCAGGTCGAGCACCTCGGTGATGGCCCCGACGTCGAACCGATCGATCGGACGCCGGGGCGCCACCATGATGCTGCCGGGTTCGATGGTGTCGATCGTGGCCTGGCTGGTGCCGATGAGGCGGCGGGCGGTGCGGCGGATATACTCGCGCAAGCATGCCTCCTTAGCTCAGTGGTAGAGCACTCGCCTTGTAAGCGGAAGGTCGACGGTTCGAATCCGTCAGGAGGCTCTGGTCACCCCCGTTCGGGTCGAACGTGGGGCCGTTTCCGGTGGTCAGCCACTCGAAGCGGATCCCAAGTAGTTCGCAGATGGCGTCGAGTTCGTCGACGCCGAACGCTACGTGCCCGTTCATCCGTCGAGCAAACTTGGACTGGCTGAGGTCGAGCGCTTCGCTGATGCGTAGCTGTGGAATCTGTTCTTCAGCGAGGAATCCCCGCAGCCTCTTGGCAATGGCCTGAGACCGTGGAGCGGCCCTCCTGCTGTGAATTTCGGTTGCTGCTGTCATGCCGCAGACATTAGTCGATAATCGGGTAATTGCAACGTCAGGCGTCATGTTATGTACGACACGCGGGCACCATGCACTTGTCGACTAGTCGATGAGCGACTACAAACGTACCCATGACACGGATAGGCGCTCAGCGACTAGCGAAGAGAGTACGAACCCGCACCGCTGCGGCGGGAATCACCCAGCAGCAGGCGGCCGACGCCCTGCATATGTCCCAGTCCGCGTTCTCGCGCAGGTATCTCGGCCGCGTCGAGTTCCGTGCCTCGGAACTCGAGACCCTGGCCAAGCTGCTCGGCACGACCGTCTCGGATCTCGTGGGCGAGTCGGGCGAGAAGGCGAGCGCGTAATGGCCATCGAGCTACGCCGGCCGCCCCGCATCCACGAGGGCGCGGGCATCACCACATCGCCGTCGGAATCCTCCGCGCTGAGCTTCCTGTCGTCTATCGAGATCGTCCCCGACTGGACCGACCGGGCCGCCTGTCGGGAGAACTACCGGCCGGACAACGACTTCTTCTTCCCGCGCAAGGGCTACTCGGGCGACCGGCCCACGGCCCGCAAGATCTGCGACGAATGTCCGGTCATCCAACAGTGCGCGGCCCACGCCATCGAAGTCCTCCTCAACGGCGGACTGGTGGGCATCTGGGCGGGCGAGTACTTCGCCGGTAGTGGCTGGGTCCGCGAGCACCGCATGAAGCAAGTGGAGCGTCTCTACGAGATCGCTGGCCTCGAGATGCCCGACTCCATTCACGAGCTCCTCCGTGGCCTTCCGGTCCGGTCGGCCAGTATGTCGGGCCTCCAGTCATGACCGACCGCGACCTCACCCCCTGGCAGGCGTTCTATCTCACGCTCTGTGGCCTCGCCTTCATCGTCATCCTCCTCGCCGCCCTCGGTTTCTAAGTCCCGGCCATGCAGCTCTGGGCGACCTGGATTGAGTGCATCTCCTGCTACCGAATGTCCCCTCTACTACGCGTGAACGTCGCCACCGGCCTCTGCTACGCGTGCACACGGAAAGCGAAAGAACATGACCGCGCTCGACCACATCGAAGGTGATGTCCGTGCCTACATCGCCATCAAGCAACAGATCGCCGAGCTGACCAAGCTCTCGAAGAAGCTCCAGGCCAACATCGTCTCGGCCATCGGCAACGGCGACGAAGCGACCATCGGCGGCGAAGTCGTCCTCACCTACGCCACCACCAAGAGAACCGCCTTCTCGCAAGCCATCCTCAAGCGCGACTATCCCGAGGTCGTCGACCTCTGCAAGGAAACCACCGAGGTTCGATCGCTGCGCGTCGCGGGCGAGTCATGACCTCGACGCCGGTGTTCCTCGCGCCGAAGCCGATCGTCCATGTCCACCAGCATCTGCACGTGAACGTCGACGCGGGTATCTCCGCGCGGCGATGGGTGGCCAACTGGGTTGGCCCGAACGGACTCGTGCGGATCTGTGACGCGTTCGCCCCGATCGCCGACGGTGGTCAGTGCGTCGGTCCCAACAGCATCTTCAGTCCGCAGTACCTCGAGCTACTCGGCACTGCCGACGTCGAGGTTCGCATCGTCAGGGACACCCGATAAGAAGCCACGTGGGCCAACCGGTCGACGGGAACAAGGAGAATCTATGTCCGACAATACGATTCGCCCATTCGCGGACTTCCTCCGCGAACTCCAGAAGGGCGAGATCCACCAGGAACTGTCCGAACAACTCCACGCGCTGATCGGACGCGTCGCCGAGGTCGGCAAGGCCGGGTCGCTGACGCTGACACTCAAGGTCAAGCGTGACCGCTCCGGCATGATCCAGATCGATGACGACGTGAAAGCCAAACTGCCCCAATGGGAACGGCCGTCGTCGATGTGGTTCGTCGATAAGAACGGCAACCCCACCAAGCGCGACCCACAGCAGCTCGAGTTCAAGGGCATCGAGGTCGTCAAGCCCGAGACCACCGACAACAGCCAGGAGGCAGTGAATGAGTAACGAAGACATCACCGAGGCCGGCGCGGTCGCCGACATCGTGAAGAACTCGGTGAACCGGCCGACCGAAGTCCCCGGCCACCCAGGACTTCTCGCGACGGTGTATAGCCGCGACGAGGTGTTGACGGTCGGCTCGTACGAGCGCTACCGCGAGGAACCCCGCCGCCAGCGAGGGACGTTCGACGTCCACGACGTGCCATCGTTCCTCGAAGCCATTCGTCTGCGGCACGACAACGACACCACCGTCTACGCCAACGTCGACAATCGAAGCCTGACCGCCGTACTCAACGACCAGGGATGGCGCGATCACCGCGTCAACTACGCGCCCGAGTTCAGCCGGGAGTTCGCGGCCTGGCAAGAGCGAAGCGGCAAGTACGTGTCCCAGCGCGACTTCGCCGAGTTCCTCGAGGATCGGGCGTTCGACCTCGTCGAACCCGAACCGGCCGAACTGATCTCGATCGCCCGGCAGTTCAAGGCCACACGCAAGGTGCAGTTCGAGTCCGGCACCAAACTGCAGTCGGGTGACATCCAGTTCGTCTACTCCGAGGAGACCGGAGCAGGTTCCGGCTCGAAGGGAAAGATCGACATCCCCGAGACGTTCGTCATCGGCGTGCCGGTGTTCAAGGGCACCGAGAAGATCTCGATCACCGCGACGCTGCGCTACAACATCGACCGCGACGCCGGGCTGCAGCTGTCCTACCGACTGCTCTTCCTCGACGACCTGATCGAGGCATCGCTGCAGCAGCAGATCATCGAGCCGGTGCGAGAGGGCCTCGTGAGCGGCAACTTCGGGTCGCTCCTGCTCGCCTCCGCGCCCGGCGTTGTGGGGGCCCTGGACTGATGACACCCGAGGAGCACGCCGAGCAGGCGCGAGCGTTGCTGGCGTCCGACGAGCAGCGGGACGAAGCCGAGGTTCCGCATCTGTCACCGCAGGAGCACTACGCGGTGGCCGAGAAGCTCGCCCACGAAGCTCGAAACCGACGTCGCCGCAACGATCTCGCGCTTGCCGGCGTGCTCCTCGCGCAGGCTCAGGTGCACGCCACCCTGGCCACCACGGCGGCGACGCCGGCCTACCGGCCAAGGAAGGAACACTGATATGCAACAACAGCCTTCGCGGCCATCGGGCGAGATGCAGGCGAATGCCACCCAGCTACATGAGATTTTCAGGGTGCACGTTGAGGCCGGGTTCTCTGAGGATCAGGCGTTCGCACTGTTGCTGGAGTTCGTGCGAGCCAATCGACCAGCCAATCGACCAGGGCGGCGGTGACATGGGCCTCGACGATCTCTTCTTCACCACCGAAGAGCGCGTGTCCCGCGACCTCGACGAGGTGCTGACTGTCTATCACCGCAACCGCCCGCGCAACTTGCAGGTGGAGTTGGGGCCATCAGAGATCGGTCACGCGTGCGCTCGCAAGCTCGGCTTCGCGCTCATGCGCGAGCCCGAGTGTAATCCGGAGTTCGACCCGCTGCCGTCGTTCGTCGGCACCGAGGCGCACTCCGGATTCGCCGACGCCGCAACGGCAATGAACGAGCGTCTCGGTCGCACGCGCTATCTCGTGGAGCATCGTGTCGAGGTCCGGCGGGGGACCGGCGGCAGTTGCGACCTCATCGACCTCGATTACTGGACGGTGATCGACCACAAGTTTCTCACCGCCGAGCGCATCAAGAAGTACATGTCCCATCCGCCGGAGAGCCTCCCGCTGCACTACCGCCGGCAAGCACATCTCTACGGGTTCGGTGCCCGCCGTGCGGGATTCCCCATCGAGAACGTCATGCTGCACTTCCTCCCGCGCGGCGGGTTGCTATCCGCTAAGCGGACGTTCTTCGAGTCCTACAGCCAGGAGATCGCCGAGGAGACCATGGCCCGCTACGACGGAATCATGGTGTCGCTCGACGTCTTTGACGTCGAGAACCATCCGGAGAACTACCGGATGTTTCCGGCCGCCGCGTCCGACGACTGCGTGTATTGCCCGTGGTACCGAGCAAAACCGCAGACGGTTTACGAGTGCAACGGAACGGTTCTCGGCGAGCAGATCCCTATTCAGGAGGCATCATGAGCCAGTACCGCTTAACGCTCGGGGCGTTTCGACCGCCGCGAGAGGGCGAGCTGGGGAAGTGGGAGCATCACACCGACCACAGTTCCGTCATCCTTCATCGCCGAGCGGCCTTTCTGCCGGTGGTCGGCATCAGTGGCGGCTATCTGCCGCCGCCGAAGCGCCGGCAGATAGCACTCGGCCTCGCGATCCGCTGGCTCGGAGCTATCGACGTGGTGCTCGTCCAGTGATGTGGCTCGTCTTCCGCCACCCCATCGTGACGGCGTCAATCCTCCTCGGTGCCGCGCTCATCCTGATGGTTCTCGGCCATCCCAACGCAGCGATCGGAATCGCGTTCGTCGAATGTCTGCTCGCCGCAACCTATGCCACGTACTACTAACGAAAGAGAAAGAGCATGAGCCACTTCACGACGACCGTCGCCCTGCCGGGCGACACGGCCTTTGATGACATCGAGACCGCGCTCGAGGCCGCACTCGCACCCTTCGACGAAAACACGATAGTTCCGCGTTACGTCTGCGCGACCAAGGCCGAATTAATCGCCGAGGAACGCAAGCGCATCGAGAAATTCCGGGACGGCACCTACGCCAAGTACCTTGCCGATCCCGAGAAGTACATCGCCGAGTGCCAAAACTCCGCTCACGTTCGCTACATCACCGGCGCTGACGAAGACGGTGGCTTCCCGGCGAAGCTCAACTGGACTGACGAGCAGGTGTACGCCTCAGCCGTCAAGTGGGAGGAGCCGGAGAACATTGGGCCGCACGGCGAGGTCTACTCGACGTACAACCCTAAGTCGCAATGGGATTGGTGGACCATCGGCGGTCGCTGGGGCGGCATGTGGCAGCTCAAGGAGCACGACGCCGCGCTGGTTACACAGACGCGGCCAAGCGCGTTCGGCATGGCCGAGAAGTCGCTACAGCCGTACCGTGCTGACGTTGCTCGGATCGAGCAGATCGTCCCCGAGTCCATGACGCCGACGTTCGCGCTCGTCGACCTCGGGGGCGAGTGGCACGAGTCCGCGAAGATGGGCTGGTTCGGGATGTCGTCGGACAAGAAGGATCCCGACGAGTGGAATGTCGCGTACGCCAACGCGATTACCGCGATGCCGCGTGATACCTGGCTCGTCAACGTCGACTGCCACATCTGATCATGGACGTGTCATCGCGAGACGTCGAGCGGTACCGACGCATCACATCCAACCTCCTGCATGGCTCATTCGAGCGTGGCGACAAGGAGGACTCGGGGTACTTTGCCATTGACGACTTCGACCAGACGGATTCGGTCGACGCGAAGCTAGTTACTTCGAGAATCGTTGACGAAGAGGGAAAGCCGACAGGCTCGCACAAGCTAGTCATCGACCTGGACCACGATGCAATTCTCCTTCCGTCTAGCCAGCCCGGCCATCATCATCTGATTGTTGACGTGACCATGTCGGATGCGAAGCTCTATCTCCTACTCGAGACGTTGGCGGTGGCTGGCGTCATCGAAAGGGGTTACGCCGACGCGTCTATCGAACAGAAGGGCACGAGCGCGCGGACCCCGTGGGCGCTGAAGTCCTCGGCACTGCCCGAGCGCCGCGCCTACGGCGACGAGTTCCGCGACCAACTACTGGCCATCGTTCACGGCGAGCGCCACGCACAGACCTAAAACTGAATACCCACAACACAATTGAACACTCTCCTCGATCTTCTACTCACGCAACTCACGAGGAGTGAATACGCATGACCATCGATTGGAACCAGGCCGAAGAGGTCGTCGCACCGGTAGGTGCGTTCATCGGATGGGCCGCCGCGCCCGGACAGGTCGTCATCGGCAAGGTGCTGATCTACGACCCGAACGGCGGAGTCGACTTCAACGGCGGTGCCTGCCCCCAGATCAGCTTGGAGCTGATCGAAGCCGCGCAGTCGTTCAACAAGCAGGGACAGGTGACCACTCTGGCCGCCGGCGAACTCTGCAACATCACCTGCGGCGCAGTGAATCTCAAGGCGAACATCCGCGCGGCCGATCCGAAGCCGGGTGACCTCATTCGCATCGAGTTGACCGAGATCGTCAACGTCACCAAGGGCACCGTCAAGAAGTTCAAGGTGCACATCATTCACGGTGCGGGCGGTCCTGTGTCGACTCCGACGGCTCAGCCACAGCAGCAGGTGGCCGCACAGCCACAGCAGCAGGTGGCCGCACAGCCACAGCAGCAGGTGGCCGCACAGCCGCAGCAGCAGACGGCCGCACAACCGCAGCAGCAGCCCGTGGCGCAGACGCAACCGGCCGCCCAGGCGGCTCCGCAGACGACGGTCACCGACCCGGCACCGGCGAACTTCGACCAGGCCACCTGGGACGGGTTCGACGAGAAGACCAAGGAGTCCATCCGTCGGATGCAGGGCGCGTAACCACCCGCCGTTCATGACATCCCGGCCCCGACATGGGGATGTGGGGCCGGGATGTCTACCCCGAAAGGCCACCAACAATGACAGACCAGAAAGTCGTCTACGCCTATCCGAAAGGCGATGACGAATGGATCGCGGTGCGCGAGGACGGGCTCGTCCTGGCGACGTCGCCGAGCCTCGAGGGTCTCGGCGACCTCGGCGAGTCGGTGCAGATCCTCGACACGGCCGATGACCTCCCGCCAGCCGTCACCCGCGCGCACGTTCGCCGCATCCTGCAGGACCGGAGAAACCAATGACCGCACCGTATTACGAAGATGAGCTGATCACGCTCTACAAGGGCAACTGCCTCGACCTCGCCCACCTGTGGGTGGTGGCTGATGTCCTCATCACCGATCCGCCGTATGGGATGGCCTTCAATTCGGGCCAGAAGTGGCAGAGCCGCGACGAGTTTCGCGAGCGAGCCATCGCTGGGGACAACACGACCGATGCGCGTGACGACGTCCTCGCAGCCTGGGGCACGAAGCCTGCCGCGATGTTCGGTACCTGGCGGGTCCAGCGGCCGGCGGCGGTCGCACAGATCCTGATCTGGAACAAGGCCGGCGCCGGGCCCGGAATGGGTGACGTTCGTTCGGCATTCGGTACCTCGCACGAGGAGATCTACCTGTTCGGCACGTGGCTGCGTGGCGAGAACAAGCGGATGGGCAGCGTCATCACGACGACCGTCTCGCCGAGCGCGATGACCTCGGCCGTTGGTCATCCCACACCCAAGCCGGTGTCACTGATGGAGACGCTGGTCTCCCGCGCACCGGCGGGCGTCATTGCCGAGCCGTTCGCGGGTAGCGGGTCCACGCTCCTCGCCGCGCGCAACCTCGGCCGCCGAGCCATCGGCGTCGAGATCGAAGAGAAGTACTGCGAGATCATCGCCAATCGGCTGTCGCAGAACGCATTCGCACTGGAGGAGCTGTGATGGCCGCCATGGGCGGATTCCCTGGTTCGGCCTACGCCAAGCACGAGGCCGCCGTTTACCTCAATCCGAAAGGGGCAACAATGCCCGATACCGACCGGCAGGCACTGCAGAACTGGTTCGACGTCTTCAAGGGCTGCGGCGTGGTCACCGGCCGCGTCGAGGACATCCGCTTCGGCATCGATGGGCGCCTGGTCATCGAGGGCCAGATCTACGCGGGCGACGTCAACGGCCAACTGCGCGTCGGAGACACGGTGCACGTCATCACCGACAGCGAAGACACCCTGCTGGCCGACGAGCTCGACGGGCGCGACAAGCTCGCCGAGGATCTGTTCTACGACCAGGGTCGCGAGGACGTCGAGACCACCTGGCGTAAGCGACTGAACAAGGCGCGGGGTCTCGCCGACGCCCTGCAGACCAAGGCGGAGAACGCCTGCTCGGAGTTCGTCGCAGAGATTGACGAGCTGGTCAATCTGCTCAAGGGAACGGACGAGAAGTGATCATCACCGTCAATCCCAAGGAGTTCGCGGCGGCGGTCGCCACCGTCGCGACGTCGGTCCCCGGGCGCCCGGCCATCCCCATCCTCGGCGCCGTTGTGCTTGAGCCGACCGAGAAGCGACTGCGGCTGTCCTCCTACGACTTCGAGCAGTCGACTCGAGTCGAGTGCGATGCGACGACCGAGGATCCGAAGCGCGTCGCTGTGTCCGGTCGACTGCTCCAGACCATCGCGAAGGTGCTGCCGGTCCGACGCGACGTCGAGATCACGCTGGCACCCAACGGGTCACGCCTCGTCGTGGCGTCCGGGGCGACGGAGTTCACCCTGCCGACACTTGAGGTCGAGGACTATCCGGAGCTACCCACCGCGCCGGTCGCGGTCGGCTCTGTTGAGACCTCGGTGCTGGCCGACGCCATCGTTCGGGCCGGCCACGCGGCCGAGCGCGAAGAGGGCACGATGCGCACGAAGACCAACTGCGTGCAGCTGGTCGGCCTTGGCGACGGAACGATGACCGTGACCGCCGTGTCGCATCACAGGCTGGCGACCGTCGACGTCCCCTGGACGCCGGAGGCCGCCGATTCCGACCCGATCGCCTTCCTGGTACCCGCCGGGCAGCTGACGGCGCTGGCGCGTACATGGGAGTCCCAGACGTCGGCACTGCGCACCAACGCCGCGCAATCGGTGTTCGGGGTCTCCGAGACCGGCCACGAGACGACGTCGTCGGTTCTCGACGACCAGTTTCCGAACTGGGAACGTCTGCTGCCCAAGCAGTACGCGGCGACGGTCGTCGTCGATCCCGCCGAGATCGCCGAGGTGCTCGACCGTGCGGCGAAGGTCGCCGAGAAGGCTCCGTTCATCGACATGAACTTCGAGGAGGACACCGCCGAGATCGTGGTCGACGACTCCATTCGCGACTCGTTCGACATCACCATGCACGGTGACCAGTCGCTCGCGTTCCGCGTGAACGCGGGACTACTGCTCGAGTCGTTGCGGACCGTCGGCGGTTCGCGCGTCACCCTCGCGTTCGACGCGACCCGGCGCATGGTCGTGTTGCACGCCGACGAGGTCGAGGACGGACCCGCGCCGAGCACCGGGTATCGAGTGGTGGTCATGGGCGGCGCACAGCGCCCGGCAGCCGGAGCGGCAGTCTGATGGCCGCCGAGACTGTCGGTTGGGTGTTCCTCGTCGCGATGTTCCTCGGATTCCTTACCGCGCTTATCGCGCTCGGGTTCGGAATTTTCGCGTGGGTCCAGGTGCACAGGGAGCGTCGCCCGCTCGTCCGCCACTGCGTCGGAGGAGCCGACTCGTCGGTACTTGTCCACGAGCTACTCCGAGCCGAGTCCCGCGACACGGAGCGTGCCTACCGCAAGGCCGAACGTATCGCGGCCTCGGAGGTTCCGCGCTGCACATCGTGCGGGCATCTCTCGTCCGGCCACAGCGAGATCGGACACTGCGCGTATCGGGGTTGTGGCTGCGTCGACTTCGAGGAGGACGAATGACTTCCATCGCGGAATGGTTGCGAGGCAACGGATCGGTGTATCTCGCGGGACCGTCGACCGCCGAGAAGTACTCAGAGGCTGCAACCGCAGAGTCGGCAGCCGTGTTGCTGCGGTCGCACGGCGTCGGAGTGACGTCACCGTCCGAGCTTCCGACGACCAATCGGCACGAGCAGATGATCGCCCTGCTCGGATGCGGCTCCGTCGTCATGCTCACCGACTGGTGGATATCGCGTCAGGCCCGCTTCGAGCGAAAGGTCGCGCTGTGGTGCGACATTCCGGTGTTTGAGTGGTCGTTCGTGCTCGCACAGTTGGCGGTGTCGGAATGAAGAGGACAGTCTACGTTCCCGCCGAGACGGTGATCTCGGATCCGGAGACCATGAGGCACATCCTCGGCGCGCTTGCAGTGTCGGTCACCACGGCCAACACCATCTCGGTGCGCATAGATACGACCGACTGCAAGTACGGACTGCTCGAGTTGAACCTCGTCGAAGTCACCGCAACCTCGGTGGAGGCGGTCTCGTGAAGGTCTACTACTCCGATGATTCTCGCGGAATCACGTTGTACCACGGCGATAGTCGGCCGTACCTCGAGACTCGAGCCGACGAGTCCTTCGCCGCCGTCATCACCGATCCGCCGTACACGGAGCGCACTCACAGCAAGTTCCGCTCACTGTCGGGTGAAGACATCACAGAGGGCATCACCGACTTCGAGTCGTTCAACGACGACGACCTTGCCGAGGCGCTCGCCGAATGTGGACGTGTCACTCGAGGCTGGGTGGTCGCCACGCTCGACTATCGGCAAGCCGTGATGTTCGACGTGATACCGCCGCACGGACTCAAGGTGCAGCGCGTCGGTGTGTGGGTGAAGACGAATCCGGGTCCGCAGATCACCGGCGACCGCCCGGCGCAGGGCTGGGAGGCCATCGCCTACATGCACCGCGCGAAGGGTCGATCCTCCTGGAGCGGTGGAGGATTGGCCGGCAACTTCGTTCTTCCCCGACCCGAGGCTACTGGGCACCCCACGCCGAAGCCGATCGTCATGTTCCGGCAGTTCGTCGAGTGGTTCACCCAACCGGGCGACGTCGTGCTCGACCCGTTCTCCGGCGGTGGCACCACCCTTCGCGCGGCGGCCGACCTCGGCCGGGGAGCCGTCGGCATCGAGAAGGAGGAGCGCTTCTGCGAGATCACCGCACAACGCCTCGAACAACAGTCACTAGCAATCTGAAAGGAAAGCCATGAGTAACAACAACAGTCACCGCCTGCCGGTGACGAAGTCGCGCGGACTCGACCTCCTCCGTGAAGTGCTCGACCAGATCCACGCCGACGCCAGTACCTGGGATCAGCGCAACTGGGGTGGCGTCGCGGTCGACGACGTTCCCAAGCTCGGCCCAACGTCCAAGCCCGCACCCGCACCCGTAGGCTGCGGTACGGCCATGTGCATCGCCGGTCACGCGTGCGTCATGGCGGGCGATCGACTGCGCGTAGGTAGTACGTCGGTGACGATCTCCGGGGTGGCAGCAACATCGATGGTGGTCACCGAATCCGGCGAAGCGCTGGGGATCGAAGAACGGGCGATGGATCTACTCCAGCTCGACTACGAGAA
Source organism: Gordonia sp. N1V (assembly GCF_029269935.1). Classification (NCBI taxonomy): domain Bacteria; kingdom Bacillati; phylum Actinomycetota; class Actinomycetes; order Mycobacteriales; family Gordoniaceae; genus Gordonia; species Gordonia sp. N1V. The sequence continues at coordinate 336,695 of NZ_JARJDD010000002.1, forward strand.
CGCCGAGATCCTCTTTCATGCAAGCAATTCCCTGGAAGAACTCGACGAGATGTGCGACGCCCTCGAGCGAGGCGAAGACCTCGAACCACTTCACTAGTCCGCAGCCATACAAGGGAGAACTTCTGTCATGTCCGGATCATTCATCACCGCAATTGTTTTCGCGGTCCTCGCAATCCTCGCGGTGATCGCAGTGCCCTTCGGAAGAGCGGAGAAAGTCGACGACTCCGCGCCGATGTCGAGTCGAGCGCTGGCCATTTCGGTGGCCGTAGTGTTGTGGCTCGTCGTCGCGATCATCCTGCTGGCCGCGTCGCTGACCGTCGTGTCCACCCGAAACATCGGAGTAGTGACGACCTTTGGCCGGCCGACAGGGCACATCGGTAACGGCCTGCACTTCGTCGCGCCGTGGTCGTCGGTGACCGAGCTCGATGGGGCCATCCAGATCGAGCAGCGCACCGGGAAGGACGCGACGACCGTCCGTCTCGGCAACGACTCGACGGCGACCGTCGACAACACGATCCAGTGGCGCATCAAGCCGGACGCCGCCGACAGCCTGTTCCTCGACTACCGCACGTTCGACAACATCCGCGACAACCTGATCGACCGCGAGGCCAACGCCGCGCTGAATGACGTTCTGTCGACGTACAACCCGCTGGCGTCGGTACAGTCCGCACAGGATGCCGGTGGGGACAATGAGAAGCTGGCCGACCAGGTGACCAACCTTCTCCGTCAGCGCGTGGGTAGCCGCGTCGAGGTCACATCGGTCCTCATCCCGGTCATCCACTTCGACCAGTCGACCCAGGACAAGCTCAACCTCTACAACGCCGAGGTCGCCAACACGAGGATCGCCGAGCAGAAGCAGAAGACGGCCGCCGCCGAGGCGCAGGCCAACCAGATCCTGAGCCAGTCGGTCAACAACGATCCGAACGTCCTCGTGTCGAAGTGCCTCGACATCGTCAAGGCCAACGGCGGATCGCCGGCCGGATGCTGGCCCGGCGGTGCGGTTATCGCGAACGGTGGCAAGTGATGAGGGAATTGTGGATAGGCGACGCACCGGATCGATACGTCGGATCAACAGCGGCACTCTATGCCAGATGTGTCGAGCCAAGTGAGTTCAAAATCGTCGGCGTGTTCGATGATAATGATCGCCTAATCGAATGCCGTGATTGCACCTTCAATCTCCCGAAGGATGCCGTGCGCCTCATCCCGGAGTCAGAGCTGCCGAAGCCTGACAGGTATTCGGCCGAGCAGACTCGCTGGGTGATCCAATTCCTCGAGTTCTACGAGGTCACCGTCGGCAAGGAGGTTCTCGGCTTCCTCCGGGACATGCTTGACAATCTCGACAACCAAGACCTGATCGAACGGGCGAGGGTGGCGAACCCCAAGATCTTCGGCAGCATCCCGGATTACACCCTTCACTTGATCGCAAAGACCGGCTGGCTCCGAGACCCGAAGGACAACCGGTGAAGCGCGCGGTCGCGGCGGTGGCTACCGTCGCCGTGCTACCACTGGCCGCCTGTTCGCACGCAGCCTCGACTCCCGCCTACGAGGCTGTGTGCGTGAATCGGTCAACGCACCAACGGGTATCGGACTCATTGTGCGGTAGTCCGTTCGGCCTGAACACGTGGTTCTACGTTCCGCCCGGCGAGTATGTGCCCGGCATCGGCGGCTACGCGCACGCTGGAACCACCAACACGCCAGCGGCACCGACGAAGCGCGCGCCGGCCACGCCCACCACGGCCAAGCCGAAGACTCCGGCGACGACGAAGGCAAAGCCGACCAGTGGGCCGAAGGTGAACCTTCGGAAGGCTCCGACGGTGCGGAGTGGTCGACGATGACGGTGGCGGCGTTCCCGGCTCGCTATGAGGGTCGGTGCGATCGGTGCCGAGAGCCGATCAACGTCGAGGACATGATCGCGTTTGCTCCGGACCATCCCCGTGCCCTGCACGCGGAGTGTGTCCGTGCGGACAACACCGACCTCTCCGAACCCGACCCCACCGCGCTCCGAAGTCGTGAATCGGTCTGCCCCGACTGCCATCTCGTGCATCCAGGGGAGTGCTGATGGTCGACGCCGTGGATTGCGAGTGGATGACCGCCGACGACGGTCGGCGCGTCCTGATGTCGCCGTGGGGAGAAGTGCCGTCCGCTCCGACGATCCGATGTATCGCCGGCGTGGACTTACCAGAACTGGCAGGTGTCGACGCACTACCACCTCGGATGCTGTTCTCCAAGGCCATGATTGACGATATGCGTCGCGGTCGTGTGGGGCACACAGCGGAATCTCGTGCGACAGTGATGATCGACGACGATCACGTGCAGATCACCCTTTCGCAGGGCTCGTGGATTTACCGCCTGCATCCAACCTCGATCGCCCTCGCCGTGCCGGGCGACAGCTACTTCGGCGTCTGGCCGGACTGAAAGTGAGAGAACAATGATCAACATCCTCGAAGCCGCTCAGCACATCGTGAAGACCAAGACAATGGCCGAGATCCGGCAGCACGCACACGGCGGCCTGTGGGCCGTGTCGCCGGTGCCGGGGCGCCCCGGCTATGTCGGCATTTATGCCGGTCCGAACGGATATCCAGTTGCCAGTACGGGATTCACCGAGACCTCGGACTCGCCAGCGCTGTACGACGCCATCCTGATATGCGCGATGGTGAACAGCTTCGCCCACCTGGAGGAGCAGGAGGGCGTCCTGCGGGATCGACTACAGGCGATCGTGCACATGGTCGAGACCGACCGCGACGAGCGAGACGAGACGCTCGCACGCATCGCGAACGCGTGTGTCGACGACTACGACAACCCGGTGTCACGCGCCGTCCTCGAGGTCATCAGCGATGACGCTCGTATCCGACCGGCAACCAAACTCGTTGAGGCCGTGCGGGTCGCCGCGAGCGTGGAGTGATGGCATGGACCGCACCTGGCCGCTGCATCCGGGCTCCGGATTCCGCTGCGCGCCGGAGCATGACTTGCGTGTGACGAACTACCTCGGTCCCCACAAGCTGCCGTCACATCCCTTCCGACTCGGAGAGTCGCTGACCCGAATCTGCGATAGCTGTTACATGACCGCCGACCGGCATCAGCCCGACTGCCCGTCGCGGTGACCGGTCCGGCGAAGGGGTCCACCGGACCGAACGGCCGGCCGATGATCTTCACCCCGCAGGAGCGCGAGCATCACCACCGGTGCGCCTGGTGCGAGTGGCACGTCCCGAGCATGGGCGGCCACCACCCCAACTGCCGACGAAACAGAAAGAGAAGCGAATGAAGAAGAAGGCCGTGATCGTGGATGTCGACGGAACTCTCGCCGACGTCTCGGATGCGTTGCACCACATCACCACTCCGGGCGTGACCAAAGATTTCGACGCGTTCCACAAGGCGGCGTTCGACTGTCCTCCGGTCGAGCGCACGATGGAGTGGTGCCGGATGCACTACGACGCGGGTCTCGACCTGCTCGTCGTCACCGGACGCGGCGAGCGCTACCGCGAAGGCACCGAGGCGTGGCTCAAAACGTGGATGGACCGCCCGTACATCGGACCGTGGATGCGACCCGACAACGACCACCGGCCGGACACGGTCGTCAAGAAGGAGATCTACTCGACGCTCGTCGGCGAGTACGACTACGAGATCGTCGGCGCCATCGATGACCGGCCGTCGATCATCCGGCTGTGGCGCTCCCTCGGCATCGAGACGGACATCGTCTATCGCGAGGACTGGGTCACCGCCGGCGAGAGCTACGAAGGACTTCTGGCATGAGCGACAACGAGACTCACGACGCCGTCAACCACCCCGCTCACTACACCGCGCATCCCTCGGGTGTCGAATGCATCGAGATCACCCGACACCTGTCGTTCGACATCGGTAACGCCGTCAAGTACATCTGGCGGGCCGATCTGAAGAACGGCACCGAGGACCTCGAGAAGGCGCTCTGGTATCTAGAGGACCACTTCGCCAACGCCGCGACCATCGTCAGTACCGAGGAGGTCTACGGCGGCGAAGTCGTTCGGGAGTACCGCAACGGTTCTCGCATCGTCGTTTCCGAGATCGTCCAGATCCGGGCGAACCAGGTTGCGCTGCACGAGGCCGAGGCTTACGGAGCGCAGTCGGCCCGAGCCGTCTTCTTCTTCGTCCTGGCTCGTGGCTGGGTCGACGAGATGCGAGAAGCGGCGCGTGTCATGGTCAAGGAGGCGGCGTGAGCGCGTTGCACGACGCGAAGGCGTTCGTCTCCGAGGACTGGGGACAGTACGACACCGACGTCGAGGAGCGTGCCATCCAGGTCATCGAGAAGATGATCGAGGATTTCGAGGATCTCGACAGGCTGACCCGCGCTCTCGGATCGCGCCTGGCTATCGCACTGACGAAGCTGCAACGGTGCCGGGATCTTGCCGAGGATATGTCGACCGACGGCCTGCAGCAGCGATTCGCCCAGCGGTTGTTCATCGCCCTCGCCGAGCACAGCGACGATCCGACGCCCGGCGATGGATTGAGTGACGCCGCGTTCGCCGACTGGGTGCAGCGGTTCATGCTGTGGCCAAATCCGGGAATCGATTCGACCCCGGTCGAGCCGTTCATCCCGTTGTCGGGGCGCGGATTCGGGGGATCGTCGTCGTGACCAGGAAAGACCTCGAGCAGGCGGCCGAGACGCTACGCCGACGCAAGGCGTACCTCGTCGCCAAGGTTGAGGAAGCGGACCCGCGCTATCGCGGCACGCAGTACGACCGAGCCGAGATCGCGGCCATCAGTACCGTTCTCCAGGCTGCCGGCCTGGACGCCGAAAGTGAGAGCAATGATCTACCGAGAGTCGGCTGACGTCGTCGTCGGCTGTCTGTTCAGCGGCTACGGCGGCCTCTCCATGGCGGTGAACGCCTACTTCGGCTCGCGCACCGCATGGTTTGTCGAGTTCGACTCGGCGCCGAGCCGGATCCTCGACCACCACTGGCCCAACATCCCCAACCACGGCGACATCACATCCATCGACTGGAGTGCCGTTGAGCCTGTGGACATCCTGTGCGGCGGCTTCCCCTGCCAGGATGTCTCAGCCGCCGGGCGTCGCGCGGGCATCCGGGAAGGCACTCGTTCCGGTCTGTGGTCCCACTTCGCCGAAGCCATCAATCAGCTCAAGCCCCGAATCGTGGTGATCGAGAATGTCCGAGGACTCCTATCGGCCGCAGCCCATCGCCCAGTGGAATCCGAACCGGATGGTATGGGAGACAGCGCAACACAGTCTCCTCTCCGAGCACTCGGTGCCGTACTCGGAGACCTTTCCGATCTCGGGTATGACGCGCAGTGGACAACTATTGCCGCTGCCGACGTCGGGGCCTGCCACCGACGCGAACGCGTCTTCATCCTCGCCACTCCTGCCGACACCGAGCGTGGCGGATGGGATGGGCGGACATCTGACGCGTTCGGGCAGCCGGTCGGACGAACTCCTGTTGCCGGGAGTGGCGAAGGCGGCGACGGAGGGACGGCTCGGCTCCTGCCCACACTGACCGTGAAAGACGCTGCGTCGTCGAGGAACTCGACAGCAAATCGGAAGTCGTTCGATGGCGTTCACGTTGGCGACACCATCACTGACGCGCTCACGAAGTTGAACTTGCTGCCGACGCCGAAACAGACCGATCACAAGCACAACAGCAGCCCGGCCGAGCGCGAGCGTCGGTCCCCTTCACTCGGCGCGGTGGGCGCGCTCCTTCCGACGCCACGCGCGAGCGATACCAACGGCGCCGGCGTCCACGGTGACGGAGGATTGGACCTGCGCAGCGCGGCGCTCCTGCCCACCCCCTGTGCCGCAGACGGCACAGGGGGTGGGCAGGAACCTGCTCGCCGTCAAGGTCACTCGCGTCAGCTCATCGACTACGCGCTGGAGGTGGCCACCGACTGGGGCGACTACGAGCCCGCAATCCGTCGCGCCGAACTCGCCTGCGGTCGTCCCGTTCCACCGCCGACCGAGCCGAATCGCAACGGAAACCCGCGCCTGTCGTCGCGGTTCGCGGAGTGGATGATGATGCTTTCCGACGGGCATGTCACCGGAGTCGGGTTGTCCCGCAACGAGGAGCTGAAGGCCCTTGGTAACGGCGTCGTTCCAGCGCAGGCGCTTCATGCGATGCAGATCCTCTACCCGATTGCGGTACGGGCGTGATGCCGGACCAGACCCCGGCTCCGGGTTACGCCGACGCCGCCGACCTCTACTGGAACCTGGGCTCCTGGATGCCTGCCGATCGACTGGAGGCATTTGTGTCTCGAGTCCAAATCCGAGACCCGGACGAGTGCTGGGAGTGGATGGGTGCTCGCAGTGATACTGGATATGGCCACTTCCATGTCGACGGCAGAACCGTTGGAGCGCACAGATTGTCGCTGATGCTGAACCTTGGAATCACCCTCGGAAGGTGGCGATTCGTCTGTCACACGTGCGATAACCCGCCTTGCGTCAATCCAGCACATCTGTTTGTGGGCTCCCCGAAGGAGAACTCGGCAGATGCGAAACGCAAGGGTCGCATACGAGGAGGTGTTGAGACCCGATTCCAGCTGAAAGAAGAGTGTTCACGCGGACATAATTTGTCTCTTCCGGGGGCGAGGATTTGCCGATCTAACCGACGAGGTGAGTGTCGCATCTGTGCGAAGGACCGCCGCCGCACGCTTAGAGAAGCGCGCAAGAAGCCTCGGCGCACCCATTGTCGGCGGGGGCACCCTTACGACGACGAGAACACGTATTACTGCGCAAGTGGGAGGTACTGCCGTAAGTGCTTGGCGATTAATGGTGCGGCATATCGAGAAAGGAGAAAGGGGTGATGCCAGACAGCTTGGGCCGCGTCATGGGCTATGCAGATGTCGCCGATCTGTACTGGTCGCTGAACTGGAGAGGTTGCATGCCGGTGACCCGGCCCGGGAAGAAGTGGCCACCGCCCGACGGATTCACCGGCGGCACCGCGCCGATGCCCTCCTACGCCGACGTCGACCAGTGGAAGGCGATGTACCCGAGCGGGCACAACACACTGCTGCGTGTGCCGGTCGAGGTTGTGGGCATCGACGTCGACGCGTACGGCACCAAGCGTGGCGGCGCGACGTTCGACGAGGCCCAGAACCGTTGGGGCGTACTGCCTCACACGGTCATCTCGACGTCACGTGACGATATGGTCAGTGGCATTCGGTTCTACCGGATGCCGCCGGGGATGTCGGCCCGGCGGTCGATCATCCGCTTCGACGAGCATCTCGGCGACATCGAGATCGTGCGGCACGGTCACCGCTACGCCATCGTCTATCCGTCGATCCATCCCGAGACGGGCGGTGCGTATCGGTGGCTCGACTCCGAGACGTGGACCGAGACTGCGATCCCGGCCCCGACAGAGCTGCCCGAACTGCCGCCGATCTGGGCCGACGCGCTCGCGGAAGGGTCCGACACCGAGGTCGGTTCGGTCGACGTCAAGGCCGCGCTCGGCAACCTCACTACCGGGCCGATGGAGCCGGTCGTCGAGGAGAAGCTGCGGGAGTCGGTCAACGACCTCACCGAGCATCCAAGCTCACGATTCGACACCACTCGCGACAACGTCCTGAAGCTGATGCGGCTCTCCGAGCAGCGCTACAGCGGCGTGGTCGCGGCGCTCGACGCACTCCGCAAGGTCTACGTCGTCGCCGTGCGAGATAGCCGCCCCGCCAACGAGGCCCACGCCGAGTTCGATCGGATGATCACCAATCCGCGCGGGCACGCGCTGATCGCGGCGACACCTTCGGTCGACGTCTCGGTGGTGGAAGCGGCAGCCGAGACGATCGCCGCTGAGCTCGAGGAGGCCGGCGTCGACGCCGGAGCGTTTCGAGCGGATGTGGAATCGGCTGTCGCAGAGCCGGAGCCAGCCATCTCGGTGGTCGTCGACGACGAACCCGCCGACCCGGTCGAGGCACGCACCGCCGAACTCGTCGACCTCGAGGCCGGATTCTGGAACGCACGACCCGTGCTGACCGACATCTACCTCGCCGCACTGGCCCGCATGACGTCCCCGTGGGCGGTCCTCGGTGTGTGCCTCGCCCGCGCGCTCGCGCAGGTGCCGCCGTGGATTACGCTGCCTCCGCTCATCGGTGGCCGGGGCAGCCTGAATCTGTTCGTCGCACTCGTCGGGCCCTCCGGCGGCGGCAAGGGCGCGGCGGAGGGCGCCGCAGCCGACCTCCTCCCGTTGCCGGATCTGAAGATCGCGCCGGCGGGCTCGGGCGAGGGACTGGTGCATCAGTACGCGCACATGGAACGCCGAGAGCTGGTGCGAGACCACAACTCGGTGCTGTTCTCGGTGCCCGAGGTCGACACGCTGATCGCCGTCGGCGCGCGGACCGGGTCGACCATCCTGAGCAAGCTCCGCAACGCCTACTCCGGCGAAGACATCTCGTTCTCCTACGCCGATCCGACTCGGCGCATCGGGCTGGGATCGCACAGCTACCGCATGACCATGGTTCTCGGTGTCCAGCCGGGACGTGCGCGGCCGTTGCTCGACGACGCGGACGGCGGCACGCCTCAGAGGTTCCTGTGGATGCCGGCCACCGATCCGCGCATCAGCCGCGACCGGCCGCCGCTGCCGTCGCCGGTGTACGTGCCCGAAGAGGCCGAGTGGGGTGGACAGGCTCGATCGATCAGCATCCCCGACGTCGCGGCCGACACCATCCTCGACGCCCGAGTGACCCGTATGCAGGGGCATGACGGCGCGCTCGACGGCCACGCGCTCTTCACCCGGGAGAAGGTGATGGTCGCGCTCGCCGCTCTCGATGGACGTACCACCGTGCGCTCGGACGACTGGGAGCTATCGGAGATCGTCATGGGGATCAGCGACTTCGAGCGAGCGAAGGTCGCCGCGCTCCTCGCTGACGAGTTCGAGCGTGAGGCCACCGAGAAGGGTCGCAGCCAGGGCATCGCGCGGGTCGCGGCCGACGACGTCGTCTGGGATCGGCGACTCCAGCGAGCCATCAAGTTCGCCGCCCGCAAGCTCAGCAAGGCCGACGGTCCGGTCGAGGTCGTGGTCATCAAGCGCAGCGCGCGGTCGGACTTGCGCGACCAGATCGAAGACGCGGTCGCGCATCTCGCCGCAACGAGCATGGTCGAGCTCGACCGAGAGACGGGAACGGCGAAATGGAAGGTCTGAACCCGGAGTTCTGGGAGTCGTTCTTCGGCGAGCAACCCGAGATGGCGCTGACCATCGGTCAGGATCTGCTCGGGAAGCTGCGACCGCCGACGCCGAAAGCCGAACCGCCGGTGCTCCTCTCGAACGGAGTCCTCGACGGTCACGGTCGCACGCAACGGATCGCCGTTCTCGCCGCGCTCAAGGCGATGCACTCGGCCGGGGTCATCGTGCACCACGGCGGCGGAGCGATCAGCCTGCCAGCACCTCCGAAGAAGGTCCGACGACCGAGCCGCACGGCAGCGTCGACTCCGCTGGACATCGTTCGATGCCGTTGCGGCGTCATGGTTCTGCGTGGATACCACGAGGCGCAGTCCTGCAGCCTCGACACCGATCCGCTCACCCAGGCCGGCGCAGCCACCGCGCTCGCCGCCGGTCACGACCTGTTCACGGTGACCTCGGCAGAGAAGTGGAAGCGGGGACTGCCGACCGAGAACTCGCCGCCGACGGCCACCGTGCACCGAGATCACCAGTGCAATGCCGACCCCATCGAGTTCGCGCACCGGCGGCCGATGGTCGCAACAACGAAACAAGACAACAAGTTTGACGGCGAACCGCCGTACTAGGAAGGGAAAGAGAATGACCTACCCCATCGTCACCATCTGCGGCACGATGAAGCTGTACCGCCAGATGCTCACCGTTGCCGATGAACTGACCCGGCAAGGCGCTATCGTCCTGATGCCCTTCACTCGAAAGTGTGACAACAGCTGGGCGGTTCATTCTCGCGTCAAAACGTTGTCGCAGCGTGATGGCCGAACCTACGACCCCGACGCGATCCACCTGAACGCCACACCCATTGCCGACGGGGATTTAGATCGGATGCATCGGACGAAGATCGGCATGTCCGACCTAGTTGTGGTAGTCACCGACTTCACTGATCACGTCATGGTGTCGGATTCCCTCGACCTCTACTTCGGTGAATCCACGACGGCCGAAATAGAGTTCGCTCGGGAGCTTGGCAAACCGATCAAGCTGGCTCGCGTCGAGCGGAGCGAGTATTGCGACACCATCGTGTGGCTCGAAAGCGAGTTGCAATGATCCGCACGACGCTGGCGTTTGTCGACACCGAGACCACCGGCCTCGACTTCGACGACGAGATCTGGGAGTTCGCCGCGCTCCGGCGCAACCTCGACGGAACGACCGCCGAACTCCTGCTGCACATCGAGCACGACGTGGAGAAGGCCGTGGCGCTGCCCGACCGATTCCTCGACGACTACCGGTCGCGGTACTCGGTGACCGCGTCGCCGGTGACAAAGACGGCGGCTGCGTACCTCATTCGCGAGTTCCTCGACGGCGCAACGTGGGTCGGCGCCAATCCCGCCTTCGACACCCGGCTCACTGCCGCGCTGCTGTGGGCCAACGGTCTTCGTCCGTCGTGGAGCTATCACCTCCTCGACATCGAGGCGATGACCGTCGGCGCGCTGGTCGCGGTCGGCGAAGAGATTCCCGGCCGTCCGTCGTCGCACTGGCTCTCGCGCAAAGTCGGCGTCGAGCCGGACACCTACGCGCGGCACACCGCGATGGGAGATGTTGCCTGGGTGGCCGATTGGTTCGACGCGGTGAATCGAGGCGTCGTCGAACCGTCAGACCCGTTCGGGAATGTATCGCCGGCAGGAGGCAAGTGGTGAGCACCTACACCGAGCTCAAGCTCGACAACACCCTACGAGGTGAAGACGAAATCGTTGCTCTGTTGGCGCAGCACCTGATAGACGGCCGACACGTCGGCGTGGTCTGCGGCGACTCGGGCGAGCGGTACTACCTCCTGCGAGAGGTCGCCCAACGGGTTCGCGAGGACACCGGACTGCCGGTGAAGCTCTCGGATCAGTTCGTGCGGCATCGAGACGCCGAACTGGTCGGCATGACCTCGCGAACCGCCGGGATGATGTGTCGCGGGCACTATTTCGATGGCGTTTACATCTCGGACGCCCGGGAGATGTCGGAGTCAGATCTCCGTTCACTCTTGGTGTCGGTGTCTGTGCGGCGAGGAGGGCGGCGATGAAGAATCCGTTGTGTCTGTTCGGGATTCACCTACGCCGGGAATGGTGGTCGAGTCCTGGACTTCTCCTGCGCATCCGTCGTTGTCGGGATTGCGGAAAGACGCTGGGTCATGAGTTCATCTCCGTCGAGGGGGAGTGGTGATGAACGAGCGCAGACCTCGAGACATGTGCATCGACTGCTTCCGCGAAGGTATGCCGACGGAACCGAAGAAGTTGCGCCCGTTGCGAGTCGACCAGAAGGGAAACCTACTGCCGGGCCCACGCTGTACCACCCACCATCGAGAAAAGCTGAGGTCGCGCAAGGCGGCAATGGCCGAGAACAGGGCCACGAAGGTCTACGGACTACTGCCTGGCGAGTACGAGCGGCTCTACCTGGCGCAGGGTGGCCGCTGCTACGCGTGCCGCCGTGCGACCGGGAAGACGCGGAGGCTTTCCGTGGACCACGATCACCGCACCGGCGAGGTGCGCGGGTTGCTGTGTCGGCCGTGTAACACGCTGCTCGGCCGCGCTCGAGACGCCGTCGAGTTCTTCCAGCGGTTCATCGACTACCTGCAGTACGCCGAGCGAACGGGCGAGACATTCGCGTCAAAAGTGTTGGGACGTCGTGTGATCGTTCCAACCACCAAGGAGGAGACCGAAGATGCCCGACCATGACCACACACCGGATCGCGTCCTCGACTGGCGACGCGTAACACCAGAGTTCGATCGAGTCGAACATCGTGGGTTCTGGGTGCAGATGCCGCGCGTCGGCAACAACCGACAGCACATCAGCCGTCGGGCGATGCGTTGCGCACCAACGGGTGCGGTGCGTCGGAACGGATCTCGGATGATGTCGCTGACGTTGTCGATGCGAGAGATGTCCGAGTGGTTACGCCACGAGTACAAGCGGGGTCAGCGCGACGGCTGGCAGGCCGCCGAGATCGCCTCGAAGCTGAGGGAGGTCTGATGGCTCGACAGAAGGCGGTCTACGTCTGCGGAGGTGCCTACCACTCCCTCGACCCGCGCGAGGAGTGCCCGAATCCGCTGCACGACTGGCCGCTCCCGGTCGGCTACGGCGACGCAAGCGAGATGGCAGCGAGCCGCCTGAGTCAAGGCTGGAAGAACCTACGCTGCCCCGACTGTGGGATCTACGGCTGGGTGCAGGGCCGCATGGGCGGTGTCGCAGGCGAATCACGGCGAGTGCTGGCTCTGTCGTGACACCGCCGCGCAACCGCACCCTGCTGGTCCGCGCGGTCGACGTCGCGATCCGGGACTTCATGGCGGGCAACGCGAAGCCGGGACCGGACGCACTCGCCCGGCACATCGCGGCATCCGTCGACCGCTACTTCGAACTCGAGGTTCGTACACCCATCACCGTAGGAGGACGCCGATGAAGCACGCCGATCAGCCGCGCTGCGAGAAGTGTGCTGGCCCATCGATTGACACTCCGCTGTGTTCGCGGTGTGCGCGCGGTCTGCGAGACACACTGCGCAATCTGGAGTGGTGCTCGGAACGCATCACCGAGACGGCCGCCGGCATCCGCAACTTCGGACCACCGGCGGCGCCGACTGTCCGCTCCGACGACGTCGCCAACGAGTCGCCGGTGCCGTGGAACGACGGAGCCACGAAGTGGCGTCAGCGACTCGACAAGAAGCTCCGCGTCGAGATCATGGCCATGTCACTCGCACGCCGCGAAGTCCCGCTGCGGCCGGGATATGTCACCTGGTGGTTTATCGGCCCGCTCCGCGAAGGTCAGCGCCGCGCTCGGCCTACCGCGATGGAACTGCCGACGTGGTCGACAGTCGAGATGCTGCGCTGGATCGAGCGACGCACCCAGACGGTGTCGACCATCTCCGGCGCCGGACGCTTCGTCGCGCGGATGGAGGACGCGTACTCGCGCGGGGTGAACCTGATCAATCGTCCGGTGCCGCCGGCCTATCGCGGTCCGTGTCCGACGGTCACCGGGAAGGACGCGAAAGACCGTCCGACCATCTGCGGCGTCCCGCTCTACGGCCGCCGTGGCGACGACTACGTCGTGTGTTCGCGGTGCGAGCAGACCTACCGAGTCGAAGACCTCGAGCGAGAACTCCTCGACAGCGTCGGCTATTACCGCTGGACTATGCGCGAGATCCTCGACCTGATGCGAGAACTCGGAGAACCGGTGTCGCGGTCGACCTTCTACGAATGGCGCCGGACCGGAGATCTCCCGGTGTCGGGATATCTGCACGACGGCCGAGTCGTCGAGGTCGCCGTCGACAGTCGAGATCCCGCCGTCTACGTCCTGGCCGATGTCCGCGCACTGCGTAATCGGCAGAGTCATCCAAAGAGACTGAAGCACAACTGATTACCTTCGACTCGGCGTACTGTTCCGATCTGCCAACAACGACCAAGCACCAAGGAGGCACCGTGAGCGCGCAGATCGATTACGTCGAGGGCTATCTCGCCGGCGTCGAGGACATCAGCAGACTCCCCGGACCACTCGTCGCGCCCTTCGCCGAGAAGTTGCTCGGCGTCACTCCAGACGCCGAGGATGACGTGGCTTACGACGACGGATACCGAACAGCGCTGCGCGAGGCGGCATCTCAGTCTCGCTAGTTCGTCTAACCCACTAGACACTGAACGTCTAGTGGGTTAGACTATAGGTACCAACAACGAAAGGCCCGAGACCATGAAGCCCTACCGAATCCCCACCGACGACCACGGCGCCGAAGTAGTCGTCATGGCCGAGAACGAGACCGAGGCTCTCGCGAAGTCCGACCAGATCCTCAAGGACTGGTGGGACAAAGTGAACGTCATGTACGCCGAGGACGAATACGCCTGCTAGCCGCTACCCCCGGACCGCTACGGCAGTCCGGGGGTCACCTCCCTTCAAGAAGGAAAAGCCAATGAGCGACCACTTGACTCGCGTGCGTGAACTACACGGCGAGTACCGACCCTCAATGGACGTAGACGTCTTGCGAAGCTGGGCGATTGACATAAACGAAGCGGTGTCCGCAATTCTCGGCAGCCTCGCAGATCTCGCTGAACCCGCTCGTGAATGCCGGGAGAGTTACGACGAAGAAGTGGTCGCCTTCGAGTTTGCCGAACGCGTCCTCAAGACGATCGGAGAGGAGATCCGATGAAGAAGATTCCGACCGTCTTTCTCCGTGACCCCGAGAATCACGCTCGCGTGATCCCCGAGGTCAATCCCGAGTGCCAGTGGGTGCTCGACGGTGAAGGCGTCGCCACGGTGAAGTGGGACGGCACCTGCACCATGCTTGACGCTGACGGCCGCTGGTGGGCTCGTCGTGAGGTGAAGCCAGGGAAGACGCCACCGGACAACTGGATTGCGGTCGACGCCGACGAGGTGACCGGCAAGCGCGTCGGCTGGGAGCCAGTCGAACAGTCGCCGTTCGCGAAGTTCCACTCCGAAGCATTGACGCACGTGTACAACGGATCTATTCGCGGGCGAACCTACGAACTAGTCGGCCCGAAGATCAACGGGAACCCGCGAAACACCCCTTGGCATCTACTCATCCCGCACGGCACCACCGAACTGCCTACATTCCCACGGACATTCGACGAGATGGCCGACGCGCTCACTCATCAGTGGGCGATCGACCACATGGAGGGCGTTGTGTGGTGGCACCCCGACGGCCGTCGCGCCAAGCTCAAAGCGAAGGATGTCATACCCATCGATCGCCAGCGGAAGGAGTCCGACTGATGGCACGCATGCGCTACGGCACACGGCCTTTGACGATCGCCGCGATCAGCTCGGTCGAGCAGCCAACGGCCGCCGCGAGTCGCGGGTAGGTCCACAGAACCGGATCGTCTTCGCGCAGAACACGAACGAGGCGGTTGCGGGACAGTCGATGCTGTTCCGCAACCGCCTCGGACTCTTGGCTCCGCAGATGGTGCTCTCGCGCCTGCTGAGCGCGGATGTCAGATGTCACCGCGCGCGAATCCCGACAGCAGTTGCGGCGTCGCCGAGTCGAAGCCGACGACGTCGAGCATTCCGGCGTCGCTCGGATCGGCGATCGAGAAGCCGGTCGACGTCATGCCGACGACCACCATCTTCGCGTTCGGATTCACCCCACGGCGGTACTGCGCCAGAGCCTGGTGTGGATGGACGTTGCCGGCCCAGGTCTCGTTGTCGGTGTAGACCGAGAACACGTCGACGAAGGTCTTCGTCTGCAACGCCCAGAGGACTGGCATCGCACAGTCGGTGCCACCGAACGGCAGCCCGGACGTCATGCGCAGGACGTCGTCGAGGCGCTGACGAGGACTGACCGGCAGCTCGATGAGCGCCGAACCGCTGGACCACCGCTGGCCGTTCTTCGACGTGAATCCGACCATCTGGTACTGCGATTCGGTCGCTGCGGTGACCAAGGCCAGCGCCGCCGATGCCTCGCGGCACGAGATCGGCATACCCGCGATGGGTGCGCCCATCGATCCGGAGATGTCGAGAGCGAGCAGGTGCGACTTGCCCGATGACTCGACCGCGCCGAACGCCGCGTAGAAGGCGGCGTCGAGTGCGTCGACGATCGGCCGCGACGGAGTCCACGAGCTACCGCCTCGAGCGGAGTAGCCAGACGCGTAGGTGCGCTGAGCCACCAGGACGTTGAGCGGATGCACCCGGCCACGAATGAGACGCTCGGGGTCGGAAAGCAACGCGGCAACCTCGGCCGTGCGGCCACCCATCGCCGGCAACAGTCCGAGTCGGGTCAGGCGCGGAAGCTGACGCATCAGCGCGGTCACCGGAATGCCGTTGTCGAGCAACGCCTCCCAGACCTTCGGATCGGCGAGCGACTCGTCGGGCAGCATCTCCCAGGAGAGCCCGTACTTCGCCACGAGCTTCGCGGCCTTGTGCGGCTTCGCCTGGACCTTCTCATAACCCTCGACGATGCGGGGCACGCTGTCGGTGCGGCCGTGGGTGATGTAGTCGAACAACCCGACTCGTGCAGCCTCGTCGGTGACCGGATGAGCGAGGCGCAGCAGGTCGCGATGCGACCAGCCCTCGCGCTGGCGGTACTTCACCGCCTGGTAGGCGAGCGAGTCGACGGACTTGCCGAGGTACCACTGACCGACGGCGCGGCGCAGTCCGCGTCCCCAGCCTCGGAACTGCTCGACGTAGGTCGCGAATAGGAACAGGTGCGTGCCGGTGCGCGCGACATCGGACAACGCGGCGAGTGCCAGGCGGCGGCCGTCATCATCACCGAGCGATGCCGCAGCGGCCAGCGCGAACAACGCCTGGTTGTTCTTCGGCGCCCGGCCGGCCTGTGAAATCGCGACGATCTCGCGAACGAGGGTCGCGGTGTCGGTGCGTGCGAAGTCGAGGACGACCTCGGCGTTCTCGCGAGTGAGCTCGCGGGCCGAGGTGTAGTAGGTGCCGCCGTCGGTGCCCAAGATCAGGAACCGACGAAGCCGCCGCACGGGCGTCACGGTGAACGTGAATCCGCCGGCGTTGTTCTTCGTCTGACGCGGGTCGGCCTGCTCGAGCTGGCTCGTGCGCTTGGTGCTGACGGTGGTGAGAATGTCCATCTCGGCTCCTGGGTGTTGGTGGCGCAGAACGAAGGTCGCGGGCGTGTTGTCACCAACCGGAAGGGATTCGAACCCTTGTAACCAATGCGAGTTAACCGACTGGAATCCGGCCCGCGACCTTCTTCTTCGACGTGGGAGGACGGGCATGGTGTGCCGACCGGGTTTAGGGCTCTATCCGTTGAGCTACACCCGAAGGTGCCGGGATTCGAACCCGGATCTCCCCGATTACGAAGCGGATAACCGATCAACTCCGGCCCGTCCTCGTCACGTCGTGAAGCTCTGCGAGAACGGGCGTGCTGTGCCGACCGGGTTTAGCCGCTCTGCCGATTGAGCTACATCCCGAAGGATGACGGGACTCGAACCCGCAACCTGCCCATTACAAGTGGTAACCGATCAACTCCGGCCCGTTCTCGATGCAGACAGTAACGCCTTACACCTCGGTTTGTCGCGTTTATAAAAGTGTCTAACAAGCAGGACGGCAAAATGTCTAATCGACTTGACGTTTGGCCCCGATGGGCATAGTGTCATTGATGTCGCCAACGACGAATTGAAAATTCCAGAGAGAAGGTACGAAATGTTCGGAACCGCGTTCATCGAGACCATTGAAGCCGCCGGTACGCCGGCCCTACTCAACGCCCTCGACACCGCAACCACCTGCCGGCTTCGTGCCGGCACCGACACCGAGCGCGACGAGTTCAGCAAGGCCATCTGGGCGTTGGAGCTCGAAATCCAGGGCCGCATGACCTTCGAGCAGCGCCTCGAGGTCGCAAAGGGTCGCGTATTCGGCATTGCCTAGTCCCACCAACACCGCCCCAGAACGGCCATCGGGGGCGGTGTTTCTATTTGACACACACAACCGAAGAATGGAACACGCAAAATGACACTCACCGTCACTGCAATTCTCAACGCCTCCTATGTCGACGTGCGAACGCGAGTTCGTCACATCGAAGTCAAGACGGTATCCATCCCAGCGCACACGCTGGCCGGCAACTGTGATCACAAGGAGTCCATCTGCCCCGAGTGCACGGACTCGTGGCGTTGTGACTACATCCTCGTTGAGGTACCCGAGGGATTTCCAACGAGCTAAAAACGTCTAACCCGCTTGACTAGAGACGTCTAACGGGTTAGACTATAGTCATGATCAGCGAGGCACCCACCAAGGCAATCATCAAGCGACTCAAGGCAGCCGGTTTCACACCGCGCAAGGCGCGTGGTTCACACACCATGTGGATCAGCCCGTCGGGCAACCAGCAGGTGTCCGTACCGGACGGCCACCGCACGGTGTCGCCCGGTGTGCATCGCCAGGTGAACAAGGCCATCGAGGCCGCGAAAGAGGAGGACGGATGACCAAGAAGACGCGCTACCGCGTCGACGTCTACCGAGATGGGCGCTGGTGGATGATCCGCGTACCCGCGCTCGACGGGCACGTGGACGCCGAAGGTGTGAAGCTCGCTGGCGAGGCGATCACACAGGCGCGGCGATACGCCGATATCGAGACCGAGGCTCGTGACTTCATCGCGCTCGTCGCCGACGTCGCGCCTTCGACGATCGAGCTCGACGTCCACCACGACTACGACGTCGACGGCGACAACATCGGCGAGATGGCGGCCGATGCCATCGCGCTCAAAGAGCGTGCGGCGGCGCTCGAGCAAGAGGCTCTACGGAAGCGCCGGCACATCGCCGGTGTGCTCTCCAAGAAGGGCGTTCCAGTGCGCGACATCGGCGAGATCCTCGGAGTCACCTATCAGCGGGCCGCGCAGTTGACCTCGGAAGCGGCGCGATGAATGCGGCCCTGGAGGCCAGTCTCGAATGGTTCGACATCTGGCAAGCCGCTGAACAGCGAAGCCGTCGCGCGAGCGACTGCTACGACATCGTCATGTGCGAGATTGGTCGCTACGCTTCGTCGCGAGATCCGAAGGTGCGCAACCTCGTCGATTTCACGGTCACCTCCAGCCGACGCAACGAGGCTGATGTGTACGAGACGAAGTACGCCGCGCACGAGTTCTTCGAGTTGCGGCGTGAACTCAAGCCGTCCCCGTGGGCGGTCCTTGGCCTCCAAACGGGGGCGGATCGATGACCGCTCACGAGTTCGACCTCGAGCTCGACACTTGGTCTGTCGGCTCCCAGTCATCGCCGAGGATCTCGGCGATGCGATCGACGAGATCGGGCGTCTCCGGTCGTCGGCCGTAGGCGACGTCGTCGCATTCGACTGCGAGATCGAGTAATCGCTGATCCGGTGGCGACCAGGCGGCGTCCGGCGATGCCATCTGCTCGGTGACCTGCTGGATGTGCATTCTGGCCCGGATGTCGCGGGCCGCCGCGCGGAGGACGTTGCGATCAGTCACCAACGCCTCACCATCGCGATAATCCGGATCGTCCATACGGCGAGGTAGTAATCGAGCACTACCGCAACGAACTCGCCGAGATCGACGGATCTGCCGGACCGCTTCACCCGGCGAAGGCGAATCTGCGTTCTTCGGTGACTCGCGATAGCCGTGGTTGCAATCTCGTCGAACATCGTCACGGCAGCGCGCATTCGTCGCGCTGTTCGTCCTGGTTGCCGCTGGCGATCAGGATGAGGCCGCTTGTGTCAGTGCCATCCGGTAGCGCGAACGTGTGGCCCGACATTCCCTCTGGCACGGTGGCTTCGTCGCCGGCACCGCCATTGGCCGACCACGCTATGGTCTGTGGTCCATCTACCTGCACCCACAACTGACTACCGGTCAGTGTGTAGATCACCGGACTGCACTGTGCCGGTGCACCGCCGTTGTATGGCACACCCAGTGCATAGGGTCGTGTGTCGGTAGTCGTGGGCGGCGCGTGGTGTGTAGTCGTGGGCGCGGCAACGTGTGTGGTGGTAGGCGACGGTGCGGCGTGTGCAGCGCTACTGCTGGTTGTGGGTGCATTGCTGCGAGTAGACGGTGCACTACTGGTAGTCGTGGGTGGGTTGCTGGTAGTTGAGGTGGGCGTTGTGGTGGCGTGTGTTGCGGTGTTCGTGTGGTCCTTGTCGTGTGCGCCGAGGATGCCTGCGCCTACGAGCAGCGCTACCACCACGACACCAGCGCTACCGGCTATGACCTTGGTACGCCTCGTCATTGGTATGTCCCTTCGATGGTCGTTGTTGGTGCGGAGTGATCGTAGTGCTCGATCGATCGGGTTGTGGTCGCCTTGGCCAAGGGTCGACCTCGGCCGGTGCCCGGTGACCGGTCGGTGTCCGACCGGTCGGTGTGCCGGTAGTGGTCGGCGTGGAGGTGACCGGTCGGTGTCCGACCGGTCGGTGTCCGGTGTGGTGGTGACCGGTCGGTGGGTGACCGGGGTGCGGTAGTGACCGGTCGGTGTCCTGCTGACCGGTGTTCCGGGGCATTGACTGACCGGTCGGTGTCCCTGACCGGTCAGCGGCCACGTAGGGACCAGTGGCGGTGGTCCTGGCATGGGCGGCGTCGGCGGTGGGTGGACGATGGCGACGGTCACCGCCCGGCGATGGGGGTAGGGGGTGGCTGCAATCCCTACGGCGGCCTCGCAGCGACCGTTCCGCCGCCCTTTTGTGCACCGCTGGTGGTTTTCGCCGATATGTCGAATCGGACATCACGCGTTGGAGATCTGAAGGCGCACGGTGACTTTACGTCCGTGAAGACGACCTGACGCCTCGTAGGCGCCCGCGTCGAAGTCGACTTCGTCGACCGAGCGCAGCTCAAAATCGGCGAGGTGTCGAATTTCAGACTCGACCCACGCGGGCATCCCGGTCTCGGAGTTTGGCCGGCGCGTGGTCGGCGGAAGCACGGGCTGGGGTGCGGCCGGCGCGCGGGTAGGGAGGTCCTCCCAGAATGTGAGTTCATACCCATCGAACGTCGACCTGATCAGACCCATCTTGGAGAGCGTCTCGAGCGCATAGGGGACATGCTCGCGAAGCTCGCTTCGCAGCCGCGCGCGAATATCCTCGGCGGACACCTGCGCGTCACGGTACTTGACGACCTGGCGAATGATCCCACGCATCACGCGGGGCAGCAGTTTGTCGTCGGGTGGCTCGGCGGGTGGAGTCGGTGGCGGTGGGGCGACCTGGTTGGAATCGAAGCGGAATGTCAGCGCGTATCGACCACTACTCACCTCCTCCACGAGACCCTCTCCCTTGAGGATGGTCATGACGTCCGGCACGTAGTGGCGCACATCAGAACGTAGCGTGCCGCGAATCGTTGCTCCAGAAGCCTTCCCTCCATGTCTGATCAGAGTGCGAAGAACAGCTCGAGTCACTTGTACGCGGGGTGGCGTGATATCTGGTTGCGGCTTGTATCCGGGCTTCTCGCGGAGCTTCGGAACGTATTTGTCGTTGATTTTGACGACGACGCCGAGGTCGATCAGGACGTTGAGAGCGGATGGCACATCGTCTCTGTGGTCGGATCTCGTTGCCCGACGTAGCTCGCCTATCGTGATACCACGCTCGCCGGATAGCAGGATCTGGCGTGCGACTCGGCGCACTTCGCGCTGACGTTGGTCGATCATGGATGCTCCTCGATGTTGTTGGCTCGGCCATATTCCCTCCGCCTCGTCCTAAAGTCCAGCAGAGTCCAAAATGCCGGTCAGCAGGTCAGGCGGCATAACACGAGGCGGCTCGTACTATCTTCGACCAGACCCCGAGGGGCGCGACGAATACCTGCAGTTCGGCGCGTTGCCGCTAGCTTCGCGCGACGGAGGACGTCACGTCCCGGCGGTCAGATTTCTTGGACGGCCGGGACTTTCATTTTGGGGACGGAGGGAACGGTTTCTAGTGCGATAGAAAAATAAGAAGAGATTCCCCGTTGTAGAAGTATGTTTGTAATGCATATATAAGGGGAGCCTAACAATTTTTCGTACCTACGTCCTTGGGCAATCCATGGACTGGACCTTTAGTCCGTCGATTTTTTGCGGGGCGGCTGGGGACTCGCGCGAGGAGTCCCGTGTTTTCGCCGGGTTGTTCCACGGCCCGCCTCGCCGACGTTACCCGCGCCACAATCTGCGATTCACGCCGAGAATGCGGTGCACAGCGCTTGATTTCATCGGACACTCAGATCGTCTACGGTGGGCGGTCCTGTAGGCGAAACCTCAAAGTGTTCGATCGGCAACTACCCGCCCGCTAGCAGCCGGTCGACAGACGTCCTCGCCCCGGTGACCAGACGCGCGCTCGGCCTCGCACGGTGACCGAGCAGCAGCGCGGCACCGGGGCGGGTGACGGACCACCGAAGGGCGCGCAGTGGGCAAGAAGAAGTCCGACGAGGCTACGAAAGACCTCGCCGCCAACCTGTCTCGGCTCCCGCACCCATCCGGTAAGACGCTCCGCCTCGTCAACTACGAAGGTCCCGGCGCCGATCGGCTCCGGCTCGACCTCGCCGAGGCCATCATGGCGTTCCTGCGAGACCGTGGATACGCGAAGTGACCGTCGATGCCGCTCGCGCCGCCGCAGCCGCACACCTTGGCGTCACGGGGGACAGCGGCGGTTCCTACGCCGACAAGTCGGGGATCGATTCACGGGTCACCACCCCGGCCCAGCGCGAGTACGTCATCGCGGTCGCACTCAAACTCCTGCAACGCGGCGGCGTGAAAGCCACCGTGCAGACCAACGGCTCGAAGATGGTCGTGACCATCCATCGGCCGTGGCTCAAGAAGGCCAAGCGCCAGAAGAACGGCGGAAGGTACCGAGCGTAGTGCCACGCAAGCCGCCCAGGCCGTGTTCCCGGTGCGGAGCGCCCGTCAGGCGCGGCGGATTGTGCGAGCGGCACCTCGCCGACCACCACCGCATGACCGACGCGCACCGTGGCACTGCGCACGAACGCGGGTACACCTCCGATGGCCACCGCAGCTTCCGCGACGAAGTCCTCTGGCGAGATCGGTTCACCTGCTGCATGTGCGGCCGCGCCGCCGACGTCGCCGACCACTACCCGCGCTCGCGCAAGGAACTCATCGCGGCCGGGGAGAACCCCGACGACCCCGCCTTCGGCCGCGCGCTGTGCACGACGTGCCATAACCGGCACACCGGACATACCGAGGGTCGAGACAACCTGCGTCGAGATCGTCACTGACGCGGTAATCGGCACTTTCAGCCCACTTCTGGCCCCTTTTGGGCCGAAATCGACCACTTTCGAAGGAGGTTCGCCATGGGCAGACGCGGACCCGCACAGAAGCCGACGCACCTGAAAATCCTCGACGGTGCGCCCGAGGCCGAGATCAATCGCAACGAACCGACGCCGACCGAGTCGTCGCTGACCGAATTGCTTACCCCGCCGGTACCGATGACGGCCGCCGCGAAGAAGTTCTGGAACCGACTCGTACCCGACCTCGTCGACAAGGGCGTCATGACGGCCTGGGATCAGGACCAGTTCGTGCTGCTCTGCGAAACCCTGGCCATCTGGCACAGCTGCCGCAAGAAGCTCGGCCGCGAATACACCGCACGCGGCGCCGCCGGCGGCGTCATCAAGTCGCCGTACTGGCAGATCATGCGCGACGCACAGACCACCATCACTCAGATCTCCGCCCGCTACGGCCTGACGCCGTCCGACCGCGCCGCGCTGGTCATCAAGGATGCCGATCAGGCGCCCCAGAAGGGCTCAGAAAGGCTCCTCTCGTGATTCACGCACTCCTCGCCCTGCTCGATCCGTTCCGAGTCCTCGCGGCGGTGATCGCATGAAGCCCTCGGTCGGTCGCATCGTTCACTACACCGCCGAAGACGGAGAGCCTATCGCGGCCATCATCACGATGGTCGACCCAGCGGGCTCGGACGATGTCACCCTGACTGCGTTTCCGCCTGGGGTGATGCCCGGACCGATCCTGGACGGTGACAGCTCCGCGCCGGCGGCCATTCCGTACGCCGAGGCGCCCACGCCGGGGCACTGGTCGTGGCCTCCGCGCGTCTGAACTTCCTTCTCGACCTGCCGTTCGACCTCCTCGCGTTCCCCGCGTGGTTCGGCCGGCGGCGAGAGGCTCGGCGCAACCGCGAGGCTGCCGCCGACAGTGCTCGGCGCGCAGACATAGCTGCCGAGCTCGCAAGCGGCGGGGGAGCGTTCGCGCATCCTCATCCGCTACGTCACTACAGGGAGGGCGGCCGGTGACCAGTCACCGAGACATCGACCGATTCCTGGCCATCCACGGAGTCGACAACACCTCCGCGCCAGTGCCTTTCGCGCTGGCGTTCATCCTCACGATCCTCGGACGGATTCTGACCACACAGGAGAGCATCATGACCACCCAGGACCAGATCAACGCCGACGTTGCCACCCTGACGTCCGCGCTCAGCGAGTTCAACTCTGGTATCTCGGAGCTGCAGACCGAGATCACCAGCCTCAAGGCGGCGAACCCCGACGTCGACACCACCAGTCTCGACGACGTCGCCACCAAGCTGAAGGCGGCGGCCGACGCCATCGCCCCGGCGACCACGACCACCGCACCGGCCACCGGCGGCACAACCTCGTCCGCGACCGACTCGACCGGATCGACCGGCGTATCCGACGGCTCTGCCTCGGCGACCACGACCGGCGACTCGACTGCGACCACTGGCGCCGACGCCGGTGCGGCCTCATCCACCCCGTCGACCGACACCACCGCAACGATTCCGGACACCACCGGGATCGCCGCCGCACAGGAGGGCTGAACCATGGCAGACAAGACTCCCGCCGAAGCGGTTGCCGGTTTCCGCGCGGCCGTCGCACGCCTCAAGGCCGCCGCACCCGGCCTCAAGCACGCCATCACCTCCATCGAGGCGGCGTTCGAGGACTTGTCGCAGCACATCCAGGGCGTCGTCGACGACGTCGAGGACGGTGCGACCCCGCCGCAGACTGCCTCCGACGCGGCCTCAGCCGCGCCGGTCGTCGTGTCTGACGCCAAGTCGGCGGTCGCTGACGCCAAGTCGGCAACGACCGCCGTCACCTCCGCCCTCACCGGAAACGACACGTCGAGCAAGTAGCTCGACGCGACGCCGACCCTGTCCCGCTTCCTCGGGCAGGGTCGGCGTTTTTCGTGTCGCCATGCCCGCCACCGAACCCTGCGGATTCACCTACACCGATCCGAATCCACTCCTCTGCCATCGCTGTGACGAGGTCGGCGACCACTTCTGCCGCGCCCGCGCAGACCACGCGCAGGCATTCTTCGAAGAGCTTCTCCTCCACACCAAGGGCGCCTTCTATCGCAAGCCCTTCGTCCTGACCGACTGGCAACGGGACGACATCGTGCGGCCACTGTTCGGCGAAACGGTGTGGTCCGAGGAGTTCGGCTGGTACAAGCGGCGTTACGAGGTCGCCTGGATCGAGATCGCCCGGAAGAACGGGAAGTCGGAGCTCCTCGCCGGCATCATGCTCTACCTGCTGGTCGCCGACGGCGAACGGTCGGCCGAACTCTACGGCGTGGCGAAGAACCGCGACCAGGCGGCACTGGTCTTTGACGTCGCCGCGCAGATGGTGATCCTGAATCCAGTCCTGGCCAAGCGGCTCAACATCATTGGGTCGAAGCGCCGCATCGTCGACAAGAAGACCAACAGCTTCTATCGGGTCATCGCCGCCGACGCCGGCGGCGCGCTCGGTAGCAACCCGCACGGAGTCGGCGCCGACGAGATCCTGGCATGGCCCAACGGCGACGTCTGGGACGCCATGCGTACCGGCATGGGATCCGGTGCGCGTCGGCAGGCACTCATGGTCGCCGCGACCACCGCAGGCAACAATTCCGAAGGCTTCGCCGGCCAGATGCACCGCGACATGGAGGCAGTGCTGACCGATCCCGACGCCGAGAGCAATCGCCACATCTTCGTGTTCATGCGGAACACCCCGATGGACGCCGACCCCTGGGACGAGTCGAACTGGGAGTACGCGAACCCCGCGCTCGCGTCCGGCTTTTTGTCCTGGGAGGGTATGCGCAAGCAGGCGTCCGACGCCAAGCGTAATCCGGTCCAGGAGAACTCGTTCCGCCAGTTCAAGCTCAATCAGTGGGTCTCGCAGAGCGTCCGCTGGATGCCGATGCACGACTTCGACGCCGAATCCAACCGGGGCGAGGTCTACGCCACCGCCCAAGAGGCTCGCGCCGCGTTCAACGGCCGCGAAGCGTGGTTCGGACTCGACCTGGCCGCCCGCCAGGACCTCTGTGCATGGGCGCTACTGTTTCCCGACGATGACGGCAACCTCGATCTGCTCTGGCGGTTCTGGATGCCCGAGGCCGGCTACGAGCGGTTCAATCAGCAGCACAACGGCCGACTCAATCAGTGGGTTCGAGACGGCTGGCTCACCGTGACCGACGGCGACGTCCTCGACTTCGATCGGTTCTACGACGACGTCGAGGCCGACGCACTCAGATACACGATCCTCGGCGGAGATTGCGACAAGTTCGCGATCGATCCGGTTGTGCAGGAACTACTTCGGCGCACCAACCTCGATGACGACGCCATCTTCGCCTACAACAACACCTATTCCCACATGTCGAACGGTATGGGGGAGACGCTGAACGCGGTGAAGCGCAACGGATATCGCTGGCACGGCAACCCGGTTGCCCGATTCTGCTTTGAGGGCTGCGAGGCGGTCATCAGCCGCGACGATCCCGACCTCGTCAAGCCAGGCAAGGTCAAGCGGCAGGAGTCGTCCCGCCGAATCGACGGCGTCGCGGCGGCCGTGATGGCGATGAACGCCTACCTCACTCGCGGTGACGGCGCGCGCTCCATCTACGAGGAACGCGATCTCATCATTCTCTGACGGGAGGTGTCTTCGTGGCATGGTTCCGGCGTCCTGATGTCCTGCGCGACAAAGTCCTCGACAAGTTCGTGGTCACGTTGGTCAACGGCGAGGTAATCGCCGGGCTACTGCGGGAGTACGACGACTCGCGGCTGGTATTCGTCGATGTCCGTGTGGTGCGCGGACACGATGCGGTGCCGGCCGAAGGCGTGCTCTACATCGACCGCGCCCGAGTCTCCTACATGCAGGCTGTCGCCGAGGTTTCCGTCAATGCTGTTGTCTAACGGCGTCATCGCCAACACCGGCGCCGACGTCGCGGTGCCGCAATCGCTGGCCGAGTTCTCGCCGCAGCTCGAGCGAGGCTGGTACTACCCGCAGTCGATGGGCGTCGAGCTCGAGTCGGGTTGGGCGTTCTACCACTCGCTCTACCGCTATCAGCCATGGGTGCGGACGGTCGTCGACAAGGTGGCGAATGCTGTTGCGCGACTGTCGATCAACGTCTGGGAGATCGACAATTCCAGCGGCAAGGAGACACGCACCCTCGACCCGGTCGGCCCGTACGCGCGGCTAATCTCGTCACCGTCAACGAAGTTGTCGCCGTATAACTTCTGGCTGTGGCTGACCTCCACGTTCGAGATCTACGGGGAAGCCTTCCTGCTCAAGGTCCGTGACGCCAACGGACGGCCGACCGAACTGCTGCCCATGCATCCCTCGAGGGTGGCGATTACTCGAGATCCCGACACCGGGAAGGTCTGGTACATCTGGACCGGCCGCGCCGACACCGGCGGCGTGGGCATTATGGCGTTCCCCGAGGACGACGTCATACCCTTCCGCCTCTACAGCCCACTCGGCGAGGAGCGCGGCCTCTCTCGGCTGGATTCGTTGCGCTCCACGCTGTTCAGCGAAGACGCGTCTCGCACCGCCACCGCCGCGATGTGGCGCAACGCGGGAATGCCGAACTTCATGGTGTCCTCGCCCAAGCCGGTGAAGAAGGACGTCCTCGATCGCCTCAAGGCACAGTTCGATTCGCTTCACGCCGGGGCCCGCAACGCCGGCAAGACCGCGATCCTCGAAGACGGAATGAGCGTCACGCAGCTGCAGCTGACAGCCGTCGAGATGCAGTTCATTCAGTCTCGCCAGATCAACCGCGAAGAGGTCTGTGGCGTCTATGACGTCGCGCCGCCCATCGTCCAGATCCTCGACCGCGCAACGTTCTCGAACATCACCGCCCAGATGCGTGCGTTCTACCGCGACACCATGGCTCCCCGCCTCGAGCTGATCGAGTCCGTGCTCGACCATCACCTCGGCGACGAGTTCAACCTCAACAAGCGCGCGACGTTCGCCGTCTCCGACGTGCTGCGCGGCGACTACGAGACCCGAGCCAACGCCGTTGCCCAGCTGGTGCAGGTCGGCGTCATGTCCCCGGCGGAAGGTCGCGAACTCATGGAACTCGGCGACGCCGGACCGGTGGCAGACAAGCTCTACGCCAACAGCGCGATTCAGCCGCTCGGCGCACCGCCCATCAAGGAGACCGAGGCACTCACCGGCGTTGTCGGAAACGACCCCTTCGGTGTGGCCGGCGCGGTCACTCAGGTTCCGTCGCCGGCCGGCGGTGCGCCCATCGCGGTGCCCAAACCAGCCGCACCGAAGCCTGACCTTGTGCCGACGAATCCTCCACCGCCACAGGCGCAGAAGTACGTGCGTGCAGTGAAGGGTGCCGTCGGTCGCGGCGAGGAGATCCGCGAGTTCGCCATGAAGCTCGCCGCGAAGTATCCCGACGACCTCGACGACATCCTGCAGGCGGTGCACATCGCCATCGAGGAGAGGAGCACCCATGCAGATCACTAAGGCACTGGCCACGATTGAGGGCACCGACGACACCGGATCGGGCACTTTCGATGCCATCCTGAGCGCGCCGACCCTCGACCGCGACGGCGACACCTTCGCCACCTCGGAGTGGAAGACTCCGCTGCCCGACCACATCACCATCGACATCGATCACGGCATGAAGGTCGCATCGACGGTCGGCTCGGCGCAGCCATTCATCGACGACGACGGAAACCTGCGCATCAAGGGCTCTTTCGCGTCGACCGACCTCGGCCAGCAGGTGCGCACCCTGGTCAACGAGGGGCACATCCGCACGATGTCGGTGGCCGCGTTGGAATCTCGAACCAAGTCGGCCGACGGCGACGACGAGGTGTCTCGCGAACTTCTCAACGGCGCCTTCGTCGCCGTACCGAGCAACCGCGAGGCCGTCATCCTTTCCAGCAAGGCACTCGACGTCATCGAAAAGGCCACGGCCGCCGCCCAAGAGGACGACGCCGACCCCGCGCCGGGCACCCCCAAGCATGACGACATGGTGCAGGCCGTCCACGACGCCTCCGTCGCGCTTGGAGCCGATTGTGTTGTGCCGGGCGACGATGCGGGCGACGGGGCATCCGAGGGTGCGAACAAGTCCTGGGAGCCCGAGGTCACTGTCGCCCATAAGGCGGCCGGCGAGACCGTCCACCAGACCATCGACTTCAAGACCAAGGCTGAGTACGCCAACTGGATTCGCGGCGCATTCTCCATCGCGGCCCGAGAGGGGCTCGCTGACGTCGCCGTCGTCAAGAGCAAGGCGATCAGCGGATCGATCGACGATATGACTCAGCGCATCTCCGACGCGGTGCGCGCACTCGCTCCCGGGGCGAACGAATACGCCTACGTCCGAACCCTTTTCCTCGACACCGCAACATCGGGGACCGTCGTTTACGACCTCGAGGACAACACCGGCTGTCAGACGCTGTCCCGGCCCTTCTCCTTCGACGGCACGAGTGCAACGCTCGGCGAGACCGCGACTCCGGTCGAGATGGTCACCAGCGTGCAGCCGGTGAACGACACCAAGAGCTTCGAGGATCGGCTCGACGCCGTCCTCAAGACACCCGACGCCGATCCCGGCGCCGGAACTCGCGACGAATCGACGCCCGATGCGGCTGCCGACGACTCCGCCGCGTCCGACTCCGCCCCGCCAGCAGGCCGCGCGGACGACGACCCCGCCGAGCCTGACGTGACCGAGTCCGCCGACGACGACCTCGCGGCCAAGAGCCTGGCGCGGGCTCGCCTTCTGGCGATCGAGCTCCAGGTCAACTCAACGATCAGCACCCAGGAGGTGTAGGCAATGCCCACCGCAATTGCCCTCCAGACCCGTGGCCGCGAACTCAACGCCACGCTCGAGGGAATCAAGAAGGACTTCGAGGACGGTGCGATCACCGCCTCCGAGTTCAACGAGAAGCTCGACGTCTTCCAGAAGGACTTCGACACCCACCAGGCCGACGTCGCCGCCAGCGAACGCGCATCGGAGCTTCGCCAGAAGCTCGGCGCCAATCCCACCGGCTCCGCCGAGGAGACCGCCGAGCACGTCGCCAAGGCGTTCAACGGCGACCTCGCGATGGAGATCCTGAACCACGAGAGCTTCGCCAATGTGGTGAAGTCTGTCGGCGGCCGCAAGGGCCTGCTCCCGCGCGGCCAGTTCCGCGCACAGTTCGAGATCGGCCGCAAGGGGATCGAGGACGGCGAGGCCATCGCCCTCAAGGACTCCACCTCCGCAGCGAACCTCATCGGTGAGGGGCTCAACGGGACGACCGGCCCGACCGCGTTGGGACAGAACGTGTTCCTGACCGGTAACGCTGGTCCGGCCATCTGGCCGCACCAGGTGCCCGGACTTGTCGATCAGCGGTTCTACCCGCTGACCATCGAGTCGCTGTTCACCTCGAGCCCGACCGAGTCGCCGTCCATCACCTACCTGATGGAGGCGCTGTTCACCAACAACGCGGCAGAAACCGCCGAGGGTGGGCAGTACCCCTACTCGAG
This sequence comes from Gordonia sp. N1V, assembly GCF_029269935.1. Lineage (NCBI taxonomy): Bacteria > Bacillati > Actinomycetota > Actinomycetes > Mycobacteriales > Gordoniaceae > Gordonia > Gordonia sp. N1V. The sequence goes on from NZ_JARJDD010000002.1 coordinate 366,863, forward strand.
CGACCAGCTGGCCCGCGCATTCGAGCAGGTCGGCAAGATCACCAACGCCATCAAGCTGACCGACGAGACCCTGCAGGACGCCGACCAGTTCGTGTCGTTCGTGCGCGGACGCCTCGTCCTCGGCGTGCAGCGCAAGAAGGAATCCGCACTGCTCGCCGGCTCCGGCTACCCCGGCGTCAACGGTCTGCTCAACCGCTCGAACGGCTTCACCAAGGTCGGCGGCGCCGACGCCGCCACCGGAACGAACGTCGTCTTCCCGGCCGCCGGTACCGCCGGCGCCGGCGCGGCAGGCAACACCATCGCCACGCTGCACTACGGCCGCCAGATCCTCGGCACCGGTAGCGCCGGCACGGCCGCCTACGCCGACTCGGCGACCACCGCCGAGGGCATCTTCCAGGCCATGACCGATGTCATGTACTCGTCGTTCGTGGTGCCCGACACCATCGTGATCAACCCGGTCGATTGGCAGACAATCCGACTCGGCAAGGACAAGAACGGCCAGTACTACGGCGGTTCGTTCTTCGGAACGAACTTCGGCCTCGCCGCCGGCGTGCAGGACACCCTCTGGGGCAAGCGTGTTGTCGTGACCCCGGCCATCCCGCGCGGCACCGTCCTCGTCGGTTCGTTCGACGCCGACGTGGCGAACATCTTCCGCCGCCAGGGGCTGTCGGTCGAGATGACCAACAGCAACGGGACCGACTTCGAACACGGCGAGGTCACCGTCCGCGCCGAGGAGCGCCTCGCGCTGGCTGTCTACCGTCCCGCCGCGTTCGAGCTGATCCAGCTCGTCAACGGCTCCGGTAGCTGATCCATCGCAACCTGACGCCGCGAGTCCCACCACGGACTCGCGGCGTCTTGTTGTGCCCCAACAACACCCAAGGAGGACGCCATGGCCGTCACGCGCTGCGACGACTACCACGCCGAGCTGTTCAATCTCCCTCGTGCCGAAGGTCCGGGACACGGAAAGCATGAGGCAGTCGACGAGTCCGACGACAAGGTCACGACCAAGGTCGTCACGCCCGATACCGCAAGTCCGACCGAAGGCGTCGTGACCAAGTGACCGATCTCGCCCAGCCGAGTGACGTGACCGCGATTGCGGGCGACGGATTCGACTCCGCGACCGTGGCCTCGGCAATATCGTGGGCGAGCTCGATTGTGCGGGACTACACCAAGCAGCAGTTCGACCTCGTCGAGAACGACGTCGAGATCGTCACTCCGCATGGATATTCCGCCACCCTTGCACAGATCCCCGTGGTGGCGGTGTCCATGGTCGAGGCCAAAAGCATTGACCCAGTCACCGGTGCCGCGAGCTACGCGACCATCACCGCGTGGGATTGGGCGCCCAACGGGATCGTCTACTGCACAAAACGATCCGTGATGGGCGGCTGGCCGCAGTACATGCTCCCCGGTGGCCTACGCGTCACCTATACCCACGGCTTCGCCACAGTGCCCGAGGACATCACGTCGGTGTGCGCGCGGCTGGCCTTCCAGTTCATGACCAATCCCACCTTCCGGGTGGAGCACAAGGTCGGCGGCAAGGCCGACCGCTGGGCGACCAACGGCGGCAACGAGATGACTCCGTACGACCTGGCCATTCTCGACCAGTACCGAGTGGCGAATCTCGTATGAGCGGGCCAGTCGGAGGCGACACCATCACCGTGTGGGTGACCACCACGGGCACCACGCCGAACAAGCTCGGAGTGAAGCCGACAACGTCGACTCCCGTCGACCAATCCGGATGTTCAGTCGAGCGTCTCTCCGAAGAGGAAACCGAGACCAACGTCGACCGCACTATCACCCGACGCACCGTCTACGCGCCGCCCACCGCACTCATGCAGGCAGTGAAGACGCAGGACCGCGTCGGCTACATGGGCAAGGACTACAACGTCGACGGTGATATCGACATCGAGACCGACCTCGATGGACGAATCGACCACGTACGCTTCGTCATTCGACGGGCGGCCGGATAGTGGCGCGCGCGCGATGCTCCATCTCGGAGGCAGATCTGCGTCGGGCCATGACGACGTCGCCGGTTATCCGCGCTGCGCTGCTCGCGAAAGCGGTAGAGGCACAGAACTACTGGCGGTCGCTGCCTCCGGCACAGCCCACCGGCGCGGACGGCCACGGCCGGCAGCCGGACGGTTCCTATCGCGCCTCCATCCAGGTCCGCGTCATGTCCACGCCGACGCGCATGAAGGTTCGGGTCTACTCCATAGACCCGAAGGCGCACTGGATCGAGTACGGCGCGAAGCACATGCCCAAGTACGCGCCGATGGCCAAGACTCGAGCGCACGTCCTCGGACTCGGCGGCGCCCACGCGCTCGGCTCAATCAGCGAATAAGGCTGCGCCCCATGTTCATCAACACCGAGGAGCTTCTGGTTGCATACCTGACTCCTCTTCTCACTGCGGACCAGGTCAGCACCGAGCTGCCCAACGAACCGCCCTTGCCGTTCATCCTCGTGACCCGGATCGCCGCGACGGATGACAAGGTGACCGAACTCGCCATGGCCGATGTCGAGTTCTTCGCCAACAGCCGAGATTCCGCGAATGACCTTGCTCGGCAAGGGCATTCGCGGATGCTCTCACTTTCCCCGAAGACGCCCGTTGTGACGCCTTCGGGAACGGTGTGGGTCGACTGGGTCCGCACAGACCAGGGACCGGCCTGGCAGGACTACGCCGACGAGGATCTCGACCGCTATGTCGCGCGGTACGAGATCGCGTCACGCATCAATTCCCAACCGCTCTAAAGGAGTATCCATGTCTGGCGATTACGCCTACTGGGAGAGCCTGTTCGCCGGTGACGCGACCCGCATCGTGAAGGCGCTCTACGGTTCTTTCCTCATTCGCGACTTCGACGCCGCGAACACGTCTCTCACCGATTTCTCGCCGTTCGATCCGACGACCGGAAACCTGCGTGCCGATCTGCTCGTCCCCGTCGCCGATGGCGGACAGGGCTGGAACGACATCGGGCTCATCGACGAGAACGGTGTGCAGTTCAATCCGAAGTACACCACCACCGACACGATGGCGTGGCAGAACCGGATGGCCCAGCGCACCGACGTCACCCTCGACCAGGAGGAGTGCACGGTCACCGCGATCCAGTCCACTCCGCTGATCGACTACATCAACTACCAGCTGCCGCTCGACGAGGTGCCGGCTGTCGGTACCGTCGGCTACCAGCTGACCAAGCCGAACACTCCGGTCCTGCTGCAGCGCCAGATCCTCGCCATCGGCGTCGACGGCGCGACGGACAATGCTGAGTACTTCGGCACGATGTACGCCCGCGCCCTCATGATCAAGCCTGACAAGTACGACTACCAGGCGAAGACCGAGGTCCAGACCCCGTTCACCTTCGACAGCTACCCGGATCCGTACTCCGGGTTCGCCGTTCGGCGATTCCGCGAAGGGCCCGCATGGCGCGCCGCTGGTGGTACCACCACCTGGGAGACCTCGATGGCGGCACCGGTCGCAACGTCGGAGGCCGGACTGAAGGCAACCATCGCGTTCGCTCCGCCGGCCTCGGACAACGGTCCCTTCACCTATCAGGTGACTCAGACCGTCGGCGGCACGACCACCGCCGTTCCCGCGCAGAACGTCACCGTAAAGTCTTCGAGCTCGACGCAGGTCGTCCTCGAGGTCTCCGGTTTGACCGCCGGAGCGGTGACCTTCCGCGTTACCGCGACCGGCTCGAACGGCTCGCAGTCGACTCCGACCGCGTCGTCGAACTCCATCACCGCAGCGTCCTAGTCGACGCCCCCTGATCGTTCCGCCCGCGCGGCAACTCGGCTGGTCGCGCGGGCGGAACACCCACCTCCGATATGTGTTGTGGGATAGCCGATTCCAGCAGCCGAGTCGTGAGCCGAGGAGACTTCTGATGTCCGTAAACCGCAAGATCAAGCGCGAGATGAGCCTCGACGAGTTCGAGGAGACCGCAACCGACGCGCTGGGTTCGACGCCCGGCCTCAAGATCAATCTGGCCAACGGCGACTTCATCACCATCCCGCATCCGCTGCTCGTTTCCGACGAGACGCAGGAGCGCATCGAGCGCGTCCAGCGCCGCGACGACCTCGACCCCAAGCCGATGGTCGAGGATCCGGAAACCGGCCAACTGGTGCCGGATCCGGCGGCGCGCGACCTCATCGACGGCGAGCCTGCTCCAGTATTCAACGTGCGATTCGCCTTGGCTCTCCTCGGCGACGAGGCGCACGCGCGCTTCCTCGCGGCCGGCGGGTCGTCAAACAAGGTGCTGCTCGCCTGGCAGTACCTGACCGAGGGCCTCCAGGCCCCAAAACTCCCGAGGTAGTCGAGCTCCTCAAGTACTTCTCCGCCGAGATTGAGGGCGATTTCCTCGCTCGCGGAAAGCCTTACGTCCGCCAGTGGTGGCGCGGACAGCTGTCGAGTCGCGAACTCTACAACGCAATCGTCCACGGACTCCCCGACACCTCAGCGACGAAAACGGCGATGCGAGACGGGGACTGGACGCACGACCAGTACGTCACCGCCCGCCTCGCCAACGAGCTCATGCTGCTGCGCGGCGACCACGCCGCCGCCAACGGCGCAACGATGAAGCCGAAGCTCCTCGAGTCCCCGGCGCAGCTCGCCGAACGCGAAGAGCAGAGGCACCTCCAGGAGTCGTTGCACAACTTCCTTCACGATCAGATGACCGGGAAGCTGGTTCTGCCCAACAGGAACCGTGGACCGATGGTCACCGAGGACGGCGTCATGCGCCGGGACTGAGGGGGTGATCCGTGACTGAATCCGGTTCTGGCATCTTCCTCGATCTCGTTCCTGCATTCGATATGCGGGCTCTCGAGAAGATCTTCTCGGACATCACGTCACGGGCCACATCTCTCGGTGGCGACCTCGAGCGACGCCTGGGAAACACAGCGGGCACCGCTGCCGCCGAGAAGGCTCAGGCGTCGCTCGCACGGTCTCAGGCGGCAGTAGAGGCCGCCACCAATTCCGCCGCTGCAGCGTCCGACAAGGCCACCGCAGCGGCCGGCCGCTACGAGGTCGCCATGGCGCGGCTTCGAGAGACCACCGACCGCTACGCGGCCGGATCGTCCCAGGCGATTGCCGCCGAGAACCGCCTCGAGGCCGCGCGCACCGCGAACACCCGGGCCGCCGCCGCGCTCGCCGACGCCAATCGAGGGCTGACCTCGGCTCAGCTCGAGCAGTCTCGGGCCGCCGATGCGTCGGCGGTGGCCTCAAGGACCGCAGCGGGATCTCACGCAGCACTCGGCACCGCGATGAAGGTCGGTGCCGCCGCTACAGCGACGTTCGCCGTCGGAATGGGCTTGGCGGTGCACTCTGCCGCCGACTTCCAGCAGAGTCAGGAGCGACTCGTCACGTCGGCCGGCGAGCAGCAGAGCGCACTGCAAGGCGTGAGTGACGGTTTGATCAAAATGGCCGGTGACGTCGGATATTCGACCGGCGAGCTGTCCAAGGGGATGTACACCGTGGAGTCGGCGGGATTCCATGGCGCCGACGGCCTGAAGGTCATGACGTCTGCCGCCCAGGGCGCCAAGGCCGAGAATGCCGACCTCACCGAGACCACCGACGCGGTCACCACCGCGCTGCACGACTACCACCTCGGCGCCGACCAGGCCGGCACTGTGATGTCGAAGATGGTCACCGCCGTCTCGCAGGGTAAGACCACCCTGCAGGCGTTCGCCGGCTCGCTGCACTCCGTGCAGCCGCTCGCCGCCCAGGCGGGCATCTCCATCAATGACCTCTATGGCTCGCTCGCCCAGATGACCTCGAGCGGTATGTCAGCGGATCAGGCGACGCAGAACATGGCCGACGCCATTCGTCATCTCCAGAACCCGACGTCGGGGATGACCGCCGAGCTGTCCCAGGTCGGCATTAGCTCCCAACAGCTTTCGCGAGATCTCGGCAAGCAGGGACTGTCCGGCTCGATGGAGGAGATCTCCACCGCCATCATGTCGAACATGGGCCCGAGCGGCCAGGTCATGCTCAACACCTTCAATCAGAGCAAGATCGCCGCCCAGGACGCCTCGAAGATGATGGACGCCCTCGGCCCTGCCGCACAGAAGCTCGCGCAAGAGTTCTCCTCCGGCGAGATTGGAATGACCGCCTTTCGCAAGGGGATTGGTGGACTCTCCGCCGACCAGGCGGGCCTCGCACGGCAGTGGCTGTCGACCTATCAGACGGCCCACGGGTTTAACAACATGCTCAAGGCCGGCGGCTCGGACGTGCAGACCTACGCCTCGGCACTGGCGAAGGCGACGGGCGACTCGAGTTCGATGAATGTCGCTCTCCAGCTGACCGGCGAGAACTACGCGAAGACGTCGGCGAACGTGAAGCTCGTGTCCCAGTCGACCACCGAGGCTGACGGCACCGTCAAGGGCTTCCACGAGGCGATGGGCACGCTCAACGGGCAGCTCTCGCGCACCAAGGATGGGCTACAGGCCGCAGCGGTCTCCGCTGGAAGCACCTTCCTCCCGGCGGTGACATCGGTGGTGAAGGTGGTCGCCGACGCGTCAGAGTGGTTGGCGAAGAACAAGATCGCCCTCGACATCCTCGTCGGAGCTATTGGCGCGGCAGCCGGCGCCTACCTCGTATTCAAGACCGTCAGCGGCATCATGAAGCTCAACGAGCTGGCGATCAACGGCGTCACAACCGCTATGGGATTCTTTACCGCCTCGGAGGAGGCGGCGACGGTTGCGGCGACCGAGATGGACGTCGCGCTCGACGCAAACCCGTTGGGCGCCATCGTGCTTGCCATCGAGGCGGTCATCGCGGCGATCGTCGCACTCGGTGTCGGTCTGTACGAGATGTACAAGCACTGGACCCCGTTCCGCAACATCGTCAACGAGATCTGGGACGGACTGAAGACCTTCGCTGGTTGGATCGCAACAGGATTCATGGCCGCCTGGCATGGAATCGAAGACGGCATCCGAGTCGCCGTCGGCTGGTTCGAGACGTTCTGGCACGGCGTGCAGGCGGCCTGGACGGCGATTCAGCCGGTTATCCACGGCATCGAGCTCGGGGTCCGCGTCGTCGGCGCGGTGATCGCCACCGTGATCGGCGTAGCCGCACTTCTCGCGTTCAAGTTCCTCGCAGCGGGCGTGAAGATGTTGTACGACAGCATCATCCATCCGGTGTTCGAGGCGTGGGGCGCGATCGTGCACTGGCTGTACAACTCGGTGATCAAGCCGGTGTTTGACTTCATCAGCTCGGCGTGGCATTGGCTCGCCGAGTCCGTCATCCGGCCGGTCGTCGAAGGGATCAAGCTCGAGATTCAGGGCTTCGGGATCGTCGTGCACTGGTTGTACGACAACGTGATTCAGCCCGTGATGCATCTCATCGGCGACGTATGGAACTGGTTGTACAACAACGTGATTCAGCCCGTCGTCGAGGGGATCAAGGTCGAGATCCAGGAGTGGGGCAAGATCTTCCAGTGGGTTTACGACTCGGTGATCAAGCCTGTCGGCTCCGCGATCGGCGATGTGCTGAGTGGAATCAAGGACGCCTTCAAGGGCGCTGTCGACTGGGTTGAGCAGCAGTGGGATCGCATCGTCGACATCGTCAAGACTCCCGCGAAGTTCGTCATTGACACTGTGTACAACGACGCGGTGGTCCCGGTGTGGAACCACGTCGCCGGCGTCTTCGGCCTGCACACCATCGACAAGGTCGGTCTCCCACAGGGATTCGCGGGTGGCGGTATCGTGCCGTTCGCGGGCGGAGGCGTCCACTCGGGGCCCGGCGTGCTGCCGGGCTATTCGCCGGGGGTCGACTCGATTCCGGCCGTGTTGTCTCCGGGCGAGTCGGTTCTCACTCCCGAGGCAACCCGGATGCTCGGCCACGACTTCATCCTCGGCATCAACGCGATGAGCGGTCGGCCGTCGGCCAACTCCCAGATGGGTGGCCCAGTCCACGCCGCCGGCGGCTTCCTTGGCTCGCTCTGGGGCGACGCGAAGAGCATGGTCTCCGGCGCCTGGGGCGACGTCACCGACGCGGCCGACCTGATGTCGAAGATGGTCTCCGACCCCGGCGGTGCCATCAAGAAGATGTTCGAGAAGGTCATCGGACTGACCAAGCAGACGCCCGGCGATGCCTCGCAATGGAAGTCGGCGATCACCGGCATCCCAGGCAAGATCATCGACGGCGCGGTCGATCTGGTGAAGAAGTGGTTCTCGGATCACCCCGAGGCAGGACACGACAGCCCGGTCGCCGGCGCGCGGGCAGTGCAGGCATGGCGCGACATGGCAATGAAGGCGCTGGCCAAGGAGGGCTACAACCCGCCGTCGGCGTTCATCGACGCGATGCTTGCCCAGATTGCGACCGAGTCGGGCGGTAATCCGTCGATCATCCAGCAGGTGCATGACGTCAACTCGGGCGGCAACGAGGCGGCGGGAATCCTGCAGGTCACCCCAGGCACTTTCGCCAAGTTCCGCGACCCGTCCGACCCGAACAACCGGCTCGACCCGATGGCGAACATGGACGCCGCGCTGCGCTACGTCCGCGCCCAGTACGGCGGCGATATTAACGGCGTCTGGGGGCACGGCCACGGCTACGCCGGCGGCGGCATCGTCCCGATGTACTTCGCTGGTGGCGGCACCACCGACGACGGATCGGGCGGTACCACCACCGTCAAGAGCGGACCCGAAGTCGCCATCGACACGCTCAAGCAGCATTCGTCCACCCCATACGACTATGGCGGCGGCTCCTGGTCCGGGCTCGACTGCTCTGGACTCGTCGCGTTCGGAACCGATATCGCCGAGGGCAAGAGCCCTGCGCGGATTGGCACGACGACCTCTCTGATGGCCGGCGGATGGCCCGGCATGATCAAGGGTGCGTCGCAGTCCGACGCGCTGATCGTTGGCACCAACGCCGACCATATGGCGATGTCGATCCTCGGAACGAACTTCGAGGAGAGGACTAGCGGAGAAACGATGCGCGTCGGCAGCGACGCCGTGAGTCCGTTCGACCACGAGTTCACCGAGCAATGGCACCTCGACCCGAAGCTGTTCTCGCCGCCGTTCGACGCTGCAAAGTACTACGCGGACAACGCGAGTACGAACACGATGTCGCCGAGCACGGGCGAAGGTACGACCGGCACCATCACGCTGACCTCGGAGGACCAGCAGAAAGTCACCGACCTGCAGAACAAGGTGAAGGCCGCCAACGACGCAGCGGATAAGGACACCGCAGACGCCAAGGCCGCCGACGCCGCCGTCGCCAAGGCGACCGCCGACGCCCAGGTGGCCACCGAACACGCCAAGACCGCGAAATCCGACGCGGTCCGTCAGCAGTACCAGGCGGCCGCCAACAAGGCGCTCGCGCAGGCCGATCAGCAGCGCGCGGCGGCGAAGAAGTACCGCGACGACGCGACCACCCAGCAGTCGAACGCGAAGAAGTATCAGAACCAGATCACCCAGCTGCAGAACGGCTCGTCGACGAACACGTCGACGCCATCGACGAACTCCGACGATTCCTCGAGCGGTGGTACCGGCTCGCTGATGACCGCCGAGCAGTTCGGCCAGCAGGTCGGCGGCATCGCCGCCGACGGGCTGTTCGAGACGTTCGGGCTCACCGACTTTGAGGATCCGAATCAGTTCGCAGTGATCAAGGTGCCCGGCGTCATTGCCCAGTCGGTCATTGCCGGACAGTCCCGCAAGCCGAACGCGAACGACGAGAAGAACAGCCAGCTCGCCCGCAAGGGAGTCACGTCCGACGACACCACCGACAGCAACGGCAAGAAGACCAAGCGTGCGGCGGTGTCGATCTTCGACGATGGTGGCTGGCTCATGCCGGATGAGTTGGCGCTCAACAAGTCCAACCGGCCCGAGCCGATCCTGAACTTCGAGGACAAGCGCAAGCTCGACAGCCTTGCCTACAGCGAAGGCGCGGGGCCGAAGGCGACCGTGCTCATCGAGAACATGCACAACCACGGTGCCGACGGTCGCCAGGTCGCTCGAGACATCTATCGCGAGATGTCCGCACACCAGGGAGGTGGTACTCGATGATTCCGACCCCCGAGGCGACGGTCGGAGCCGTGCTGTCGCTGCGGTCCGGCGCCGAATCGGTGGTGCAGTACGTACCACCGACCGGGGCCGTGAATGATGTCTGGCACCTATCCGGCGGTCTCGCACCTGTTCTCGGAGCCCAAGAAGGTGTCATCGCGTCCAAGTTCAAGGGACTGATGGCGCCAGGCAAACCGATCACGCAGCAGACCGCCCGCGCTGACGGGGACGTCTGGCTCGATACGGTCTATGACCCGATGGAGATCGATTTCACGGCAACGATCTACGGGAACACCCCGTGGTCGTTCCGTTCCATCCACGGATCCTGGTTTGACTCTTGGTCGATGTACGCCGCCGGACGCCTCAACTGGTTCACGGCGAACCGGGGGGAGTGGTGGTGTTATGTCCGGCAGGGCAAAGAGATTGGCGACGAACTCACCCTCGGTCCCGGTCCTATCGGCTCCCAGTCCTACGCCTGGGTCGCCAAGACCGAAGGTATTCCGTTCTGGCGATCCTTCGACTCCACCGACAAGTGGGATCCACAGACCGCGAGCGCGTCGGGATTTGTCCGGCTCCTGAATCGAGGAGCCATCCCCTCCTGGCCTACCTATATCGCCCAGGGTCCGTTCGCGCTCTTAACCCTCGGTGACGGATTGTCCGGGGCCACAGTGACATTCGGTCCACTCGCCGCAGGCCAGGCAGTCAAGATTGTCACGCAGCCCAACGAGCGCAGCATCGTCGAGATCACGACCTCGACGAATCTCTACAGCCTGCTGTCCGGCCGGTTCGCGACGCCGTTGCCCGGGGTCGGCGATAAGCCGTCGTGGGCCCGCATTCCGGTCTCCATCACCGGTGCAACACCTGGCGTGACATCGATCGTCGCCGCAGTCACCCCCTATCGCCTCTGGCCCGAGTAGGCCATCGCCACCTCGCGCTCAAGTCAGTCCCGGCTCGAGCGCCGCTTCGTCATGAGTAAAAGGAGAACCCCATGTCTTCCGTAGGTCTCTCGCCCTACCTCGCCAACTCCTGGCTGAACATGCTGCGCGGTACGGCATTTACCGCGCCGAGCGCCATCTACGCGCAGCTACACACCGCCGTGCCCGGAGCCGCCGGCACGACCGGACTCAGCGCCGGTACCGCCACTGGCACGGCCAGCGACGTTCGCAAGGCGATCGCCCACGCTGCCGCATCTGGTGGATCGCTGTCGATTACCGGCACTGCACCGTCCTGGTCCTGCTCGGTGGCGTCGGTCTCGGAGACGCTCGCCTACATCTCATTCTGGGATGCGGTGAGTTCCGGCAACTTCCTCTGGGCCGCCGCGCTCAACTCGTCTCGTGCCTGGGCGACCGGTGACACCTACACGTTGTCGACCGACGTTTTGAGCCTCGCTCCGATCGCCGCGAACTGATTCTTCTGAAGGTCACTTCGTGACAATCTCCGTTGACGCCACCAACTCCCCGAGTGCGGTCACGTCCAACTCGTCGAATCCGGTACTAACGACCGCGTCGTTTACGCCGCAGTCCCAGACACTTGTAGTCGCGGTGGTCTGCACCGCCACGTCGGCCAGCAATCCAACCTCGACCGTCGTCGACTCTGCCGGAAACTCCTTCACGCTGCTCGTCCGCAGCAACAACGGGGGTGCTGGCGGCGCCGACGGCGTCGAGGTGTGGTGCCGGTACTACGCCACCGCGCCGGGCTCGATCACCGTCAAGGCCACCACCGCGAACTCCACGCACGGCGGCGAGATGTCGGTGAAGTCTGTACTTGGGGCGTCTCCGGTGCAATCCGGCGTGACGGTGGCGAATTACGCGGCGTCGACGGCCGCTGCAACGCCGGCAGCTACCTCACTCGTCTTCGGCGGCGTCACCGACTGGTCGGCGGCCAACACCCTGTCGTCTCCGACGGCTGCGACGACATCGCTGTCGCACCTCGGTACTTCGGCCGGAGATGACCTCTACACCTTCCAGGGATCGTGCTCCGGATCGAGCACGACCTACGGCTACACGGGCGCCTCCAACGGTATGACTTACGTAACGATCGGACTGGCCGAGATCCAAGCCGCGCCGGTCACGTTCGACGCTATCGCGAGTAACTCGAATTACTCGACCTCGTCGCTGAGTACTTCGCTCACCGTGGGGACTTCGGCGGCAACGGTCTTCGCGGCCGTGAGCCTCGGCTCGACCTCAATCACCCCCACCGTGACATGCGGCGGCGTGGCAATGACCGCGCTGGGGCATCAGTCGAGCACCGACAACGGCACGATATACCTGTTCGTCCTGACCGGCGTCTCGACCGGTGCACAGACGATAGCCGTGAGCTTCAGTTCGGTTACCACGGCAGAGGTTATTGCCGTGTCATACGGCGGTGTTTCGTCAATCGGAACCGCTGTCACCGCAACCGGAGCTACCACGGCAGCATCGTCAGGAGCGGTGACGGTGTCGGCTGCAACCGACTTCGTCGTCGGCGCCTTTGCGACAAAGGGCTCAGGTGCCTCGACTGCCACCTCCGGTCTGATTCGGGGCTACAAGGCGAACGGCTCAGCGCCCACAGCCGCTGGTGGGAACTGCGTCTTCGAAGACACCACAGGCGGGGCGACTTCGGACACGGTATCGGCGACTGTGCCGACGGCGATGTGGGCTGGCGTCTTCGTGAGGATCAGCGCTGCATACTCCGCGAGCGCGTGGACCGGCTCTGCGTCTCAGGCGATCACAGAGGCCGGCTCGGCCGGCGGCGTTCGCGCGACCTTCGGTGGTGCGGCCGAATCGATCACCGGGGCCGGCTCAGCCGACGGCGTCCGTGCCACCTTCGGCAGCTCTGGTCTGGTGGCTTCGGCCGGCGAGGGCTCCAACGGCATTCGGGCGACCTCCTCTGGTGCTGGACTAACCGGTGCGGCAACCACTTCGGACGACGGATATGCGGGTGGCAGTGCGTTCATGGCAGTCACCGTTACGGCCGCCGACGACGGTGCACTGACGAAGACGGGCACAGCCACCCTCTCCGTGATCGCCAATCCGGTCAGCGCCGGCAACCTCGGCGTGGTCGGGATGTCGACGACGACCGTCACCGAATCCACCTCCACCCAAGGCGTTCGAGCGACCTTCGGCGGCTCGTCGCTCGGCATCACGGCCACACCACGCCCCGACGGTGTCGGTGGCGACGTCGGCGGCGCCGGGTTGCACGCCACGGCAACGTCGACACCAGACGGCTACGCCGGCGGCTCGAGCGATCTGCACGGCATCGTGCGCACCAACTCCGACGGCGTACTCAAGAAGGCGCCCGGGGCTCCGTTCGACCTCAACAACTTTGACCCCTGGGAAGCGATGGTCGTTGCCGACCAGCTTGCCGACAAGCGCAAGGCCGATGATCTGCTGGCCGCGCCGCAGTTCGAGATCGAGATGTTCTCGAACGTCTACGGCACGGTTGCCACCATCGGTGACTACATCAGCTCGACCGTCACCTTCAAGCGCAACGGCGTACCGACGGCGACCATCGTCCTGCGCGGCGACGATCCGTGTATCCCTTGGGCGCTCAAGTGCTACACCACCGTCGTTCCGATCACCATCACCGTCAACGGGATGCGATGGTCCGGGCGCATCGACGTCGCCACCGACGACCTCGTCGACGGCGTGCCGACCGTCACCCTGCAGTGCCTCGGAGATTGGAACTGGCTCAACAAGATCCTCGTGTGGCCGAACTTCGCGCTACCGATCGAGGTGCAGATCCCGAAGGAAGCCGTCTACATCGGCGGCGCGGTCACGGTTATCGAGACCATGATCACCGAACAAATCGGTCGACTCCAGTCCGGCGCATGGGAACTCGTCAACAACATCACGAATCCGTCTGCCTGGTTCGCGACGATGATGATGAACGAGGGACTCCTCACACCCTGTGTCGTAGTCCCGAACCACACCAATCTCATCAACGAGATCTGGGAGGACACCTCCAAGACGGTTGCCGTGTCCGGCCGAATGGACACGGTCGCAACGCTTGTCGATCAGATCTGCAAGGACAACGGGATTCTCATCACCGTCGACCTGTGGATGCCCGGCGACGAACAGCCCGCGCCGACCTGGTACACACTCACCGAGCCGACAATCTGCATCCGGGTGCGCGACAAGAGCGGAATCACCGGCCCCACAGGAACCCTCGTCGATGGACTCATCGAGGACATTCCCAACCTGCTCGAGTCGGCATTCGGCGAGAGCATCCTGCCGTTCCTCAACCCGACGGGCGAGTATGCGCCCGACGGCGTGAACATCGCACCGGCGTTCGGTGTGGACTTCACGCCACCCTGGTCGATCTACAACTGTGACAATCCGCGCTCGGGCATCAAGGAGTGTCACACCAACTACCATCATCCTTTGGCCTACACCGTGATTGGTGGTGGTCGCTCGCCCGACTGGGTGAACAAGCTGATCGACGTCCTGCTGGAGGCGGCAATCTCGGCGATCATTGCCGCAGTAGCTGCAGCGTCAGCGGGGGCGGCGGCAGCCGTCTCGGGAATCCCGGATACCCTGCTCGACGGCGTGTTCGACAACGTCATCCTGGCCTTCCAACTCGTCGAGAACGCCGATCGACGAAAGGCACTGGGGCCCTACGGCTATCCCGAGTTCTATACCTCGACCGGCTCGACCGCCTACACGCTCGAAGAGTGGTTCGCCCTCGAGATCGCGATGTGGGATACACGCGGCTACGTCAGCGGCCAGATCATCGCCTACGACGGCGTGCCCTACACCCTCGGAAAAGACTATGAGGTCGGCGATCTCGTGTCCTGGATTCGTCGATCGAGGCTGTTCACCGACTACGTCGATGAAGCGACTGTGGTCGACGACCGCACCAACCGCGTGCACACCGAAGTCACTATCGGCGACGGCAGCGCGCAAGAGGCGCCCGAGGCGAAGCTCCAGCGAAAGCTCGCCGGATTCGAAACCGCTATGCAGGTCGCGCTGCTCTCGAGCAACTAGGAGAACCTTGTGACATCAACGGAACCCGTGATCCTGGACTGCCAGATCGCGTTCACCGGCACCATCGATCCATCGACGATGAACACCGCGATCCTGACGATCCTGCCGACCGGGAGTTACACCACCCTCCCGGCCGCTTACAACGGCACGCCAGGTCTGCCGCCGGTGATCGACTCGGTGGTCGTCACCGAGATTGGGCCGACAGACACCATGCCGACCCCAGTCATGTCCCTGGTCGACCCGGGCGGACCAGGGGAGGCGTCGCACTACATCCTTCGACTGGCGGTGCGCGACGGAGCGGCCGGCGCGGCCGGCACCAACAGCAAACTCTCGGGATGCTCGGACATCGAGAACATCTCCGCCCTCGCCGACGGATTCGGCCTCTACTGGGACGCGGCGAACAGTAAGTGGCAGGTCGCCGCGCCGAAGAAGACCTTCGGGCCGAAGACGACTCCCTACACCTCGTTCAACACCCCGTACTCGGGCGCCTCGGGCAGCTATCTCGTCGCCTCGCTCAGTGTCGCGGCTCAGCCGTTCGCATGGACGCCGCGAGTGGATGCCCAGCTGTTGTGCGGTGGCACCGCGAACACCAAGGTCGATCTCGCGGTACTCATGGGCGACCCGTCTGCCGGCACGCAGGTTGCCTATGGGCACGGCCAGTACGGCATCGGGCCGTTCCCGGTCACTGCTGGGCCGAATCCCGGCGCTGCAACGATGCCCACAGTTCCGGCGGCCACCGCGCAGACGTTCTACCTCGTCGCCAAGCAGGTAGCGTCCACTGCCGATACCTGGAGCACCACCAACACCCAAGGTCGGTTCTCGCTCGTCGGAGTGCCGGTCTAACCCATGGCCAGCGTCATCGACAAGGCGAAGTACGGGTACTACGGCACCGCGCTCGTCGACATGCTGCTCGCGGCAGTCGGATACGCGCTCGCCGGCATCAACGTGCTCGGCGTGAAGCCGTTCGCCTTTCTGCAAGCATGGGCCGACATCCAGGTCGAGAACGCAGAGAACGCGCTCGCACAGGCCGAAGCGGCCACGGAAAGCGCGGCCCTCGCGCAGGCGTCGGCCACCAACGCCAACGGGGTTGCGAGCAACGCCCAGACCGTCAGCAACAACACCACCTACAACGTCAGCTCGAACCGGCCGATGTGGTGGGCGATCGACCCGACCGCCGATGTCAGCTTCTCTTGGGAGAAGCTGGCGGTCGCCATCGGCGGCACGACGCCGTCGACGACGATCACCTCGACTCTCGCCCGGATCGCCGGTGTGCGGTTCATGATGGACGGCGCACGATCGACGATCCAGTTCCTCGCCAACTACTCGGGCACTGTCAGTACCTTCTGTGTCGACCTGTACAAGATGGACCCCAGCACCTACGCCTGGAATCTGATCTACTCGTCGGCCGACATCCATTCGACCCTCACTGGCACCCTGGCCATGGTCGAGGTGACGCTCGGTAGCTCGGTGCCCATCAGCGCGGGCGACGTCTGCGCGGTGCAATTCCGGATGACGGGAAGTGGTTCCGTTGGACTAGGGGCCGTTCAATTCCCCGGCGCCAGCTCGCTTCCCGGATTCGAGCCACTGCAGATCGGCGCATTCCGTAACCCCACCGACTCCTACGGCGCGGCACCGTCGTCGATGCCGAAGGCGTACATGGACACCCTCTACACCGCCATCACCGTGTGGGTGGGCATCGGCGTCGACCTGGGGCAGGCGGGAGAGCCGCGCACCTGGTACACCCACTTCGCCTCGCTCACCTGGGATAACTGGTCGCTGTCGAGCACGAGCAGCAACAACCTGACCATCAGCCAGACCAGCTCGGGCGGAACCGTCAACTACGGCAGCTCCACTGACGGTTGGGAATACGCACTCTTCGACTACCAGGTCGCCACCGACCAATGGCGCGTCCAGGCCGACATCGGATCTCCGACCATCGTTCAGACCGGCATCTGCGGCGGCATGGACAACACCGGATCGGGCGGCATGATGTTCCTTGTCGGCGCCGGATACAACCAGATCGTCACGCAATCAGGAACGGTCAAGGCATCGTCGTCAACGAACTATGGCGCCGGAACGTATGCCCTCGAATGCACCGTCAGCGGTGGAATCTACACCTACACAGCCAGGTTCAACGGTACCGCGATCCTGACGTGGACCGACTCCAGCGCGATCATCACCCACGGTCCGGGCCACCGATTCGCGCAGATCCGCATGAATCACGGGTTCTTCACCGCCGGGGCCAGCCTCACCAACTTCTACTGGATGGACATCTGACATGGCAGTGCTACTCCGATACGGAAACACCGACCTACAGCGATTCGTCGACGAGGACGATGTCACCACGTTTCTGAACCAGGGGTGGAATTACCCGACCTCGTACGTCGCACCGGCTGCGAATCCGGTGGTGCACCAGTCGGATCTGGCGTCGGAGGTGTCGGAGCAGATCACCTCGGCTGGCCTCCTGACCAAACTGGTTGCTGACGACACCTACATGTCCGCAGCCCAACGTATCTCCTTGCTAAATCAGCGTGCCGCCAACTTCATCGGTTTCCTCAATCGCGCCAAGCGTGAGCATCCACCCGGGGTCACCCTCGGGGCCGAGACATCCTCGCCGACAACGACCGGGGCCACCGCGTGGGTTAACGGCGACGCCTTCATCTCGACCAACGGCAAGGCGTCGCCCAACATCCGGCCAGGGTCGGTCATCGAGCCCACCGTGTCCGGCTATGCGCACTTCGTCAAAGCGGGCGGAATTACCGGTTCCTCAACCGGTGGATCGACCTATACTCTCGACTTCGATTATGACGGAATGGCTTTCGACATCGGGATGTCGATGGCATATCAGTCGCTCACGTGGCTTGAAATCTGGGTCGATGGTTACCTGTGCGCCAGCTACCCCGGCACCACGGCGACCGACGGTCATAACGGGTTCTTCCAGGTAGTGTTTCCCGACGCCCGAAGGCGGAACATCCGCATCGTGCGCGGGAACAACTGGACCTGCTGGCTCATCCCCGACTCGTCCGGCAAGTTCTACTATCCGAGTACGCCCGCCATCGGGCCGTACATGATAATCGCCGGGGATAGCTTCACCGAAGGGACCGGTGCGACAGCCACCAAGACTGCGGGATACGTCGACCTCTTGCCGATCATGCTGGGATGGAACGGGATCGAAGGTTCAGGACTCGGCGGTACCGGATACATCAACGTTCCGGCTGGGAGTGGTAAGACAAACCTGCAGGCACGGATAGCCACCGACATCGTTCCGAAGGCGCCGGACATCTGCATGATCGCCATGGGGTACAACGACGTTGACGGAATCAACACGACCGCCCAGATCGTTGCAGCCGCCGAGGCGACGTGGGCGCAGGCGACCGCAGCTGGAATTGCGCTTATCGTCGTTGGGCCGTGGGATTCGCCACCGCTGGCGAACAGCCAGCAGCGAACGCTGCTGCAGCAGACCGACGCCGCACTCAAGGCCGCCGCGCTGTCACAGGGGGTTCAGTACCTTTCGCCCTGGGATGAGACATGGATGGGCGGGAATACCGCATACCTGTTCACCGACAGCGTTCACCCGAATGATCTGGGCCACAAGCGCATCGCCTCGATGCTGGCTGCACACCTCGCCTAAAACATGAAGGGATAGTTATGAGCTACACCGAAAACGTCTGCGCCCGTGGGTACGCACCGCAGTCGTTCAGCAACGATACACAGTGGATCAACGGCTCCCATGTCTTCATCGACCCGACCGACGGCCCAGTGGAGATCACCCTGGATCTCGGCATTGTCGTATTCGGCAGCGGCACCGACGGCTCGACCGTTGAGTTCGAGGTCTTCATCCGCAATGCCGACACCAATGAAACTCTGGCCTACAACATCTTCACGAGTCCTGCACTGTCGGGTGGGTATTCGTCCGCCAAGCCGCCAGCGATGACGGCTCGCATCCCGAAGGGTGCGGCCGCCGGGCACTACGTCGGGGTGGTGTCCGGCGCGAACACCAACAACACCAATCCAGTGACGGTGACCCTGAATCCGACCTGGGCGCCGGACGGAACCTCCTTTGTGACCATGAAAGCGGTGAATCTGTAATGTTCAAGGCATACCGAGACGGTAACAACATCTCCGGACTGACCGACTTCTGCCAGTTCTGGTTGCCGACCGACTGGCAGCCGGGGGCGGGAACGCCAATGGTGTTGCTCGCGATGGGTTATGGCGATGACACGTCAGGGCTCATCACGCACCCGGAGATGGACGCGTTCGCCCGGGCGATCACTGACGCCGGATACGGTGTCGTCACGTCGCTATACGGCGGTGACAGCGGGTTCGGTAACGCCGCTACGCGCACCCAGGTCGGCGTCATTGCCGACTTCGTGCAAACCGGTGATAACTCCTTTGGCACACCGTATGTCGGTGCCGGAAAGCTAGTGCTGGTTGGATTCTCGATGGGCGGTACCACCACGCTGAACTGGGCGGGTAACCTCGCGACGCCGAGTGATCGGGTGAAGGGGTTCGTCGGGGTCAACGCCCTCGTGGACATCAATTACTCGGCGGCGGCGTCGGCGGTTGCTGCCGCCTACCCGTCGGGGGTGACCAACTCGACGGACGATCCGACGACGATGGCGCAGAACGGAAAGTACAGCGGCATCTCGTGCACGGTGTGCTACGCGGACAATGACACTGAGGTGCCGTATTCGACCATGCAGGCATTCGGTACGGCCACCAGCGCGACGGCGGTCGACGAAGGCTCGACCGGTCACCTTTGGACCAATATCGGACTGTCGTCGGTCCTATCGGCAATCATCGGTACCTGTGCAGCGTAAGGGGTTTCACTGATGACTCTACGAGGATACGACTACGCCGGTGGTCGTCCCACCGGCGCCCAGATCAAGTCGGCCGGTGGGTCTTTCGTCTGTCGGTACCTGACCGACGGCGGATCGGGACTACCTGGCAAGCAACTGCAGGAATGGGAAGTCGGCTCCATGCACGACGCGGGGGTTGCCATCGTCGCGAACTATGAGACGACCGCCGACCGAATGCTCTCCGGATATGCAGGGGGCCACGACGATGCCCTCTGGGCATCGAATTACGTTGCGTCGGTGGGTATCGGCGGTGCGCCGATCTACTTCTCGGCCGACTTCGATGCGACCGAGTCCCAGTCGGTCACCATCAACGCCTACCTGCAGGGCGCCTGCGATGCCATCGGCAAAAGCCGTGTTGGGGTGTACGGCGGCTACTGGGTTGTCAAGCGGGCCTTCGACGCTGGCGTGGCTACCTATGCCTGGCAGACCTCGGCCTGGTCCGGCGGCAACCTCGATCAACGAGCCCATATCTACCAGAACATGAACCTCGGCTACGCCTACATCGCCGGGGTGCCCTGCGACATCAACGAATCACTGAAAGATGACTTCGGCCAATTCGGCGGAAGCGGAACAGGAGAGCTCGACATGGACGAAGCAACACTGAAGCGCATCATCTTCGAGTGCCTGGAGACCTATTGCGGCCCAGGGATCTCGGACGGCAAGGACAACCGGTACCAGCTCACCGGCGCGCGAGATCTCGTCACGTCGACCGACGCGCACGGCAACGTGACCGTGGATCTCCAGAAGTCGTTCCCCGGCCTCGAGATGCTCGGCAACCGCACGCCCGCCGACGCGCTCGGCGCCGCATGCGCCACGCTGAATGCCATCGCAGAGAAGCTCGGCGTGGACATCGAGATCAAGGGCGCTCGTGATCCGAAGCCGGACGGACACGGGACGTACGTCGCACCGAGCGCGTCATGAAGGCGAACAAGGCGATCTGGGCGTCGGTCACCAGCGGCGCGGCTGGCCTGCTCGCCGTTCTGACGCTGCTGCTGCCATACATCCCCGGCAAGGTCGGCTTCGCACTTCTGATCGTCGTCCTCGTGGCGACACCCGTCGTCGTCTATCTCGTCCCGAACTGGGACAAGGTCAAGGCCGACGCCGAGAAGGTCATCCGAGATGCCGAAACCGGCAACGTGATTGGCCTGATCCACGACGGCACCCTACTGGTCCGCGCCGACGTCATCCCCGCGCTCAAGAAGGACACCTCGATCCTGTCCGGCGGAGCGGGCTACTCGGCCGACTCGGTCGCGAATGTGAACTCCAAGATCACCGAGGCCATGGCGAAGTACGCTGCAGCAACCAAGACGAATGACCCGGCCACCGAACCGATTCCGACGATCACCGATCAGATCATCGCCGACACCAAGGCGGCCATTCACGCCATCGAGACCGGTGATGTTCCGACGGTGGCTCAGGTCATCGGCAAGCGTGGCATTCCCGAGACGTCAACGGCGGCAATGGCGACGGCCGCACGCAGCGCCGAGCAGACCGCCTACGACGTGGCGGCCAGGTCGAAGCTGGGGTTATGAGCCGTCATCGGATATTCACGACGCCCTCGCGCTCCATGACACTGGCATCCGGACTCGGCATCGTGATCTTGCTCGGAGGTGAGCAACGATTCTCGACGCCGTCCCTGCACATCCTCGACGAGTACGGGCACTCCATCGGTTGGGGGCTCGGATTCCTTGCTCTCGCTCTGCTCTTCATGATCGCCAGCACCACGTGGCCGTGGCTACTGTCTCTGGCCTATCGCACAGCTGCGGTGGCCTATGTGATGTTCGCGATCGGTCTTGTCGCGGCTGCAGCGACATCTCCCTTTGCGAGTCTGACTGGAATCGTCGTCTTCCTCTGGATCGCCTGGCTGCACATCACCGCCGGCACCCGTGCGGTCGCACAGAAAGGCTCGGTATGGTCCACCCTGCACCGATTCCTCCCGAGTCGAACCGACTGATCAACCTTGGGCCACGTCCGTCGGATCCGTTTGAGCGGGCGATGTTCGTTTTCTCACTTGCCCTGGGAATCCTGTCGTTGGTGACTGAAGTCGACTTGTCGACCGCCGTCGCACAAGTAGTGCCCGAGACCAACGAGATGTACTACGTTGCACTAGGACTCGGTGGCCTCGTTGGCTGCTCGGTAACCTTTCGTCGAGCCAGCGACAGTGTCAGGGTGAATCGTCGGCGCCTGATCACCGAGGCGTTTGCACTGGCCACCACCGGCGGCCAGTGGCTGGTGTTCGCTGCGATCATCCTTCGGCACGGGCAGACGACGAGCTTCCAGACCGGCGCGCTGGCTATATCCGTTGGCCTCGCGGCCTTCTGCCGTATCGGTCAGATCGTTGTCGACCTCAAGGCGATCGACGCCGTTCCGAGAGAATTTGATCGATCTTCGGGGTACCGGTGAACGCACAGCTCATCGTCGAGCTTGCCACCGCCTTCGGCAGCGTCGGCGGGGGATCGTTGATCAGCTTCATGCTCGACCGGCGCTCCCGCAAGCAGCGCGACACGCGCAACCAGTCCCTCAATCAGCGCGACGTCGCCCAGCGCGACTCCATCAACGTCGCCACATCCATCTCGCTGCTGAATCCCATCCGCGAGGAGTCCGAGCGTCGGCTCGAGCGCATCGCCCACCTCAAGCGGGTCATCCGGCGCGTCGACGACTACCTCGACCAGATCCGCGATCTGGCCATGAGCCGGGGATGCGCACTCCCGGAGATGCCGGCTGACCTTCGCCAAGAGCTCGACGAGCTAGAGGAGTGACCATGCGCATCCTTCGTTGCCGTGGAATCGGCGAGAACCCGACCGGCGCCGGAACGATGCTTGAGGGCGTCACGTCGCAGCTTTCCGGCTACGACGTCGTCGAGGTGCCCTGGGCCGCCGACTACGGCCCGGTTGGCAACGGTGGCGCGCTTGGCATCGACTACGCCGACTCCCTCGCCCGAGGCGTGCCGATGGTCAGATCACTCCTCGACGTCGGGCCGGCCATTCTGCTGGGCTACTCCGGCGGGGCGGAACTCGCGCGGATGGTCTCGGCTATCGGCCATCCGCACCTGCGCGCCGCCGGATTCATCGCCGACCCAGCCATGCCGGTAGGCAAGGGAGTGCCCGGGCGCTCGGGCGTCACCGGACACCTCTACGCGCTGCCCAGTGTGCCCATGCACTGGGAGTACAACCCGTTCGACGTCATCTGCCAGTGCCCGGCCGACTCGCCGATCCGCACCATCAGCGACATTAGCGGACGGTTCTCCGCGACCAACTTCCCGGCCTGGTCGTGGGACATGATCGACCGGTTGCGTTCCGCACGCTGGCAAGTGCTCGGAAAGTACCTGCTCGCGAATCCCGTCCAGCAGTGGCAGCGATACAGCCAGGCGGCCACTGATGCGATTGGCTACCTCAACGGATCGCAGCACATCGCCGCATACAAGGGTTCACACCAGACGCTTCTTGCCGAATGGGTTCGTTCGGTGACGTAAACTCGTCACCGACGGATCAGGTGGAGACCCTCCTCTGTTCGTTGTTGGTGATCGGCTCCGTTTGGTCGCGGAGCCGACAGACAGAAGCGCCCGGATCGACCCCTCGTCGATCCGGGCGCTATTTGTGATATCAGTCTTGGTGTATCTCGCCGACGGTCTCGGTCGAGATGGCGATGTTCTTCTCGCCAAGCTGGATCGTGACGCCGGCCGTTCTCGTTCCGCTTGCGATCGCTCCCATTTGAGCTAGTACGGCAGCCCGGTCATCCTCGGTCATGGTGGCGATGCGGGGCCCGACGAGCGTCACCCACTTCAGTAGCTCAACCGGCTGAGATAGGACGTCCTCGGCGAGACCTTGTGGCAGACGATCGGCAGGTTCGCTCATCGCTCCACCGTACGTGCACGATTGTGAATTGTGGGCAGTCCGGTGCATAAGGTCGATCACCGGCGCGCTCACGACGCCAACCTCTCGATCGCCTCGCGCTTGCGCACGTCGGACACCGCCGTATAGATCGCGGTCGTTGCCAGCGACGAGTGCCGCATCAACTCCTGAACTACCCGGAGGTCGGCGCCGGACTCGACGAGCTGCGTCCCGTAGAAGTGACGCAGGCAGTGCGGCGTCCCTGGCACCTTGCATCGCAGCATGTGCAGGTGGATGCGCTCGGTGACCGTCCGGCCGCCGAGGTGGCGTGCGCGCTGTGACGGGAACCAGTACCCGCGCGGCATCCACCGCGCGATCTCGACGATCATCGGATGCGCGGGCAGCACGTAGGTTGCCCCACCCTTCCCGGTGACCTCGATGGTGCGGCCTTCGACGTCGAGGTGCCTCGACTGGAATCGGGCGATCTCGTGGACGCGCAGGCCCGCGAGGCCGTGCAGCAGGATCATCGCGAGCATCACGCGGTCGCCGGCCGCGCCATCGACGAGTCGATCAAACTGCTTCCGGGTGATGGGCCGAGGCTGGCGTCGGGGCCGTCGCGCGGCCCTGATCGTGGCCATCGGATGGTCCTCGCGCAGTTGCGACAGGAGGCACCAGGCGTAGAAGTTCTTCATCACCGAGTGGTAGGCCGACTTGGTGACCGTCGCAAGGTCGTCGCGGCCGAGCCAGTCGGCAATCTGTTCGGTCGTCGCCGCGAGCGCCGGAGTGCCGGCGTCGCGCTCGAAGCGCCGCATGATCGTGCGGCGCTCCCGGATAGTGCGGTTGGACTTGCCCTCTGCTCGGAGAGTGGCAATCCATCGTTCAACAATGGGGCTGGCGTTGTCGTTCACATTGCTCATGATTGCCCTCAAAGTTGTTGTGCGACGGTCAATGTCGGGATTTTGATGACGGAAACGTGAACTGGAATGGAACATGTTTCGTATTTGACTGGTTCGCGCTGCGGCACTCCCCGAGACGCGGACACGGGCCGGGGTCCGGGAACCTGCGACGAGGTGTCTCAGGCGGCCTTGAGCTGCATCACCGCAGCTAGCGGTCGGACCATGTAAGCGAGCGGTCGTCAGTTCAATCCTGACAGGGGGCTCGCCTGCAGACTGCGGCCCGTCCGGTGTGATTTCGGACGGGCCGTCGGTCTTGGGTGGGTGCAGTCGATGTCGTCGAGTTGTCATCGTCCCGCGCCGGCCTGTGTGCGCGATTAGAGTTCGCGTATGACTTTCCACGTCGACTCCGAAGTGGGTCCGCTGGCCCAGGTCATCCTGCACAAGCCGGGGATCGAGTTGTTGCGTCTCACACCCGACAACGTCAAGGGACTGCTGTTCGACGACGTGATGTGGGCTGAGAAGGCGCAGGAGGAGCACGAGCAGTTCCAGCAGATCCTGCGCGACCTCGGGGTGACGGTCCACCTCTATCAGGACCTGCTCGCCGAGGCACTCGCCCAGGACGGTGCGCGCGACGAGCTGGCGGCCGAGCTGATCACCGAAACCCAGTTCGGGACCGAACTCGATGGACCCCTGCAGGAGTTGCTCGACGAGCGCACACCCGACCAGCTGGCCGAGCTGTTGATCGGCGGCATGCTCAAACGAGAGGCGGCGCCGCATCTCGGTGGCGTGTCGAGCCTGCTGCTCCACAGCCTCGACGACGACGACTTCCTCCTCGCGCCGCTGCCCAATCATCTGTTCCAGCGCGACAATTCGGCGTGGATCTACGCCGGGGTCAACCTCAACCCGATGGCCAAACCGGCACGGCAACGCGAGACCATCAACTCCCGGCTGATCTACAACTTCCATCCGATGTTCACCGCGGAGGAGTTCGTGTTCTACAACGGCAACGATCCGATGCGGCACACACCGGCCACCATCGAGGGCGGGGACATTCTCGTCATCGGCAACCGCACGGTGATGATCGGTATGAGCGAACGTACCGCCCCGCAGGGCATCGAGGTGCTCGCCGAAAACCTGTTCAAGTTGGGGACCGTCGACAAGGTCATCGTCGTCGAACTCCCGATGGAGCGGGCGTTCATGCATCTCGACACCGCCATGACGCAGGTCGATCGCGACGCGTTCAGTGTCTACCCATATCTGCCGGATACCTTGCGCTCCTACACTCTGGTGCCGCGAAACGACCAGGGCCACTTCACCGTGACCGAGAACGCCGAGCTGTTCGCCGTGGTGGCCGAGGCGCTCGGGGTGGACACGTTGCGGGTTCTCAAGGCGCCGATCGACCGGCTCGAGGCGGCCCGGGCGCAGTGGGACGACGGCAACAACTTCTTGACCGTATCGCCGGGGGTCGTGGTCGGGTACGAACGCAATGTCACCACCAACAAATACTTGGGCGACAACGGCATTCAGGTCATCGCCATGTCGGGGTCGGAGCTCGGGCGTGGTCGAGGCGGGCCACGGTGTATGTCCTGCCCGATCGAGCGTGAGGCCTGAGCATGAGCGACACACAGTCCGGCGGTGGCTGCTCGTCTCCCGTGGTGGAGACCACCTCGGGCGCCTATCGCGGTGTTCGTGACCACTGGATTCACGTGTGGAAGGGCATCCGGTACGCCGCGCCACCCGTGGGTGAGAATCGCTGGTGCCGTGCGCGTCCGGCGATTCCGCACGCCGGTGTCGTCGATGCCGACCGGTTCGGTGCGGTGTGTCCACAGGCGCGTAATCCGGCGATCGGTCTGGGTAGCGATCCGGTGATGGACGAGGACTGTCTGTTCCTCAACGTGTGGGCCCCGGTGGCAGGCGCCGACTCACCACGACCGGTGATCGTGTGGGTACATGGTGGGGCCTACGTTTTCGGATCCGGTGGTCAACCCCTCTACGACGGCACCCGGATGGCCGCGCAGCGTGACGTCGTGGTGGTCACGATCAACTACCGCATCGGTGCCTTCGGGTTCGCCGACATGGGGTCGGTGATCGATGGTGCGGAAACCAATGTCGCATTGTCGGATGTGCTGGCCGCGTTGACGTGGGTGCGCGACAACATCTCCGGGTTCGGTGGCGACCCGGCGCAGGTGACGGTGGCCGGCGAGTCGGCGGGCGGTGGGATCGTCACCACGCTGCTCACGATCCCGGCCGCTCGCGGACTGTTCCATCGGGCGATCGCCCAGAGCTCACCGGCGACGGCGGTGGCCTCGGCGCAGCGGATGGGGATTGTTTCCGAGCGTATCGCCGCCGCTATTCCCGGCGATCTCCGCTCGGCGTCGTCGGCGCAGTTCGTCGACGCGCAGATGCAGGTCTTCGCCGAAGTACCACAGGAGAATCCGGGAATCCTGGCCTTCACGGTCACCGTTGACGGGGATCTGGTTCCGCATCACCCGATCGACGTGTACCGGGCCGGCGAATCGATCCCGGTGCCGTTGCTGATCGGAACGAACCGCGACGAGTCCGCGCTGTTCCGTTACATGAAGTCCCCGTTGATGCCGATCGACCTGTCGACGATCCGCACCATGTTCGAGCGGATCGCGCTCGAACAGCCCGAACTCCGTGTACCCGATGAGCACACCGTACTCGCGGCGTATCCGCGGAATGCCAAGGCCGCCGGGCTCGGCATTGCGCGTGACCTGGCTTTCCGGATGCCGACGCTGTGGGTCGCTGATGCGCACGCCGAGGTGGCGCCGGTGTACATGTACCGATTCGACTGGGCGCCCAGGATGTTCCGTGTACTGCGCCTCGGTGCCACGCACGGCACCGAGCTCAACTACACCTGGGGCAATCTTCCAGCGGGACGCAAGGACATCACCTACAAGCTGGGTGGGCGGGCAACCGGTGAACATATTGCCGAACGGCTCCTCGGTCGCTGGGGATCGTTTGTGCGAGAAGGTGTTCCCGGTGTCCGGCTCGACTCGGGCCCGACGCCCTCGTGGCCCCGATACCGCAGCGACGATCGCCGCTCCCTGGTGATCGACGAGGACGATCGCGTGGTCCAAGGGCTCGACGACAACCTCCGCGACACCTGGGGCAACGACATCCTCGCCTTCCGCTGAGGTATCGCGGGGACGAATCCAGCACCGGCGCTGGTGGTCTCGAGGCTCGCCGCACGCGGCTCGCACCTCGACCATCGGGGTATGACGCTCTCCTCGAAGGATGCTGACGCTTCCCATCCGACGATCGGATACTCGGACGCTCCCACCCCGGTGGTCGAGGTGTCGAGGAGCGCTAGCGACGAGCGTCGAGACCCGTTGTGCCGAAATGCTTCCGGGCCACGGGCACGACACCTCGACCATCGGGTGGGCTTATTCTATGGAGTTGTCAAACAACAGATGCGGTCCCGGCCGGGCCGGGTGCAAGGAATCAGGTAGTGGGGCAGGGCAGATCAGGCTGCGGTGTCGTCGAGTCGCATGGTGCGGCGGTGATACGACGGCACGGGTCGTCGTTTCGGATCCACGCTGTGGCGTGATGATCAACCAGGTTCCGCAACAACAGGACTTGCTTCATCGCACCGAAAGCTTGTGGCCCGGTCATCTCCGGATTCCATTGCAGGTCGCTGAGTCGGGCGACGATGGCGGCGAAGATCGCCTCGGCATCAACGGATTCCGCGTCAAAAACCGTGGTGGTGTCGATCATGGGCCCCTCCCCAGTGGCTGATCGGTGCGATGGGTCCAGTCTACAGGAAAGTACGTTCGATGCAAGGGCTATTCTTGATCAATTCTGCTTGTGGACAACGTGTTTCGGCGCTGATTTTCTGTCGGTGGGGTGTGGTAAGGGGTTCGCTTTCGTTTGCTGCGCTTTCGATGTGGTTGGGAGGCTTGTTGTCTCGCCGGGTCTCGAGGCTCGCCGCACGCGGCTCGCACCTCGACCATCGGGGGGAAGGGTTCTCGGGTATCGGGGAGGACGGGTTGGTCGACCATCGGGGGGGGAAGGGTTCTCGGGTATCGGGGAGGACGGGTTGGTCGACCATCGGGAGGGGAGGATTCTCGACCATCGGGGAGGGCGGGTTGGTCAACCACCAGGGAACGGGTCGAGCCATCGGGGGAGGGAAGGTGCGTCGTCCATTGCCGTAGCATCGGGGCATGAGTGCGGTGGATGACATCGGGGCGTTGCGGCTGACGGGGTTCGCGCACGGTGGAGGGTGCGCGTGCAAGATCCCGCCTGGCGAGTTGGAGGTCGCGGTGGCCGGGCTGACCGGGCAGGTGGGGGAGGACATCCTGGTCGGTCTCGACGACGGCGATGACGCCGCCGCGGTTCGGGTGCGTGACGATCTCGCCGTGCTGTCGACCGCCGACTTCTTCACCCCGGTCGTCGACGACGCGTTCACGTGGGGCGCCATTGCCGCCGCAAATGCGTTGTCGGACATCTACGCCATGGGTGGCCGACCCGTCGTGGCGATCAATCTCGTTGGCTGGCCCCGGGATACGCTGCCGATGGAGTTACTGACGGAAGTGCTGCGGGGTGGTCTCGATGTGGCCGGCCGGGCGGGATGTCCGGTGATCGGCGGACACAGCATCGACGATCCCGAACCCAAGTACGGGATGGCCGTGACCGGAACCGCGGACCCGGCCCGGCTGATCCGCAACGACGCGGCGGTGGCGGGACTGCCGATCACCCTGACCAAACCGATCGGCGTCGGGTTCCTCAACAATCGTCATAAGCAGACCGGGGAGGTCTTCGAGGCGGCGCTCGCGACGATGACCGAACTCAACGACGCCGCCGCGCAGGCGGCGCTGGCGGCCGGGGTGCGCGCAGGCACCGATGTCACCGGCTTCGGTCTGCTCGGACACCTGCACAAGCTCGCGCGCGCCTCAGGTGTGGGTGCCGTCATCGATCGGGCGGCGGTGCCCGTTGTCGACGGCGCACTCGAGGCACTGCGCGACGGATTCGTGTCCGGCGGTTCCCGCCGGAACCTCGATTGGGTGCGGCCGCATCTCGACGCCGCGGGCGGCGTCACCGACGACGATCTGCTGTTCCTCGCCGACGCACAAACCTCCGGCGGACTTCTGCTGATCGGTGAAGTGCCGGGCTTTCCGGTGATCGGTGAGACCGCAGCGGGCGCAGGGATCCGCGTGCGCTGAGGCTCCGAGACTCTCCGATGCGGAGAAGGGGTCTTTGGACCCACGTGCTCGCGCCCGGTGCGTCGTACACTCGGTCCGCAGGTTTTTCGGCGGAAGCGAGTACCAGGATGGGCGAGTTGGACACGCCCACTTCGACGTTCACATCATGGTTTGTCGCTGATGGTGAAGTCGAGTGGGGATTGCCGTTCTGGGAACGCATCGGCCACATGCGCCTCAAACAGGTCAGTTTCTCCCTCGGCACCCTGATCATGACGATCGCCGCGGCCGGCGGTGTGTTCAGTCCCGCCGGTGAGTACAACGACGTGGTTCGTTCGCTGCTTGCGGTCGGGGTGGTTCTCGGGGCGACCTACGTCGTGCGTTGGTGGGTGTTGCCGCCACGCGGACGCACCGAGGCCGTGATGCTCGTGGCGGCCACCGACGTGATCGTGGCACTGGCCTGCATGAGTCATCCCGATCCCGCGCTCGGACTCGCCGGTACCTCCGTGTTTCTCGTGGTCAGTATGTTGGCAGCGTTCTACTGCGCGCCGGCGGTCCACGCGCTGCATGCCGTCTTCGCTGCGATCGTCATGTGTGCGATCGTCATCCGGATGGCGGATGAGCCCGGCGCCGGGCACCTGGCGTTGGCGGTGTCGAAGGGCGTTGCCCCGGTTGCTCTCGTCCTGTTCGTGCTCCCGATGGCGCAGTTCATGTTCTGGCGCCTGGGCAGCGACGCGATGGTCGCCCAACATGATCCGTTGACTCGCTTGGTCAATCGGCGCGGGCTGGCACGGTTCGCACCACGCCTGCAGAGCACCACTGGTCGGGTCGCGATGATCATGATCGACGTCGACGAGTTCAAGCGGATCAACGACACCCGAGGTCATCAACTCGGGGATCTGGTGCTGGTGCAGATCGCGAACCGGATCGCCGACGTCGCCGCACGCGCGGAGGTCGCGGGCCGTGCCACGATCGCCGCGCGAATCGGAGGCGAGGAGTTCGTCGTCGTCCTCGATGGCGACATCGACGACGGATGCCGGATCGCCGCCGACCTCTGCCGCGACGTCCATGCACATGCGACGCCACCGGTGACCATCAGTGTGGGGGTGGCCGGTGCGCCCGCCGCGTCGTGGAATCTCCACGACCTCCTCCGCGAGGCGGATCTGGCCATGTACGAGGCGAAACGTCAGGGCGGCAATCGGTTCATCTTCTCACCGCAGTACCCGAGTCGGCTCCATCCCCACACCGGGTCGCCGATGCCGAGCCTGACCCACGGTGTCAATAACCCGTGGTGATCGAATCGTCGGTGATACCGGCCGCCCGGCGGGCCGCCAGGCGGCGTTTCTGCGGAATGATGGTGTAGCGCGGATCTTTTGCCGATTCAATGCCCGCGTGGAAGACCCCGAAGCGGGTACAGGCCGACGCCGCTAGCAACGTCACCCCCGAGACCGCAGACACCGTGCGGGACCGGCCCGAGAACAGTGCGCCGATACCGCCGACGACGGCGAGCCGTTCCGCCCAGCGCATGAGCGTGCCCGCACGCCCGTGGTGAAGCGGTTCGGCCGCAACCGAATCCATACGACGCTCCATGAGCCGGGTCGCCGCCACATCACCGATGACGCCGGCAACGGCGAGACCGCGGGCCGGCCCGGCCTCGGCAACCGGCGTGGTGACCATGGCCAGTCCGCTCGCCGCCAGGCTCGCCGAACCGACGAACACGAACGGCAGGTCGCGGTGCATCGCATTCCACGTGGGAGTGGCGGTGTCGCCCAACAGGACCGCGGTGTACACCGCGAGCAGCGGCCCGAACGCGCCACCGACGAGACCGGCGGGAGCCTCACCCAGCCGCAGGACGGTCCGCAACGGTCCCAACGGGAGTCTCTGCCCGCTCATCCGGTCCACCTCGGCGGCGGCGGCCACCCCGATGCCGCCCGAGAAGGCGGTGAGAATCCACGATCCGACGCTCATCGGAGAGGTGACCTTGAAGGTCCGCAACATGTTGTAGAACCGGTCCGGCCGACCCAGGTCGGCGACCAGCGCCACCGCACCCAACCCCACCGCTGCCAAGCCGCCCAGTCGGGCGTTGCGGCGCAACCTATCCCGCCCGGTGAGTTGGGCGCCTGCAGCCAGCACACCCGACCCGCCGCCGATGCCACCGAGGAAGAGGTACAACGCGATCTCGTCGCCCCACGGCGGTGGTTTGACCACCGGATGGCCGTAGTAGCCCTCGCCGGTGAGTTTCTCGAACTCGGCGTGGGGCACCATCGACATCTCACGCGACCCGTCGGTCCCACCGGTGCCACGCCGTCGCCGCGCGACCCGATTGCGGATGCGGTCGCGGCGTCGTGGCGGCTCGGGCGGGCGCAGCGCGTCGTACTCGGAGGTCATCAGGAGCTCACCGCCCGCGCCCGGTGAGGAACGAGACCGCAGCGGCGGCAAGCATTCCCACGGCGGCCACACCCGCGCGCCGATACATGCTCGGCAGGTCGGCGGTGCACACCCGCGGGTCCGGCGGCAGGCCGTACACCTCGGGTTCGTCGAGCAGCAGGAACACCGACCCGGTACCGCCGACGCCGTCGTTGGTGTTCGCCCCGTACAGCCGGGCCTCGGTCATGCCCTGTGCGTGCAGGTGCGCGACTCGCTCGTGAGCGGCGTCGACGAGGTCGTCGTGGTCGCCGAACTTGATGGAGGTGGTGGGGCAGGTCTTGGCACAGGCCGGGGTCTCGTCGTCGACGAGCCGGTCGTAGCAGAGCGTGCACTTCTGTGCGACACCACGTTTGGGCACCGGGGGCTGCTCACCCTTGCGCTGGCCCTCGCGGGTGGTGGGTTCGACGGTGCCGTCCGAGCGGCGTTCGACGACCCCGAACGGGCAACCGGCAACACAGGTTCCGCATCCGTTGCACACGTCGTGTTGTACGACGACCGTCCCGAATTCGGTGCGGAACAACGCGCCGGTGGGGCAGACGTCCAAACACCCGGCGTGTGTGCAGTGCTTGCACACATCCGAGGACATCAGCCACCGGAACTCGGGGGTATCCGGTGGACTGACATCAGCCTGTACACCGGCGACCCCCTGCACCTCACCGACCTCCTGCGGGTTGTCGGTCGACGTCGGCGCCCCGGCCGCGCCCGGCACCGCGGGCATCCCCAGATCGGTGAGTGCGCGGCCGGATTCACGTGCGGCACTGATCTGTTCGCGGTTCTGCTCGATGAAGGCGACGTGCCGCCAGGTACTCGCGCCGAGGGCGACGGTGTTGTCGTAGGACATGCCGGTCAACTCGAGATCACCGTCGCGAGGATTGCCGTTCCACTCCTTGCAGGCGACCTCACATGCCTTGCAGCCGATGCAGATCGAGGTGTCGGTGAAGAATCCCTTCCGTGGCCGTTCGCGATCGCCCCAGTGGGCGTCCGCGGTCGGGTCGGTCGGTCCGGACAATTGGCCCATCTAATCAGACCTTCCTGGTTCGCCTGGTTCGGGATACACCGTTTCCTGTGCCGGGTCGGTGATCCGGGTGTTGTCGGTCTCCACGGTGACCCCGGCGCGTTCCTGGTAGCGGCGTACGAGGTCGAGCAGCGCGGGACCTTGTGGGCGCCGGCCCGCGATCACGTCGCAGGAGGCCACCTTCGACTCCTGGATCTGCACATTGGGGTCGAGGGTGACGCCGAGGAGGTCGTTCACCGCGTCGCCGGTGACGACGGCGTCGCCGCCCTGACCCCAGTGATACGGCAGGCCCACCTGGTGCACCTCACGGCCGTTGATGCGCAGCGGCGTCATCCGATCGGTCACCAGCACCCGCGCCTCGATCGCCGAGCGGGGCGAGATGATCGTCGCCCACCCCTCGTTCACCAGTCCACGCACGGCCGCCAATTCCGGTGACACCTCACAGAACAACTCCGGTTGCAGCTCGGCCAGGAACGGCGACCACCGGCTCATCCCGCCGGCCGTGTGATGCTCGGTCAGCCGATAGGTGGTGAACACGAACGGGTACACCTCGTCGCCCCGGTCACCGGCGCTCGGCGCACCCAGATTGTCCTTGCGCGCGAACGTGATCCGCGCCGGCGCCTGCTGCTGCGGATACAGTGCGTTGGCCACCGGCGACTCGTGCGGCTCGTAGTGTGCGGGCAGCGGTCCGTCGACGAGCCCCTTCGGCGCGAACAGCCATGCCTTGCCGTCGGATTGCATGATGAACGGGTCGTCACCGGCCAACCCCTCGGCACCGCCGAGGTCCGGATCGGGCCGCGCGTCGGGCGCCTTGTCGACCGGGAAGTCGGGCACATCGTCGCCGGTCCACCTGCGGGCCTGGGCATCCCACCAGATGTAGCGTTTGCGCTCACTCCACGGTCGGCCCTCGGGGTCGGCGGAGGCGCGGTTGTAGAGGATGCGCCGATCGGCGGGCCACACCCAACCCCACTCGTGCTGGCTGACCGACTCACCGCCCTGCGGTACCCGGCGGGCCGCCTGATTGGTGGCGTGCGCATACACCCCGGTGTAGATCCAGCAACCACCCGCGGTCGATCCGTCGGCCGCCATCTGCGTATACGACGTGAGGTTCTCGCCCTCGTGCGGCCCGGAGGTGAAGTACCCGTTGATCTCCGAGAGCACCGCCTCCGGATCCGGGTTGCCGTGCTCGTCGAGCGGGTAGTCCCAGGTCAGATCGAGCAGCGCACGGTCGCGTTCGTCGGTCGAGTCGGCCAACCGTTCCCGGATACGCCGGCCGAGCTCGTAGAAGAAATCCAACTCGCTCTGCGCCTGCCCGGGCGGCGATACGGCCTGGTGGCGCCACTGCACCATTCGCTGTGTCTGCGTGAAGGATCCGGCTTTCTCCACGTGGGTGGCCGCGGGCATGAAGAACACCTCGGTGCCGATGTCGGCGGTGCGTAGTTCACCCGAGGCGATCTCGGGTCCGTCGCGCCACCAGGTGGCCGACTCGATCATGTTGAGGTCGCGGACCACCATCCACTTCAGCTTCGACATCGCCATCCGCTGCTGGCGGCCGTTGGCCGACCCGACAGCCGGATTCTGCCCGAGCACGAAATAGCCCTCGACCTTGCCGGCGAGCATGTCGACGGTGGTCTGATAGGTCCCCGCGGGACCGGACAGACGCGGCAGGAGATCGTAGGCCCAGTCGTTCTCGGCGGTTGCCTTGTCACCGAACCAGGCCTTGAGCAAGCTGATCATGTAGGTGTCGGCGTACGCCCAGAACCCCTTCTGCTGTGGGGAACCCACGGCGGCAAGGTAATCGGCGAGCGTGTCGTGCTTACCGACCGACGGCATCGGTAGATAACCGGGCAACAGGTTGAACAGCGTCGGGATGTCGGTCGACCCCTGGATGCTGGCGTGCCCGCGCAACGCCATGATCCCGCTGCCCGGCCGACCGACGTTGCCCATCAACAACTGCAGGATCGCCGCGGTCCGGATGAACTGCACCCCGAGGGTGTGCTGTGTCCATCCGGTCGCATACCCGAAACAGGTGGTGCGGTCGCGGCCGGAGTTGTCGGCGATCGCCTCGGCCAGATAGGTGAAGTCGTCTATCGAGATCCCGCACATGTCGCGCACCATTTCCGGTGTGTACCGGGCAAAATGGCGTGTGAGGATCTGAAAGACGCTGCGCGGGTGGGTCAACGACTCATCGCGGCGTACCCGCGCGTGCTCGAGGGGTGGGCCACCCGATCCGTGTTCGTCGCCGGCGGCGCGTGCCG
This sequence comes from Gordonia sp. N1V, assembly GCF_029269935.1. NCBI lineage: Bacteria > Bacillati > Actinomycetota > Actinomycetes > Mycobacteriales > Gordoniaceae > Gordonia > Gordonia sp. N1V. The sequence goes on from NZ_JARJDD010000002.1 coordinate 402,261, forward strand.
ACGCCGACGGCTCGTGACCGTCGGGCGAGGCGACCTTGCCGTCGGACGGATCGTCGTAGGCCCACGTCGTCGGATCGTAGGTGCCGGTCTCGGGATCGAACCCGGAGAACAGACCGCCGAGATCCTCGGTGTCGCGGTAATCCTCGGTCACCAGCGTCGCGGCATTGGTGTAGGCCACGACGTACTCCCGGAAGTACCGCTCATGGGTGAGCATGTAGTTGATCAGCCCACCGAGCAGCACGACGTCGGACCCCACCCGGATCGAGATGTGCCTGTCGGCGTTGGCCGAGGTGCGGGTGAAGCGGGGATCGACGTGGATCACCCGAGCGCCCCGCGCGCGTGCCTCGACCACCCACTGGAAGCCCACCGGGTGTGCCTCGGCCATGTTGCCGCCGATGAGCACGATGCAATCCGCATTGGCCATGTCCTGCAAGGACTGGGTGGCGCCGCCGCGTCCGAACGAGGTCCCCAGACTGGGAACCGTGGCGGAGTGTCATATACGCGCCTGGTTCTCGATCTGGATGGCACCGGCCGCGGTGAAGAGCTTCTTGATCAGGTAGTTCTCTTCGTTGTCCAGCGTCGCCCCGCCCAGCGAGGCGATCCCCATCGTGCGGCGCAGTATCCGGCCCTGCTCGTCGGTGTCCTGCCATGTGCGGCGGCGGGACTCGACGAAGCGGTCGGCGATCATGTCGATCGCGGTGTCGAGGTCGAGGTCGGTCCAGTCCGTGGCATACGGCGCCCGATAGCGAATCGTGGTCTGCCGCATCGGATTGTTGACCAGCTGCTCACTCGATGCGCCCTTGGGGCACAGCCGTCCGCGCGAGATGGGGGAGTCGGGGTCACCCTCGATCTGGATGACCCGGCCGTCCTTCACATAGACCTTCTGCCCACATCCGACAGCGCAAAAGGGGCACACACTTTGCACGACCTCGTCGGCGTCGGCGGTGCGCGGTGTCAGGTCGCGGGTCTGCGCCGACTGCACGGCCGGACCCCGGCCGAACCTGTCGCCGGTGCGCAACTGGCGGAACACCGGCCACTCCAGTGGGCGCAAGGAGGGCACGAAGGCGAGTCTAGACCCCATCGGTGACCCGGGTGCGCACCTCACCCCGGCTGTCGATCTCGGTGAACTCGTAGAGGTCATCGGACTCGACGACGACCGTCACCACGGTGCGGCGATTCGGTGGTGACGCCCTGACACGTACGGATGTGCCTTCGTCGGCCTGCCGGAGGGAATCGACGATCGTGTCGGTCGCGACCCCGGGCAGCGGTGGCGGGTCGTGGTCATCGAACTGGTCCAGGCCGCGATCATCGAGCAGGGTCACGATCACCCCGCGGCGTCGGGCATCGTCGACCGCGTCATCGAGATCCGGGGTGCACAGCCCACGTGCCCGGAGCAGATCCCGCAATCGGGCCTCGGTGAGAGCACAGTGCAGACGCAGGGCAGGTGTGATCGGGGCGCCCTGCGCCAACGAGATCAACAGTGGACGTGCCAGTGCGGTGATCGGTGCGAGCTGGACGGCACGCTCGTCGGCGGCCGCGCGCGTCGCCGCGGACTCGGCGGCGGTCTCGGTCGCCCGGGCGCGCGCCGACACGAGGGCCTGGGCCACGGAGCGGTTGACGGTGCCGAAGACGATGGCGATGGCGACGAAACCACCGGACGGCCCGATCAACAGGAGTCCGGGCACGGGGCCACCCATCTCGGCGGTCGCCCAGGCCCCGGTGACGGCGAGCGTGCCGAGGAAGCCGACGACGGCGATGCGGGGACGCCCACGCAACGCCAGAACGGCCATGATCAGGGCAGGCGGCCCGGTGATCCACAGCGGGATCACGTCACCGGCGTAGTCGATGTCGAACAGGTAGATGCCGCACATGAATCCGGTTGCGGTGATGACGAGAAGCGATGCGACCATCGGTATCGGGTCGGGTCCGTCCGCGAGGAGCAGGACCGCGGCGAAGATGAGCGCAGCGATCGCAGCCACCGGCACCCAGGGTGCGGTGACCGGCCCCGGATTGGCGATGGCCGAGATGATCATCACCGCGACGATGCCCAGCCCGATCAACCTGCTGGTGCCCGACCGCAGTCCGAGGAGATCCCCGGCGTCGACCGCACGTTCGGCCTGCTCGGTCCGCCAGGCCAGGCTCACCGTGGTGCCTGCGCCGGGTGCGGACGTGACCGTGGCGCGACCGCCATGGACTCGCGACATCCGTTCCTCGATGGAAACCCTGATGCCCAGTCGTTCGGGGGGTACGGCGCGAGGATCGAAACCCGGCCCGTCGTCGGTGATCGTCGAGCGGATCTCCTGATCACCCACGGTGACGTGACACCGCCGCGGGGTGTGTGCAGGTAGGTGTCGGGAGCAGTTGCGTGCGGCCTCGGCGGTGGCGCCGATCACCGCCGACGCCGCGGTCATCGACAAGGTCGCCGCCTCTGCGGCGCGCAGATCGATGGTCACCTGCATCGCCGGATCGTTGCGCCGTGCCGCGCCGGCGATCCCGGCCGCCACGAGGTGGGCATCGGAATGAACGGCGGAAGCCTCGTCCAGTACGGAATCCAATTCTGCGGCAGCAGATTTCGCACGATCGGCCACCCGGTTCGAGGTGTCGTCACGGATGGCCTCGAGGAGTACCGCGATGATCGTGTCGTGGGTGAGGGAGCGGGCAACGGTACGTTGCGCACTGCGGGCCCGCGCCGCAGCGGAGTCCTCGGCGAGGGCGATCGTCGCGGTACTCGTCTCGTCGAGTGCGGCCGCGGTGCGCAGACCTGCGGTGCCCACCGCGAACGCGACGAGTGCGAACATCGCGCTGCACGCGACATCGGTGATCATGATCAGCAACGACGGCGTCTGCTGAGCGATGTTGCCGGCCACCTTCACCCCGCACGCCACCAGGACCAGATACACCACGGCGACCGGCGTCGACCACGCCACGAGCGCGCAGATCGTGCCCAGCACCGCGAACGGTCCGAGCCAGAAGACCGTCGATTCGTCGAGTTGCGCCCCGGTCCACGCGATCGGCCAGAGCGCCGCGGCCACCAGCACGCCCGAGGCAGCGGCCGCGGCGAGGCCATGGCGGACCGCGGAGTTCGCCGACGCGACGCCGTGTACCCCGAGCGCCAGCCCCGGGACGACGGCCACCGTCACCGCCAGCGGCGTCCACCACCGGTCGGCGACCGCCTCCGCCTGCGTCATCGCGGGTATCAGGAACGGCAAGAAGATCAGGTAGGCGGCACCGGCGAAGATCGCGTAGCACCGATTGGTTCGGTCGTGGGCCGACTCCGACTGCGGCGCGGGGCCCTCCGTGGCCGTCGCCGCCACCACCCACTCGCCCAACCCGGTTCTCGGGCGGGTCCGCTCACCGGCCTGCCGTACACCCACATCGGCGATTATGCGGTGCCGCAACGGTCGGTGCGGCCTACTGTGGGAACGCGTTACCGAGTTGAGGCGGTGTCGGGTGTTGCGTGTCGGTGTGATCGACGACCACGAATCCATCATCGAGGGACTGCGTGCGTTCCTCTCGATGTCGCAGACGGTGGAGGTGGTGGCCGGCGCGGCCACCGTTGCCAACCTGCTCGCGATCACCGACGATCTCGATCTCGCGGTTCTCGATCTGCGTCTCGGTGACGGGTCCACACCGGCCGACAACATCGCCGCACTCGACTCCGCCGGGATCGCCACACTGGTCTATACCTCCGGTGACGAGCCGTATCTCGTGCGGCAGGCGGCGGCCGCCGGAACCCTCGGGGTGGTGCGCAAGAGTGCGCCGAGAGACGAGGTGCGCCGTGCGGTGGAGACCGCCGCCGCGGGAGATGCGGTGCCCACCATGGACTGGGCGGCGGCGCTGGACTCCGACCCGGCGTTCGTCGATCTCCCGCCGCGGCTCCGCGATGTGCTCGAACTCTATGCGTCGGGTGGCTCCGGAACCCACGTCGCGCGGGTGACCGGGTTGTCGGTGGAGACCGTCAACGAATACGTCGAGCGCATTCGCCGCAAGTATCACGATGCGCACCGGGATGCGCCCACCAAGACCGATCTGTACAAACGTGCGGTCGAGGACGGGTGGCTGCCGATGCCTCGCCGGGACGGTTCCTGAACCGCGATTGACCGGTGTCCTCTGATCGGATGCCCCCGAAAGTCGGGGCTATCGCGGTGATGTGGTGTGCGGCAGCGTCGACAGCGCGGGCGTGTCGCGTCCGTTCGGGGCCACCATCCACCGTGAGGATCGACGATGACCAGAAGGCGAGCGACCGGATCGACACATAGGGTACGAGCAGCGGCAGCCGGTGTCGGCGTCGGGGCCGTGCTGTGGTGGGGTGGCCAGGCGGTGGTCGACGGGGCAGTCGCCTACGCCGATCCCGTCGGGACGGGCACGACTACAACCGGTGAATCGACTTCGGGCAGTACGGATTCGACGGCCTCGGGCGAGGCGTCGAGTGGTGAATCCGGTGCCTCGGCCCCGGCCGGCTCCTCGGCCGGTGACAATGGTTCTGGCGCTGCCGAATCCCCGGCAACCGAGTCCTCGGGGCCGGACCCCGTAACCCCGGACCCGGTAACCCCCGAGCAATCAGGAGCCGAACCGTCTCGCACCGAGACCGCCACCCCTGAGACCGCCACCCCCGAGGCCGATACCACCGAGATCGCCAACACCGAATCTGCCTCCGCTCCACCGTCTGTCGGGACGCAGCCCCACTCCGGCGTGGGCGCGCAACCGTCCGGGGTTCCGGCGACCCCGGTGGGTGACTCCGCAACCGGGCCCGACGACGAGGGCTCGACGTCCCCGGGTGCCTCGAGCCCGGAAACGCGGCAAGCGCCCACCACGCCGACGCCGACATCTCCGATGGCGGTGCTGATGTCGGTCTCGACGACTGCGGCCCCGGTGACCGTCGTGGGGTCGGCGCCTGCACCCGCCACGGTCGACGACGGCGTGCCCGTGGTGAATGCACCGACGAAGTTCGTCGCCACGCTACTCAGCGTGCTGGGATTCAATCCCTTTGCGGTGGGCAATGGTTCGGCGCCGCCGCCGCAGCCCGCGCTGGTCTTCGCCTGGGCCGCATGGCAACAGATCAATCGGCGGCTCTTCAACTCGTATCCGGTCCTCACGCCCGGCGGACAGACGGTCGGCGCCGGCGGCGTGGTGACCGGTTCCCTCGGGGCGAGTGATCCCGATCGGGACACGGTGACCTATACCGTGACCGACGGCCCCGACCACGGAACCGTCGTGATCGGCCCCGACGGAACCTACGCCTACACCCCGGACCCGGACTACGCGCACCAGTTGACCGAGAACGGCGGCACCACGACCGCCGTCGACTCGTTCACGGTGACGGTGTCCGACGAGACCCCTTCCAACGGTTGGCATCTGCATTGGCTCTCGGCCACCGGCGCTTCCGGACAGACCGCGACGGTCACCGTCACGGTGGCCCCCGCCAACGCGGCGCCGACGATCACCGCCACTGCGGCGCCCGATGGGGCCTCGACGGTGTACACGGTCGTCACCGCCGATCCCGACGGCGACACCACAACGGTCGCCGCGAGTGCACCCGCGCACGGCACGATCGTCGACAACGGCGACGGAACCTGGACCTACACACCCGATCCGGCGTACGCCCACGGGTTGTCGGCGGGTGGGAACACCACGCCCGGATCGGATTCGGTGACGTTCACGGTGACCGACGGGCACGGCGGCTCCGTCACCACCGTCGTCACCCCGCTGATCGCGCCAACCAATGCCGCTCCGGTGCTGGTGGTTTCGGGGTCGAGCGGCTCGTCGGCGGTGATCGTGCTCGGGAACGCGCAGACGAGCCTGCCGAACGGGGTGACGGTGAGTGCAGACGGCAAGTACGCCTTTGTCGGCGACACGACGGCCGGTGCGGTGTACATTCTCGACGCGGATCCCTCGAGTGCGACGTTCGGTCAGATCCTCGGACAGATCCCCGTCGCCAATGCGACGGGTGCGGTCGCCACCCCGGACGGTTCCACCCTCTACGTCGCCGACATGTCGCAGTCCGGTGGCGTCGTCGTCATCGGTGTGGACCCGGAGTATCCCGGAACCGGAACGGTGATCGGGACCATCCCTCTCGGCAATCTGCCCGGTGATCTGGCGATGAGTCCGGACGGGAACACGCTGTATGTCGCCACCAATACCGGTGTTCGGGCGATCGACATCGGTTCGGGTTCCACCGCGGGTGATGTCGTGGCCACCTATCTGCCCGGCAGCAGTCTCACCGGCGTGCTGGTCGGCGCCGATAACAAGACTCTCTACGCGACGGGCGGCAGCCTGGTGCGGGTCATCGACATCGACCCGGACAGCGCCACCTATCAGCAGGTGCTCTTCACCATCGCCACGCCGGCGGCGACCGGGGTGGCGGCGAGCCCCGACGGCCGCACCCTCTACGTCAGCGAACAGAACGCGCGGGTGGTGGCGGTGATCGACATTGACCCGTCGAGCCCGACCTACCGCCAGGTGATCGCCACGCTGCCGGCCGGGGGAACTCCCACCGACGTGGCGCTGACCCCCGACGGCACACGTCTCTACGTCACCGGCCTCGACGGCACCGTCCGCGTCATCCCGACCGGGGGGATGACCGGAACCGCGAGCGCCACCGATGCCGATGCCGGTGACACGCCGTCCTATTCGGTGACCACCGGACCCGCACACGGCACCGTGACGCTCAACCCGACGACCGGCGGGTGGGTCTACACCCCGAACCCGGGTGCGGTCCTCACCCAGGATTCGTTCGTCATCTCCGTCGACGACGGCCACGGCGGCCACGACGCGGTCACTGTGACCACCAACGGGGCGCCGACGATCACCGTCACCCCGGCACCCGATGGGGCGTCGACGGTGTACACGGTCGTCACCGCCGATCCCGACGGCGACACCACAACGATCACCGTGAGTGCACCCGCGCACGGCACGATGGTGGACAACAACGACGGAACCTGGACCTACACACCCGATCCGGGATACGCCCACGGGTTGTCGGCGGGCGGGAACACCACACCCGGTGCCGATTCGGTGACGTTCACGGTGACCGACGGGCGCGGTGGCGTCACCACGACGACCATCACCCCGGTGATCGCGCCTGCCAATCTGGCACCGCAGGGCTCGGTACTCGTCACCTCCGACCACGGGTCGACGACCTCGACCATCGGTAGCGGCACGACCAGGCTCTGGGAGGGCGTGGCAAGTCCCGACGGGAAACGCCTGTACGCCAGCGTCCAATCCGGCAGCGTGGTCATCGTCGACGCCGACGTCGCCAGCGCCACCTATGGCCAGATCCTCAAGACGGTCAACGTCGGGCAGCAGACGGCCGGGATCACCGTCAGCCCTGATGGCACCTGGGTGTATGTGGTCGCGGGCAACAGCTTGCGGATCATCGACGTCGACCCGGCGAGCTCGACCTACGGCACCCTCGTCACAACCACCTACCAAGTGCCCAACGGTGCGCAGGACGTCGTGGTGAGTCCCGAGGGAAAACGCGCCTACGTGGTGGGCTCGACGATGCTGTACGTCGTCAACGTCGACCCGACGAGCGTCACCTACGGGCAATACGCCGCGTACACGTTCGCCGATGGTGGCGATCTGGCCATCAGCGCGGACGGCACCCATGTCTACGTGGCCGGCTACAACGGGTCCGAGGTATCGACGGTCACCGTCAGCCCGACAAGCAGCGGCTACATCCCCCCGAGCAATGTCAGGGACACCGGCACCGGGGCCAACCCCTCCGGGTTGGCGCTCAGCGCGGACGGGACCCGGCTGTATTCGTCGAATGTCGGCTCCGGCACGGTGACGATCCTCGATGTGGACCCGTCTACCACGCCCCAGGCGATCGGCACGATCACCATGCCCACCGGCGCCTCGCCGAGCGCGGTTGCCCTCGGCGCGGACGGTAGGACATTGCTGGTGTCCGACCAGCTCGCCGCTCTCGTCTACATCGTCGACGTCGATCCGAACAGCGCGCACTACAAGCAGGTGGTGTCGTCGGTGCCGACGTCGGGGCCGAACGGATCGCTCATCGCGAACGCCGACGGGTCGGCGGTGTACGCGATCGGCAGCGGGTCGACGTCGGCGATCACCGTCATCCCGCTCTCGACCTCGGGCACCGTCATCGGGACCGACGCCGACAACGACGCCGTCGGTTACACGCTCTCCACGGGACCCTCCGGCGGCTCGGTGACGCTGAACAGCGCGACCGGTGCGTGGACCTATGTCACGCGCACCCCGGGCACGATCGACGACACCTTCGTCGTGACGGTCTGCGACGGCCACGGGGGAGCCACCCCGGTGACGGTAACCGTCGGCGCGGCTGCGTCGTCGACCCTGACCTGAGTATCAGACAAGCCGCGGGGCCGCGTCCGGTATGGACGCGGCCCCGCGAATCTGTCTGTGGTTCTGCCGAATACGAGCGTCAGTGCCCGCCTTCGCCCTCGGCCTCCTGGCCGCCGCGCGGCTGATCGACCCGGGTCTGCAGGGTGGTCGCGTCGACCGAGGCGTCGGCCTTGATGGTGCCGGCGTCGACCCAGTTACCGTTGTCGTCCTGCACCTGGAAGTAGAAGGTGAGTTCGGTGGTCAGTCCCGGCGCGACCGACTTGCCGGCGCCGTCGAGTTCGGCCATCATCGCCGACTCTCCGAGTAGTGCCGAGGTCGGTCGGGCTGCGCTGGTCGTGGTCGCGGTGCTGCCGGCCTCCGTGCTACTGGACTCCACAGTGCTCGATGCCGTGCTGCTCTGCGACTCACCGGAGGCGCTCGGCTCCGAGCCGTCCGGCAGAACGTTTGCCGGGTTGCCTGCGCGCACGGCCTGTCCGGGCGCGATGGTCGGCTCGCCGGTGATGGTCACCGTCGCCGACGACGGTGCACCCTGTTGGGACACTGCGATCTTCGTCAGCTTGTAGGTCTTGGTCGGGCTGCTGTTGGCGATGGTGAACGACACCTCGAACGGTCCGCCCTTGTCGAACACGGTGTCGGCCTGATCGGCCGGGTAGACCACCTGGAGGTTGCGGATCTCGACCTTGTCCCAGGTCGCGGTGGCCTCGCCACCGTTGACCCCGGGCATCATGTTGGAGGTCTGCGCGATCTGTCCCGCACCACAACCGGTGGTGCCCAGTGCAATGGCGACTCCCGCAGCCGCGATGGCGGTCACCGACGCCAAGCGTCGTGCAGTCGAAGGTCGTCGCCGAAGTCGAGTTGGCACGGACACCCGTTCCTCCCAGGTAGTCGAACGCATAAACGCAGTGAACGAACGCTGCACTACGCAGCGTAGTGGGCGCGCGTCACAAAATCCCGGCGGGGTGCCAGATTGGCCCGTGTCGCGTCGAGGTCGCCGACGGAGCGGACCCGGACAGCGGGCGCGAGTGTGGCCGTGGATGCCGCGGTTGCGCAGAGGCGACACGCTTGCTAAGGGGTGGTGCCTCACCTGCCCAAACACCGAGGCCGAGCACCCATCATGGCCTTGACCTGCACCGTTGTCTGGGCCGTCTGGGGCGCCCGTGTTAGACTGGCCATACTCGAAAGGGGCACGGAACATTGAATTTCAAAGTTGGCGACACCGTTGTCTATCCCCATCACGGTGCTGCTCGGGTCGAAGACATCGTGATTCGGACCATCAAGGGCGAACAGATCGAATACCTGGTTCTCAAGGTTGCCGATGGTGACATGACCGTCCAGATTCCCTCATCCAAGCTCGAGTACGTCGGCGTGCGTGACGTCGTCGGCGAGGAGGGGCTCGATCAGGTTTTCCAGGTTTTGCGCGCCCCGCACACCGAGGAGCCCACCAACTGGGCTCGCCGGTTCAAGGCCAACCAAGAAAAGCTCATCTCCGGCGACATCATCAAGGTCGCCGAGATCGTCCGCGACCTGTGGCGTCGTGAACAGGACCGCGGACTGTCGGCAGGCGAGAAGCGCATGCTGACCCGCGCTCGTCGCGTCCTCGTCGACGAGCTCTCGCTTGCTCAGAACACCGACGACGAGAAGGCCACCAGCATTCTCGACGAGGTTCTCGCCGCGGCGTCGTAGACGTCGTCTGCTGTGACCGCAACACCCGGGTCGGCGTCGTCGGCTCAGGATGGCCGTGTGAACTCGCAGGTCTGCGTGATCATTCCGGCCGCCGGTTCGGGAACTCGGCTCGGTGAGTCGATTCCCAAGGCTTTCGTCGATCTGCACGGGCGCACCATCCTCGAACGGTGCGTCGATCAGGTTCTCGATCTCGATGCTCGTGTGGTCGTCGTCGTGCCTGCCGACCTCGTCGGTCGGGCACGATTGCTTTTGCCGCCGCACGTCGAGGTGGTCGCCGGTGGCGCCCATCGTTCCACCTCGGTGCGGGCCGGACTCGCCGCGGCCGGCGATGCCGGGATCATCCTGGTGCACGACGCCGCTCGTCCACTCACCCCGGCCGGCGTATTCGGTCGGGTCATCGACGCGATCCGTGCCGGACATCGCGCGGTGATCCCCGGGATTCCGGTGGCCGACACGCTCAAACAGATCGAGCAGTTCGACACCGATCTCGCACAGGTCACCACGACGGTCGATCGAGATCTGCTTCGCGCGATCCAAACCCCGCAGGGCTTCACCCGCGAGGCGCTCGTCGCCGCACATGCCGACGACGAGGGCCTGGCCACCGACGACGCCGGTCTGGCCGAACGCATCGGCATCCCGGTCCACGTCGTCGAGGGCCATCCGATGGCCATGAAGATCACCACCCCCTGGGACCTACGGGTCATCCGTCAGATCCTGGACTCCGGAGAGGTCGTCACGTGAGGGTCGGTATCGGCTCCGATGCCCATCGCGTCGAGTCGGGCGCGCCGTGCTGGATGGTGGGGCTCCACTTCCCCGACGACGCCGGCTGTGAGGGCCATTCCGACGGTGACGTCGGTGCCCACGCGCTGTGCGACGCGGTGCTGTCGGCGGCCGGACTCGGCGATGTCGGCTCCGTCTTCGGGACGGGCCGCCCCGAATGGGAGGGCGTGTCCGGTGTGCAGATGCTCACCCATGTCGCCGAGCTGGTGTCGCAGGCAGGGTTGCGTGTCGTCAACGGTGCCGTGCAGGTCATCGGCAATCGTCCCAAGATCGGCCCGCGCCGCGCGGAGGCGCAACAGGTGCTCTCGGCCGCGCTCGGCGCCCCGGTGTCGGTGTCGGCGACCACCACCGACGGGCTCGGTATGACCGGACGGGGCGAGGGTATCGCCGCGGTGGCCACGGCGCTGCTCGACGAGAGGCTGGACTGACCGCGTGGGGTCGGTACCGGTAGCCGGGGCCCGTCACGCGGGGGTGGACGGTCACGGGCATCGACCCGGGTAGAATCGCACGTCGTGACCCTGCGCCTGTATGACACCGCCACCCGGGAGGTACGCGACTTCGTGCCCCTGCACACCGGGCATGTGTCGATCTACCTGTGTGGCGCCACCGTCCAGGGAGTTCCGCACATCGGTCACGTCCGCAGCGGCATCGCCTTCGACATCCTGCGCCGCTGGTTGCTGCACCGCGGCGACGACGTGCTGTTCGTCCGCAACGTGACCGACATCGAGGACAAGATCCTGCGCAAGGCCGCCGAGGCCGGACGCCCGTGGTGGGAGTGGGCGGCCACGCACGAGCGGGAGTTCTCCGCGGCCTATGACGCGCTCGGCGTGCTGCCGCCGTCGGGGGAGCCGCGGGCCACCGGATTCGTCACGCAGATGGTCACCTACATGGAGCGTCTCATCGAACGCGGCCACGCCTACGCCGCCGACGGCAACGTCTATTTCGACGTTCGCAGCCTGCCCGAGTACGGCGCGCTCTCGGGTCACAAACTCGACGACGTCCATCAGGGCGAGAGCGCGGGCACCGGGAAACGTGACCCGCGCGATTTCACACTCTGGAAGGCGGCCAAACCCGACGAGCCGTCGTGGCCCACCCCGTGGGGTGCCGGGCGTCCGGGCTGGCACCTGGAATGCTCGGCGATGGCCACCTCGCTGCTCGGTGCGGAATTCGACATCCACTGCGGCGGAATGGATCTCATCTTCCCGCACCATGAGAACGAGATCGCCCAGGCGCACGGCGCCGGCGACCCGTTCGCCCGGTACTGGCTGCACAACGGCTGGGTGACCATGGGCGGGGAGAAGATGAGCAAGTCGCTGGGCAACGTGGTGTCGATCCCGGCGATGCTCGCGCGCATGCGGCCGGTGGAGTTGCGCTACTACCTCGGTAGCGCGCACTACCGCTCGATGCTGGAATACTCCGACGGCGCCCTGACCGAGGCGGCCGCAGGCTATCGACGCGTCGAATCCTTTGTCGAGCGCGTGCATTCGCGCGTGTCGGAGGTCGGCGTGGGTGAGGTACCCGCCGAGTTCGCGGCCGCCCTCGACGACGACCTGGGTGTGCCCGCGGCGCTGGCCGTCGTGCACAACACCGTGCGTCACGGCAACACCGCCCTCGAGAGCGGCGACGGGCCCGGGGCCTTGTCCGCGGCATCGGCGGTGCGGGCCATGACGGGCATTCTCGGCGTCGATCCACTGGACCCGCACTGGCATTCCGACGCCGCCGACGACTCGGCGGCCACGTCGGCACTCGACGTGCTCGTGCAGGCCGAACTGGCCCGACGGTCGCAGGCGCGCGCCGACAAGGACTGGGCCACCGCCGACGCGGTGCGAGACCGACTGGCGCAGGCCGGTATCGAGGTGACCGACACCCCCGACGGGGCACAATGGAGCTTGAAAGGCCGGGAGTAGATGGCGGGCAACTCGAAACGCAAGGGCGCCGTCCGCAAGGACGGCAGCAAGAAGGGGCAGACCGTCGGCTCCGGCGGCCAACGACGCCGCGGACTCGAAGGGCGTGGGGCCACCCCGAAGGCCGTCGACCGTCCGTACCATCCGGCGCACAAGCGCGCCAAGGCCGCCGCGAAAACCACTGCGGGACGGCCGAGGTCGCGCAAGGACGACGGCCCCGAGTACGTCCTGGGTCGCAACCCCGTCGTCGAGTGCCTGCGTGCCGACGTGCCGGCGACCGCCCTGTACGTCGTCACCGGCAGTGATCCCGACGACCGGGTCGCCGAGGCGGTCAAGCTGGCCGCCGACCGTGCCATCTCGATCCTCGAGGTGGGCAAGGGTGAGCTGGATCGGTTGTCGGCCAACGGTATGCACCAGGGCATCGCCCTGCAGGTCCCGGAATACAGCTACGTCCACCCCGACGACCTGATGCGCGATGCCCTCGACAGCGGCACCCCGCCGCTGCTGGTGGCGCTCGACAACATCACCGACCCCCGCAACCTGGGTGCGGTCATCCGCTCCGTCGCCGCCTTCGGCGGGCACGGGGTGCTCATCCCGCAGCGACGCAGCGCGTCGGTGACCGCGGTGGCGTGGCGCACGTCGGCGGGTGCGGCGGCCCGGCTGCCCGTCGCACAGGCCCCGAATCTGACTCGCACACTCAAGGATTGGGCGGAGACGGGTGCGCAACTCGTCGGTCTCGACGCGGAGGGGGACGTGACGCTCGACGCCTACGACGGCACCGGACCCACCGTCATCGTCGTCGGGTCCGAGGGCAAGGGCCTGTCGCGACTGGTCCGCGAGACCTGCGACTCGATCCTGTCGATCCCGATGGCCGGCGACGTCGAGAGTCTCAACGCGTCGGTGGCCGCGGGAGTCGTGCTCGCCGAATTCGCACGGCAGCGGCGGCTGACGTAACGCGCTATGACCCGGCGCTGACCCGAATCCCGGCCAGCCGCAACGCTTCCCGCACCTCGCGGGCATGTCCGACGGCGCCGGGGGTGTCGCCGTGCAGGCAGATCGACTCGGCCTCGACGCGCAGCACCGAACCATCGACGGCCACCACGGTGCCCTCGGACACGAGCCGTACGACGCGCTGCGCGATCTCGCCACTGTCGGTGAGCACGGCGCCCGGCTCGGTGCGCGGCACCAGGGTGGCGTCGGGGGTGTAGGCGCGGTCGGCGAACGCCTCGGCGATGACGGGGAGCCCGGCGTCGCGGGCGCGGTGCAGGACAGGCGATCCCGCGAGACCCATCAACGGCAGGGTGGCGCCGAGCTCACGCAACGCATCGATGACGGCGTCGGCCTGCCGGGTGTGGTGCACGATCGAGTTATACAGCGCCCCATGGGGTTTGACGTAGGTGACCTCGACCCCGACGGATCTCGCGAGACCCTGCAGTGCGCCGATCTGGTAGAGGATGTCGGCGGTGAGCTCGGCCGGGGCGATGTCCATGAAGCGCCGCCCGAATCCGGAGCGGTCGGGGTAGGAGACCTGCGCACCGACGCGCACCCCGGACACCGCCGCCCCGCGGCACGTCGCGCGCAGCTCGGCGGGGGTGCCCGCGTGGAAGCCGCAGGCGACGTTGGCGCTGGTGACGATCGCCAGCATCGCCTCGTCGTCGCCGCCGCCCTCACCGAGGTCGGCGTTGAGGTCGACCGACCGCCCGACCTCCTGCCCGGCGGGCACACGCACAGTGTTCGACGTCACTGCCGCATTGTAGATTCGACAGCATGGGAGTTCCGAACACCGCAGTGGCCGACACCAGGGTCTCGACCGCGGAGGGGATCGTGTCCGGGGTCCGCGGCCGGCGTTCACGGCGTGGCACCGTCGCCTGGCGGGGCATTCCGTATGCGGCGCCGCCGGTCGGCGGCGGACGTTTTGACGCCCCGCAACCGGTGGCCCCGTGGCCCGGCGTGCGGCGCTGCGAGAACTTCGGCGACGCCGCGGTGCAGGACAAACTGCTCACCGCGACCGGCCTCGGACGATTCCAGCCGGTGAGCGAGGACTGCCTGACCCTCAACGTCGTCGCCCCCGACACCGTGGCGAGCGCGCCGCGACCGGTGATGGTGTTCATCCACGGCGGCGCCTACATCCTGGGCACCGCGGCGACCCCGCTCTACGACGGCACGCACCTCGCACGTGCGCAGGACGTCGTCGTGGTCACCATCCAGTACCGGTTCGGGCCGTTCGGGATGCTCGATTTCAGCGGCTATTCGACGCCGGAACGGCACTTCGACGAGAACCCCGGTCTCAAGGACCACATTGCCGCCCTGCAATGGGTGCAGCGCAACATCGCGGCCTTCGGCGGCGATCCCGACAACGTCACCATCTTCGGCGAGTCCGCCGGGGGGACCTCGGTGTTGTGCCTGCTCGCCGCGCCCGGCGCACGCGGACTGTTCCACCGGGCGATCGCCGAGAGCCCGGCCACCGACCTGGCGATCTCCCGCGAGAGCGCCGCGTTGTTCGCCGACGAGTTCCTGCGCCTGCTGGCCGATCCGAACCGGCGCAGCACCGACGCCACCAGCCCGCGCGAGCCGATCGACCCGCACGAGGCGGCCCGGCGCCTCGACGCCGCCACCCCTGAGGAACTCCACCGCGCCGGCGGTCGGCTGATGGGCTTCGCCCGCCACGCCGACAGTGTCGAACCGACCCCGTTCGGACCGGCCTACGGCGTGCCGTCCCTACCGCAGTCGCCGTATGCCGCGGCCCGCGACGGCAACACCGCGCCGGTCCCGCTGATCATCGGCACCAACCGCGACGAGGGCAAACTCTTCGACAAGTTCTGGAATCTGCTGCCCGACACCCAGCGCACCCTGCTGGCCATCCAGGACGAGACCGCGCGCGACGAGATCATGAACCAGTACGCCGGTGGCCCCGACGACCAGTTGCGGCTGACCGCCGACAGCATCTTCTGGGCTCCGGTCACCGCCTTCGCCGACGCTCATCGCGAGGTGGCACCGACGTATGTGTACCGCTTCGACTTCCATACGCGTGCCCTCGCGCGCGCCGGACTCGGCGCCACGCACGCAACCGAGTTGTTCGCGGTGTTCGGCGGATATCGGATGCCGATGTTCGCCGGGCTGGCGACGGCCGACTGGCGCGCCGCGAGCGCGATGGTCGACGAGATGCAGTCCCGGTGGGGCGATTTCGCTCGCGGGCGGCCTCCCGGGCCGGATTGGCCCGCCTACGACGCGGCGCATCGGCCGGTGATGGTGCTCGACCGCACCAGCCACGTCGAGTCCGACCCGGACGCGTCGCGCCGGCAGGCGTGGGATCGGGGGCGTCAACTCCTCGTCGCGTCCGGCGGTTCACCGGAGGCGCCGTCCGACGTCGCCGCGCTCGACGTCTGAGCAGCCGGGTCTCCCGGCGGTCACGGAATCCAGCGATCACGGAGTCCAGCGGTCACGGAGTCCGGTGATTCACGGAGTCCACTGACTCGGCGGGTCCGACATCAGGAACGACAGCACCAGCGGATTGAACAGTTCCGGTGACTCGATCGGCAGGATGTGCGTGCCGGGGAGAATCGCGAGCCGTCCGCGGGGCAACGTGCGGGACAATTCCAGGCTCTGCTCGAGGTGCACCACGCCACGGTCGGCGGCGACGACCAGCACGGGTGCGTCGACTTCGGCGAACTCGGTGACCGCGTAGTCCGGTCCGTTGATCAGGAAGTCCTCGGTTTTCGCGTACACCGTGTCGAAATGCTCTGGGCCGTCCGGGCTTTCCTCGTTGTAGGTGCCGCGCAGGAAGTCGACCAGATCCGGATCCCGATCGGTCATCCGGGAGAAGAACTCGGGCGCGTCGCGTCCTGCGGAGTTGATGTAGTTGCAGGTGAGTACGACCCGGGACACCAGATCGGGGCGCACCCGCGCGGCGAGGAGCGCGAGCATCGCGCCGTCGCTCCAGCCGACCAGATTGGCCGGCACCTCGACCGCCGTCTCGAGATAGGAGACGATCTGGGCGAGCATCGCATCCATCGACCACGGCCCGGCGATGTCCGGACTGTGGCCGTGGCCGCTGCGTTCGGGAACGAACAGATGCAGGCCGGCATCGGTGAATCCGGCGATCTGCGCACCCCACGTCGCCGCCGACGCGAAGGCACCGTGTAACAGAACCGTCGGCGCCCCGGCCGGGTCGCCGCCGACGAAGTGCCAGATCAGGGCGCCGTCGACGTCGATGTAGCAGCCGGCGTCGACGCGGTCGCCGACGCGGATCCCGGAACGGGTCATCGCGGTTGTCGGGGACATGGCGCGCTGCGTCGGAGGAGGAACTCGGTGGGCATGGCGCCCATGCTCCCAGAGTCCCCGTAGCGCGGTGAGAACGTTTGAGAGTCGAAACGGCATCGGTCCGCCCGCGGACGAGCCGCGCGCCACGCGCCCGCCGTGTGTCGCCCGACCGAAGGCGCACATGCGGCGGTCTTTACCGATACGGTGACTTCACCAGACTCGATAAACCGCGAGAATTCTCGGGAGATCGCGTCATCGAGAAATGCCGGCCGTCGAAGGAACCCATGATCTTTCGTGTGCGCGTCACCCCCATTGTCCGCGCAGTGACTGTGTGCCTGCTCGTCCTCGGGCTCGCCGCCGGGCCTGCGGCATTCGTCCACGCGGCGCCGGGCGACCCGCCGCCACCGATGTCCCTCGAACAGATCGGCTCGTCACCGACCATCACCTTTCCCGGCCAACAGGGGGAGGTGTCGCTGTCGATTCCGGTGCCCGACAATCTGAATCCCGACGAACTGCGTGGCACGGTGTCGTTGCCGTCGTTCGTCACCGGCGGCACCGTCGACGTCGTGCAAGGGTCGCGGTTGATCTCGCGGACCCCGATCCCGACCGCACCGAACGCGCAGATCGTCCTGCCACTGGCCGGTGTCACCGTCAGCGCAGACGCCGCAGACATCACGTTGCGCGCCTATCTGACCGTTCAGGGAATCTGCCAATTCGAGCCCGACAATGCATTCACCCTCTCCGGTGCGGTGGTGTCGTTCACCGGGCGAGAATCCATTCCGCAGACCGTCGCGCAATTCCTGCCGCCGATTCTTCGGCAATTGACCCTCGTCATTCCCGACGACGTGAAGCAGGCCGAGGGCGCAGCGGCCGTGGACCTCGCCGCGGCTGTCGTCGCGCACTACGGAACCGCGTCGGTGCCGGTGACCACCGTCGCGCGTCCCCGCTCGGATCTCACACCGCCCACGGCTCCCGGGCCGCTCGAACGTCAGATCGTCATCGACTCGTCGGCACCGGCGGGGCTGTCGTTGCGCAGCGGCCCGCAGGGCTCGGCGTATCTCGTCGTCGGGGGTCCCGCCGATCAGCTCGTCGCCCAGGCGCGCATGCTGACCAGCAATCTCGCCTCGATCGCCGCGAGTTCGTCGGCGGTTGGCGGCCCCCTCTTCGACGCCCCGCAGCTCGCGCCGGACGTGCAGACCCTCGCCGATCTCGGCATCGGTGACCAACAGGTCGTCTCCAACACCTGGCCGTCGATCTCGGTGGGGATCGATCAGACCCGGTTGGGCCGTCCGTCCAAGAACATCCGGATCCAGCTGATCGGCTCCTACGCACCGGCCGGTGGTGACAACGCCGTGATCTCGGTGCGCATCGGCCGGCGGGTCATCGCAACACTGCCGACGGACTCCTCGGGGACCTTCAACAGCTGGGTCGACCTGCCCGACAACTCGGTCACCCGCTTCACCCAGCTCACCGTCACGCTCGAGCGCGGCGGGGTGAACGAGGGCTGCGGGAACGGCTCGCGCTCGAGTCTGTCGTTGAGTTCGGCCGGCGAGATCACCAGCGACGTCGCCGATCCGCCGCAACCGGCCGGACTCGGATCGGTCCCCGAATCGTTGATGCCGTGGGCCAAGCTGGCCTGGACCAAGGGCGATGTCGGCGACGTCAGCCGCGGTGTGGAGATCGCCGCCGGTCTGCAGCGGCTGTCGGTCGTCCCGCTGGGGCTCGACGTGGTGTCGATGGCCGACGCCGCATCGTCGCAGCAGCCGGCCGTGCTGATCTCGGCCGATGGTCGGGGCCTGCCCGATCTGACCCTGCCGGTCAGCTCGTCGGGCGGCACGGTGACGGTGCATGCCGCGAGCGGGTCGTCGGCGCAGATCACCCTGACCCCGGCGCTGCGGTACGGATCGTTGCAGGCGACGCAGTCCGGCGACCGGACCGTCCTGGTGGCGACGTCCACCGGGGACGGCTCCGATCTCGATGACCTGCTGCGCTGGCTCGACGACGACAACCGGTGGACATCGATCTCCGGGGATGCGCTGATCAAGGTGCGTGATCAGGACCCGGTCTACGTCGACGCCGCGGCGTCGACCCCGCCTCCGTCGGCGTCGTCGGGGCTCGGTACGGGTGCGACGATCGGCATCATCGTCGGCGTGCTCGTCGCCGCGGTCGTGGTGGCCGGCGCGGTGATCCTGGTGCTGCGTCGCCGCCGGTCCGCCGCCGGTGTCGCCGACAGCGCCCCGGACAAGCGGTGATGGTCCCACCATGACGGTGACCGAGCCGACCACCCCGCCGCCGGCGCCCGCCCGGCCGGGTGTGTCGCTGCGCCCGGCCGACCATCCGTCGGTGGTGCTCGCGGTGCGCTGGCTGGTTCTGGCCGCGCTCACCGCCATCGCCTTCCGGGTCACCATCCTCGCGGTGCTGGCGGAGATGCGTGCGCTCACGCTCATCATCTACGTCCCGGTGCTGCTGGCGCTGGTGCTGATCGCGGCGATCGGCAAGTCCTGGCGTCCCACCCCGGAACCGCCGATCTACGACCGGCAAACCGACACCATCGTCGGGGCGATCGTGTTGCTGTTGTCGGTGTCGGTGCAGTTCATGGTCAATCCCCGATACTCGCAGGCCTACATCACCGCGCACATGGACCTGCTGGCGTTGTGGTTGTTCGTGCTGGGCGGGGCGATCGTGATGTTCGGTCTGCGACCGGTGATGCGGTTTCGCTGGACCTGGGCGCTGGCGCTACTGATCTGGCCGGTACCGATGCGGGTGATGATCCTCACCGCGGGCGGCGGCCCGGTCGCCGCGGGCGCGGTGATGGTCGTCGTCGCCGCGATCGCGACACTCATCGCCGTCGGACGCAACCGTCGCCGGGCCTTCATCGGCGCCGCACTGTCGTTGGTCACCGGACTGGCGATCCTGATCCTGATGCACGTCTATGTCGAAGGCCTGCAGCGAATTCTGCTGGTGGTGGTGCCTGCGGTGGCCGCGGCGCTGATGTCGTCGCTGGTGATGTACTTCGACTACCGCAACCGGCATCGGCTGGGCTGGTCGCCACTGGGACGCAACGTCCATCCGCCGACGCTCGCCCGGGTCCGCAGGCCCGGGCTGCTGTTGCTGCTGGCGACCGTCGCCATCGCCTTCATCCCGGTTCCGGTGACGGCGTCGAGCTGGCCGAGCGCGACCATTCCGGGCATGTCGGTGGGTGTGCCGCTGGCCCTGCCCGCCGACTGGCGGCAGGAGTCGGTCAGCCGGTACGACTGGGCGGCGCGCTTCTACAGCTCGGGATCGGTGATGTACCGGCAGATGGTCGTGCAGCGGCAGGGCAGTTCCCGGTTCGACAAGCAGTCCCGGCCGCGGCGGGTGGCCGTCGACTCCGTGGACACCGGGCGTCCGCTGTCGCTGCAGACCTACCCCTACATCTTTCGTTACGACATGGTCGGCGACCGGTTCGGTCCCTCGGTGGAGGTGCCCATGCCGCACGGTGTGCGCGCCTGGATGTGGACGGTGATCGACGACACCCGCTACCTCAGCTACACCGTCGTGTCGTGGTGGTGGAACAACGGTGACCTCACCCAGCAGGTCGTGCTGTGGTCGGTCGACAACCACGAGACCGACGCCTACTTCCCGGCGCCGACGTACACCGTGGTCGGCAACGTCAACACCATGTTCACCGTCCTGTTCCGCGGGAACGCGGCCATCCGCGACACCACCCCCACCTACAAGGACCGGGATCTGTTGGTGGGCTTGGCCGCCGGCATCGTCGACGCCCAGGTCGAAGCGGCCGGACGGGAGGCCGGGACGTGAGTGCCGAGGACACCGGAGCGCCCGTGCGGGCCCGGCATCGCTCCGACGCCGACCCGCGGAGCCGCTGCACCCGGCCGACGCGTCCGGTCGCCGAGTTGCTCGTCGACGAGGACTATCGGCAGCAGGCCCTCTACGACGCGGTCGAACGACTCCGCGACGCCGACGCCGACGCCTCGGCCTCCACCGCGTTCTCCCGGCCACAGAAGTACGGCGGCCTGGCCCTGCTGCTCGTCATCGTCGTGTTGGTCGGCTTCTTCCCGATCCCGACGCTGGCCACCCTGATCGGCATCGCCACCGTCGCCTACGTGGTCACGCTGATCGACCGGCTGGTCATCTTCCGACGCGGCCTGGTCAACGGGGCCATCGCCGTCTCCGACGAGCAGGCCCGCGCCCTGTCCGACGACGACCTGCCGCCCTACACCGTGCTCGTGCCCGCCTATGGCGAACCCGAGGTCGTCGGCGACCTCATCAAGGCGGTCGAGTCGATCGAGTATCCGCAGGACAAATTGCAGGTGCTCCTGCTGCTCGAGGAGGACGACGAACCGACCATCCGGGCCGCGCGTGCGATGGAGGACGAGGGCGGCGTGGTGACGGTGGTGCTCACCCCACCGGCGCAGCCGCGCACCAAACCCAAGGCGTGCAACTACGGTCTGCACTTCGCCACCGGCGACATCGTCACCATCTTCGATGCCGAGGACAAACCCGATCCGCTCCAATTACGCAGGGCGGTTTGGGTTTTCCGAAACATCGGCGACGACTCGGTGGTGTGCGTGCAGGGCAAGCTCAGCTTTCACAACGCCACCGACAACCTGTTGACCCGCTGGTTCACCGCCGACTACGGCATCTGGTTCGGGTTCCTGCTGCCCGGCATGATGGTCAGCCGCGCCCCGATCCCGTTGGGCGGCACGTCCAATCACTTCCTGCGCGACGTGCTCGACGACATCGGCGCGTGGGATCCGTTCAACGTCACCGAGGACGCCGACCTCGGCGTGCGCATCGCCGACAGCGGATACCGCACCGCCGTGCTGGATTCGGTGACCCTCGAAGAGGCCAATGTCGATGCGATCAACTGGGTTCGGCAGAGATCGCGCTGGTACAAGGGTTACATGCAGACGTGGCTGGTGCACATGCGTCACCCGATCACGTTGTGGCACATCCTC
The DNA here is from genome assembly GCF_029269935.1 of Gordonia sp. N1V. Taxonomy (NCBI): domain Bacteria; kingdom Bacillati; phylum Actinomycetota; class Actinomycetes; order Mycobacteriales; family Gordoniaceae; genus Gordonia; species Gordonia sp. N1V. The sequence goes on from NZ_JARJDD010000002.1 coordinate 424,177, forward strand.
GGTCCGGTGGCGTGGGTCCGATTCACCTTCCTCATCGCGGGCACCCCGCTCATCGCGTGCATGAACATGGTCTTCTGGTTGATCCTGATCATGTGGATCGCCGGCCAGCCACCCGTTGTCGCGCACCTGTTCTGGGGTCCGATCTACTATCTGTCGTTGCTCTCGCTGGTCTTCGGCAACGGCTCGGCGCTCTACATGAACCTGATGGCCATCCGCGAGGACGACCGCAGCGAACTGGTGGGTTCGGCACTGCTGGTCCCGGCGTACTGGATTCTGATGAGCATCGCCGCGATCAAGGGGATGTGGCAGATCCTGTTCAATCCGTCGTACTGGGAGAAGACGGTGCACGGGTTGGCTTCCGGCGGCGAGGAGACCGGTTCGGGTGGTGGCGCATGACCCGAAATTGGGTGCTGGTGCTGTTCGTGGCGATGTTCGCGCTCTACTGCGGGGTGGGCCTGTACCTGGCGGTCGATGTGCACCTGTACTTCGGCGACGCACTCTCGCGGGTGCAGTCCGCACAGTCGGTGTTGTTCAGTCGCAGTCCGCATCTGGCGGCCATCGGATTCGTCTTCACGCCGTTGACGGCGATCGTGCAACTCCCGCTCACCGCACTGACCCCGTGGATTCCGCAGATGACCACCGACGCGGTCTCGGCGGTGATCATGTCCTCGGCGTTCATGGCCGGATCGGTGATCCAGGTGTCCGGGGTCGCCCGCGACCGCGGCCTCAATCCGGTGGTGGCGACGCTGGCGACCGCGTGTTACGCGCTGAACCCGATGATCGTGCTCTACGGCGCCAACGGCATGAGCGAGGCGCCCTACCTGTTCTGCCTCGCGTGGGCGGCGCGGCGGCTCATGCGATGGGTCGACACCGATGACGTCCACGAATTGGCGGTCGCCGGAATAGCATTGGCGTTGAGCTACCTCACTCGCTACGACGGTGGTGCGGCGGCGCTGGCGAGCACGATCGGGGTCGCCTGGGTCAGTTTGTTCCGCGCCGATCGCACCAAACGGGTCAGTCGTACCTTCCTCGACGCCGTGCTGGTGGCCGCGCCGTCCGGTGTGGCATTCATCGCATGGGCCTTCACCGGTTGGCTCATCACCGGAAATGCGTTCGCGCAGTTCTCCTCCGAATACGGCAACGCCGCCATCATCGAGCAATCCGGGGGCAGTGGCTCCAACGGTGCGGGTGAGGCGCTGCGATTCTCGATGACCGAGTTGGCGATCCTCGCGCCCCTGTTGCCGCTGCTGGCGGTGCTCGTCCTGGTCGTGCGAGCCCGGCACCGCCGTTTGTACGCGGTGTTGGTGCCGCTGGCCATGATCGGCGCGGTGCTCGCGTTCCAGGTCTACACCTACGCACGGGGTTCGACGTTCGGTTTCCTGCGGTTCTACATGACGGTGATCCTGCTCGCCGCACTGGTCTCGCTGTTGGCCGTGCCCGCACGACGCCAGTCGCCGTATCGTCGGCAGGGTCCGCGCACCACTCTGGTGGCCCACTGGACCGGGGGACCGATCCGGCGATACGTGTTCTCCGGCACCATCGCGGTCCTGGTGATGCTGGTGTCGTTGCCCACCACGGCATTCGGGATGACCTCGCCGAAGTACGCGCCGCAGGAGTTCGCGCTTTCGTCGGTGGTGTGGCCGCGCCCGGATTCGGTCTCGCAGCGCCATCTCGACGAACGACGGATCGTGCGCAGCTTCTCCACCGAACGGACCCTCGCCCGCTACCTCGACTCACTCGACCTGCCCGACGGCAGCGTGCTCACCGACACCGTCTACGGATTCGCCGTCGTCGTGCAGTCGCGACGGCCCAAACAATTCGTCATCCCGTCCGACTCCGACTTCGTCGAGGTCCTCAACGACCCCAAAGCCGCAGGGGTGCAATACATGCTGGCGGTACCCGCGTCCGGACGAGGCCTGTCCGACGCCCTCAATCAACGCTATCCGACGCTCTACGAGAACGGTGCGCAGATCGCCGTGCGGGTCCTCGACGTGCGCAACCAGGGGGCCGACCTGCCCGACTGGCGGGTGTACCGGGTGACCGGGAGTCGGTCGGGCTGAGGGACACCGATCGAGCGACGTGGGGCGACTCAGACGATCGCCTGGTCGACGACCCGCCACGCGGGGTCGTCGTAGCCGATGTCGTAGGTGCACTCGTCGGGGCGCGGATCGGGGACGAACGCCCACAGCAACACCCCGGCGACACCTTCTCGCCGGATGTCGGCGAGGCGGGTGCGTAGTTCGGCGGCGCGGGTCGAGATCGACAGGCACGAACCGGCCTTGATGCCGAGTTCGTTGACGACGATCGGCTTGCCGAGGCGGTGCGCCAACGCGATTCGCGCGCTTAGGTCGCTGCCCGCGGGTGGGATGCCCTCGTCGTTGCGATAGTCGTGGTAGTCGAGTACGTCGAGATGCGGCGACTGCGCGACGATGTCCATGTCGGTGCCGGTGGTGCCGCATTGGTCGCCGCCGGTGAAGCCGGCGAACATGGGGTGGCGCCGATCGATGTCGCGCAAGGCGGCCCCGGCGGCATCGAAGAAGTCGCGCAGAACCTGCGCCGCGCCGGGTTGGCAGGTGCGGTGTGCCAGGTCGCAACCGCCTGCGCCGCAGCTGCTGGTCTCCGGCTCACCGACGAGTTCCCAACCGGCGAGCGATGTTTCGCCGGCCCAGCGCTTCACCGCGATCGACATCCAGTCGGCGTAGGTCATCCCACCGACGGCGCGGGTGGTGCGCCATCCGTCGGTGTACCAGGACCGGTCCTTGAACACCCCGTCCTCGCAATCGCCCGACGAGCCGGTCAACACCGGCAGCACCATCTGGTGGTGCCGCTTGGCGGCTGCGAACACGGCATCGAGCGGGCCGAAATCCAGTCCGCCGGTGTGTTTGTTGACCGCGAACATCGCATACAGGTTGAAGCGGGTGAGGGCGCGCGGCGGCAGTGCGCCGAAGTAGCGGTCCAGATCCACCTCGGCCCCGCACCCGGCGTTCACCGCCCAGTTGGTGCCGAGCTGATAGGCGTTGAATCCGGAAGGCCACCACGGCGTTCCGTCGAGGTGCAGACCGGTGGGGGTGGTGTCGACACGTCCGGCGAAATGTGTGGTCTCGGCACCGGATTCGGAACCCGGGTTGAGGTAGCTGCAGGCGTTGAGCCCGAACAGGACCACGGCCAGCACCAGGCTGATCACCGTGGTTCGTACGCGAGTGCGACCGTTCGGCACACCGCGCAGCCTACTCCGGTGACTATTGTCGCGGAGGTGAGACGTCAACCGTGGCACCGAATACTCGCTTCCGTCGTCGGCGCCGTTGCCTGCGCCGTACTGCTCGTCGGCGTGGCCGGCTGCGGCGACGAGTCGTCCTCTGCGACGGGTTCGGAGCCGAGCACGTCCCTGTCGCCATCGTCCCTGTCGCCATCCGCCACGGCGCCATCCACCCCGTCGCCGGATGCTTCCTCGCCCACCGCTTCGTCACCGTCGTCGTGGATCGAGCCGACGGCGTCCCCGACGACCGATCCGGTGCACCTGCCGCCGTACATCGATCACGTGCAGTGGGTGCAGACGCAGGTCGGGCCGAGCCTGCAGATCTATCCCACGCCCTCGGGTCGCAAGACGACCTCCGACAACGGCGCCGACGTCGCGTGGGCCGAGGTGCTCGCGCTGGCGCCCAACGCCGACACCCCGGGGATGCGCGCCCAGTTCGACTGCCACTGGACCTACGCGCGGATCGTCGCGCCCGACAAGCCGAGCTGGAACATCGAACCCGACCGCCCGGTGGTGTCGCAGCAGGAGATGATCAACACGATGTGCAACCCGGGCGGGCCGGAGGAGTGACACCTCGGCGCCGGTGGTGGGGTCAGGTGCGGGTGGCGTGTGTCCGCCGGGAGCCGATCGCCCGGCACACGAGGTAGATCACGAACGAGATCGTGGTGACGAACACCGAGACCGGTAGTTGCGGCGCCAACGAGAGCAGCAGACCGCCGACGGCGGCGATCTCGGCGAATAGCACCGACAGGCCCAGCACGACCGTCGGATTGGCGCTCAGGCGCGCGGCGGCGGCGCCGGGGGTGATCATCAGCGACATCACCAGCAGCGCCCCGATGATCTGCACGCCCTGCGCGGCGGCGAGGCCGACGAGGATCGCGAACACCACCGACAGCACACGCATCGGCACGCCGCGCGCCTGCGCGACCCGGGGGTCCAGCGAGGCGAACAACAGCGGACGGTAGATGACGGTGAGGACCACCAGCACCACGGCGGTGGTGATCGCGATGGCGGTCATCCCGTGCACGCCGACACTGACGACCTGCCCGGTCAGCAGCGCGAAGCCGGCACCGATGCGGCCGTAGAGTGCCAGGAACAGCACGCCCAATCCCAATCCGAAGGCCATTACGACGCCGATCACCGAATCGCGTTCGCGGGCACGATTTCCCATGAAACCGAAGACGGCGGCGGCGAGGACCGCGCCGATCACCCCGCCGAGATTGATGCTGACACCGGCGAGCAACGCCGCGGCGGCGCCGGTGACCGACAGTTCGCTGGCGCCGTGCACCGCGAATGACATCTGCCGCGACACGATCAGTGGGGCGAGGACGCCGGAGAGTGCGCCGAGCAGCGCCAGCGCGATGAGCGCCTGCCAGACGAAGTCGTAGTGCAGCAGTCGCGCGGTCTCGGCGAAGTCCCAGAAGTCGCGGAGTTCGACGTCGGCGGCCACGACGGTACGGGCGGCCAGAACGGTACTCACAGGCCCGGATGCTCCTCGTCGGCGTGGCAGTGTGCGATGCCCTCTTCGCCGCCGACGACGAGGAGGCGGCCGTTGACGCGCACCACCTCGACGTGACTGCCGTAGAGCGCCGAGAGTGTCGCCGTCGTCATCACCTTCTCCGGCGGCCCCGCGAGGAACTGGCCGCCGACGAGGTAGAGCACCCGGTCCACATACGGCATCACCGGGTTGATCTCGTGCGTCACCAGGATTACTGCGGTGTGCGCGGTGCGCCGGCGACGGTCGATGAGTTCGACGACGCGTTCCTGGCTGGCCGGGTCGAGGCTGGCCAGCGGCTCGTCGCAGAGCAGTAGCTGCGGATCGGTGGTCAGTGCCTGCGCCACCCGCAATCGTTGCTGTTCACCGCCGGAGAGCAGCCCGACCGGGGCATCGGCGTAGGCGGTCGCACCGACCTCGGCGAGTGCGGCGTCGACGATGCGTCGGCGTTCGAGTCGCCCGCGCAGACCGATACCCCACCGCGCCCCGTCGACGCCGAATCCGACCAGGTCGCGGGCACGCAGGGCCATGGTGTCGGCGTCGTCGGCGTGCTGCTGCGGGATGTAGCCGACGGCGTCGGTGACGTCGAGGTCACCGGCGCTCAACGGGTACTGGCCGAGCAGGGTGCGCAGGAACGACGTCTTGCCCGAACCGTTCGGACCGAGGACGGCGACGAACTCGCCGGCCTCGATCGTCAGGTTCAGGTCGTCCCAGAGCACCCGCTCGCCGAAGGCGAGCCGCGCGTGGCGAAACGAGGCGACCGGGATCGGCGTTGCGGGGCTCGGGGTGGCGGGGATCGGGCTGGTCATCAGGCTCCGGACGAGTTCAACGCATTCGCGAGGGCCTCGACCTGACCGCGCTGCCAGACGACGTAATCGCTGACACCGTCGGGCAGCGTTTCGGTGAACTTCACGACCGGTACTTTCGCACCTTGGGCGACGGTGAGCAACGCCTCGGTCACCGTGTCGACGGCCTGGGTGTTGTAGATGAAAGCCTTCACGGTGCGGGAGGTGAGCAGGTCCTGCAGGGCGGCGCGGTCGGCGGCCGAGGGTGACTGACCCTCCTCGACGGCTGCGGTGAAGCCGGCGGGGGAGACGTCGGAGAGTCCGGCCTCGGTGAGCAGGTATCCGGCCAGCGGTTCGGTCTGGGCGACCTTGGTCCCGTTGTGGGCGGCCTTGATCTGGCTCACCTGATTGCGGACGGCGGCGAGTTCGGTGTTGAAGCGCAGGGCATTGGTGCGGTAGGTCTCGGCGTGAGCGGAGTCCTTGGCGGCCAACGCCTCACCGAGCTTGGTGGCGACCTGTCCGACGACGGCCAGATTGTAGAAGACGTGCTCGTTGACCTCGTGCGAGTGACCCTCGTCGGTGCCGGTCTCTTCGGTGGACTCCTCGTGACCGCCCTCCATGATGTCGAAGGCGTTGATCACCGTGCCGGAACTGTTCTTGGCGGCCTGCTCCATGTACTCGTCGTAGTGGCCACCGTTCATGAGGATCACCGAGGCGTCGGCGACCTTCGCGGTGTCCGACGCCGACGGCTCGAACTCGTGCGGGTCGTCGGCGCTGTTGGTGAACAGCGCGGTGACCTCGGCGTCGTTCCCGGCCACCGCGGAGGCCACCGAACCCCACACGTTGGTCGAGGTGACCACGGTCGGTTTGCCGCCACTCGACGAGCCGCCGCCGTCGTCCGAACAGCCCGACAGGACCAGGGCCGCGGCGGTCAGCAGACCTGCGGAGGCGACCAATGCACGCTTCATGGAGTAGCACCCTTCGCGAAAACGACAATCGTTACCGAATGCAGTGTAGGGGACGGCATTCGTCGCGACGAATCGGCGCCCGTTCGCCGGTGGGTGCGGTTTACGCGGGAGGGTGCGAAGGAAGGACGACCGGCACGACGAAGCGGGTGAGCAGGTCGCGTTCGGTGTCGGCGTCGGGCGCGGGGGCGGCCAGCAGGGAGACCATCACCCGCACCAGCCAGCCGGCTCGATCGGAGAGGTCGGTGTCGGGGAGTTCGTTGTCACCGTTGTCACCGAGTTCGGGTGCCAGCCGGGCGAGGATGCCGGTGGCCAGGGCGTCGATCGCCGGCGAGAGCAGCGCCAGCTGGGTCGACGTGCCGGCCATCTCGGCGTCGAACCATGTGGACAGAGCCGGGTTCCGGCGCACCCCGGACAGTGCGGTCTCGATCGCGGCGACCAGCCGATCGGCCGGTGTGCCGACCGCGCCGATGCGTTCGGCGACGTCGGCGCCGATGATGGTCGCCGTGCGCTCGACGTAGGCGGCCAGCAGGCGGTCGCGGCCGGGGAAGTGGCGGTAGAGGGTGGCGCGCGAGCAGCCCACCGCATCGGCGACATCGCGCATGGTCACCGAGGCCACCCCGCGCGCGACGAACAGCGACTCGGCGGTGTCGAGGATGCGCGTGGCCGCCAGATCGGCGCGGTCGGCGGCCAGCCAGTTGGTGGGCGAGGTCATCGGTGGACCGGGCCGGTCCGGAACGGGACGCGGGTCGGTCGTCGGACGTAATGTCCTGCCGCCCATTCGATTCCGTCGACATCGATCTCGAACTCGGGGAAGCGGGCGAGGAGTTCGGTGAGCGTGACGTCGGCCGCCATCCGCGCGGCGGCCGCGCCGAGGCAGTGGTGGTCGCCATGGCTGAAGGTGAGGATGCCGCGCGGACGACGCGTGACGTCGAGGGCCTCGGCGTCGGCGCCGAAGACCTCCGGGTCGCGGTTGGCCGCGGCGTAGCAGAGCAGCACCTTGCGGCCGGCGGGGATCTCGACCGGACCGTCGGGGGTGTCGTAGCGCACCGGACGGGTCGTCGAGCGGCATAGCCCCTGCACCGGGGAGGTCAGTCGCAGCAGCTCTTCGACGGCGTCGCCGATGAGTGAGGGGTCGGCGACGAGTTGTGCACGCTGATCGGGATGTTCGGACAGTAGCGCCAGCGAGCCGCCCAGCAAGCCCGTCGTGGTGTCGTTGCCGCCGGCGATCATGGTGAACACGAACGCGAGGATCGAGACGAGGCCGGCGTCGTCGTCGGCGCGTCCGGCGGCGACGAGGGTGGAGACGGTGTCGGAGCCGGTGGCGCCTTCGGTGCGGCGCTGCGCGATGAGGTCGGCGAAGTAGCCGAGCAGTTCGCCGGTCGCGGCGCCCGCGGTTCCCGCACCCGGGTCGGCGGTCCCGCCGACTGCGCCGACAATGGCCTCGGTCCACTCGTCGAATCGTGCCCAATCCTTCTCCGGCACACCGAGATAATGCGCGACCAGCATGCTCGGCAACGGTTTGAGGAGCAGGTGTGCGATGTCGACGGGGGTGGCGGGTCCGTGATCGGCGATTTCGTCGAGGCGGGTGGTCACGAAGTCGTGGATCCGCGGCCGGATCGACTGCACCTGACGAGGGGTGAAGCCGCGCGCGACCAGAGCGCGGAAGGCGGTGTGGCCGGGCGGGTCCTGCATGACCATCGGTGGGTTGTCGGCCATGCCGATGGCCTCGATCTCACCGTCGACGACGGTGAGTCCCGCCGCCGAGGAGAACGTCGTCAGGTCGGTGGCCGCGGCCATGACGTCCGCATGCCGGGTCAGAACCCAGAAGTCCGCGCCGGACGGGTCGTCGGTGACGTGATGGACCGGGGACTCGGCACGCAGGCGCGCATACATGCCGAAGGGGTCGCGCCATTGCGCGCCCGAGCGCAGGCGGAAAAGCGGCTCGTGAGACGTTGCAGTCGTCATGTAGTGATAGTGAGACACTCTTGCCAATGTGTCAACGTCCGAGTCGAGAACTGTGGGGCATGTTGACCACACACGGTGGGTGGTCGGGGCCGTCCGGACGGGGCGCTGACCCGAGCCGTCGCCGTGTGCTTCTCTAAGCTGAAGGGATGAGCTCGTCACGGCCCCGGCGCATCGCGTTGATCTCGGTGCACACCTCGCCGTTGGCGCAGCCCGGTACCGGCGACGCGGGCGGGATGAACGTCTACGTCTGGCAGACGGCGCAGCGTCTGGCCCGGCGTGGGGTGAAGGTCGAGATCTTCACGCGGGCGACGTCCTCGGCGGATGCCCCCACGGTGGCGGCCGCGGACGGGATCACCGTCCGACACATCGTGGCGGGACCGTTCGAGGGGCTCGACAAGCGGGATCTGCCCGCCCAGCTCTGTGCGTTCACCGCAGGGGTGCTGCGCGCCGAGGCGATGCAGCGGCCCGGCTATTACGACCTGATCCATTCGCACTACTGGTTGTCGGGACAGGTGGGGTGGCTCGCCCGGGAGCGGTGGGGCGTGCCGTTGGTGCATACCGCGCACACGCTGGCTGCGGTGAAGAACGCCTCGCTGGCGAAAGGGGATGCGGCCGAACCGCGGTTGCGGGTGATCGGCGAGCAGCAGGTGGTTGCGGAGGCCGATCGGCTCGTGGCCAACACCGACACCGAACGCAACGAGCTGATCACCATGTACGACGCCGACCCCGGCCGAGTGGATATCGTGACTCCCGGTGCCGATCTCGACTGCTACACACCGGGTTCGCGCTCCGATGCGCGCGCAGAACTCGGACTGCCGGCCGAGGCGAGCATCGTGACGTTCGTCGGTCGTATCCAGCCTCTCAAGGCTCCCGACGTCTTGCTCGCCGCCGCGGCGCCGCTGATCGAGCGGCAGCGGGCGACGGGCCGTCGGCCGGTTCACGTATTGATCGTTGGCGGACCGTCGGGCAGCGGACTCGACCGGCCGACCGCGCTGATCGATCTGGCCGCCGAACTCGGCATCTCCGACGCCGTCACGTTCTTGCCGCCGCAGCCCGCGACGCGCCTGGCGGAGGTCTATCGGTCATCGGATCTCGTTGCGGTGCCCAGTTATTCGGAGAGCTTCGGTCTTGTCGCCATCGAGGCGCAGGCGTGTGGCGTCCCGGTGTTGGCCGCCAACGTCGGCGGACTCGGGGTGGCGGTGGCCGACGGCAGGTCGGGGATGCTCGTGGATGGGCATCAGATCGGGGACTGGACGACCGCGCTGGAGAAAATGCTCAGCAGTTCCGATCAGCTGGCCGCGATGGGACGCCGCGCACGCGAGCATGCCGAACAATTCTCATGGGAGCACACCACCGACGCGCTGTTGGCGAGTTATGCGCGAGCGATGGAATCCTTTGCGGGTAACCGTGTCCCGGCCGTCGGGGTGACCCCACTGGTGCGGGCGACCCGCCGCTGGCGACGCCGTCGGGCGCGGATGCCCCTCTGAGTGATGGTGTCCCGAGAGATTCTCGTGGCCACAACCGTCGAAGCGGAAGGAAGACGATGAGTCACACCGACCACATCGAATTACTCGAAAAGGTGCTCTCCGAACGGGAGATCCCGTTCACCCGTAAGAGTTCCGGCGCAGCCCAGGCCGAGCACATCGTGCTCGAGCTGCCGGGGGAGCGCAAGCTCAAGACGACGGTGCTGCTGACCGCGGGCACCTACGGTGTGCGGGTGGAGGCATTTGTCTGCCGCCACCCCGACGAGAAACTCGAAGAGGTCTTCAAGTTCCTGCTCAAACGCAATCGCCGGCTCTACGGCGTGGCGTACACGATCGACAACATCGGCGACATCTACCTGATCGGCCGGATCTCCGGGGATGCGCTCACCGCCGATGAGGTGGACCGTGTTCTCGGACAGGTACTCGAGGCCGCCGACGGCGACTTCAACGCTCTGCTCGAAATCGGCTTCGCCACCTCGATCCGTCGCGAATGGGCGTGGCGCGTCTCGCGCGGCGAATCGTTGCGCAATCTGCTCGCCTTCGAGCATCTCATCGACAAGGACTCGTTGCCCGAACCCGGAGAACCGTTGCCGGACAGGTACGTTCCCGGCGAAACCTCGGTGATCGACGACGCGTCCGGTAGCTGACCGTTCCGCTCGATCCCCGCTGGTCGAGGTGCGAGCCGCGTGCGGCGAGCCTCGAGACCCGGTGAGATGACAAGTATCGCAACCACATCCACCGCCGTGCACCAGACGCGCCTGCACAGTGGAGCCGCGTACTCATCACTCCCGACGGTCAAGGCGCCGACCTCCTCCGGATCGTCAGCGCCTTTCCCCGCTGGTCGAGAACCTTCCCCCGATGGTCGAACAACCCGCCCTACCGATGCTCGAGAGCCTTCCCCCCGATGGTCGAGGTGCCCGGCGCCCCAGCGCCGGGCCTCGAGACCCGGCGAGACAACCAGGCTCCCAACCACATCGAGAACAAGAAATACGAAAACCCGCACCCCTTACCACAACCCACCGACAGAAAATCAGCGCCGAAACACGTTGTCCACAAGCAGAATTGATCAAAATTCCCCTTGCGTCGAACACACTGGGCTCTACTGACTATTGAGTGGGTCAATTTCTTTGCGGGAGAGCAGGACACGCGC